>JAJPKK010000209.1 GCA_021323775.1 Hyphomicrobiales bacterium
CGATTGGCGCGCGATTAAACGCGCGCCAATCGCCCTTGACCGGCTGCCGCCGCCCGCAAGACTGCATCCAAGCGATCAAGGCCGTTTCCAACGCCGCCGACCGGGCCGTTCTGACGCAGTAGGGTCAGAGGGATGCGTCGAACGCCGCCTGCAAGTGGCGCGGCAGGCATCCCGGAACTACCAGAACGGCGTCGAATCGCATATCGCGCATCGCATCTTCCGGATGGGCAGCGAGCCAGAGCTGAGCCGCCGAGATGATACGGCTCTGCTGGCGCTTGCCGATTGCTTCGGCGGCGGAATCGAAGCTTTCGCGCGCCTTGACCTCGACAAAGACGAGCACGCCGCGCCGCCGCGCTACAATGTCGATCTCGCCCAGCGGCGTGCGGAAACGCCGCGCCAGGATGCGGTAGCCTTTGGCAATCAGAAAGGCCGCGGCCCGGCTCTCGGCTGAAAGCCCGAAGCGAAACGCGATGCGGCGCTCCGCGTCGTCGGCTGTTTTAACTGGATTCATCGTTGTCTCGCCTCGGCAGGGCCAGCGCCCGCTGATAAATGATACGGCGCTTCTGGCCGGTCGCAGCCGCAACTGCTTCGACGGCGTCCTTGAGCGATGAAGTCGCGAGCGCGCGCTTGAGCATGCCGTCGATATCGGTCGCCTCGGCACGTTCGTCTTGGGCGGGCGGGCCGATGATGACGACGAACTCTCCGCGCGTCTCCGCGCCGTCCCGATAGGCAAGCGCGAGCGCTCCAACCTCGCCGCGGCGGATCTCTTCATGCAGCTTGGTCAACTCCCGGCACACCGCCGCAGGGCGGCGGCCGAGCCGGCCCGCTGCGTCATCGAGCATGGCGGCAATCCGCGGCCCAGTTTCGAAAAAAACCAGGGTCGCGGGCAAGCCGGCAAGCTCATCGATGCGGGCGCGCCGGGCAGCGCTGCGCGACGGCAGGAAGCCCTCGAAGAAAAACCGGTCGGTTGGAAGGCCCGAAGCTGTAAGCGCTGCCAGAACCGCGGAGGCGCCGGGTATGGCTGTGACGGCGTGGCCTGCGGCCTGTGCGGCCCGCACCAGCTTGAAACCCGGATCGGAAATCAGCGGGGTTCCGGCGTCCGAGACCAGCGCGACTGCGGCGCCGGCCGCAAGCCGGGCCAGGATTCTCGGCCGGACGATCTCGGCATTGTGGTCGTGGTAGGTTAAAAGGGGCGTGGCGATCGCGTAGCGCTCGAGCAGACGCCTCGTGACGCGGGTATCCTCGCAGGCAATCGCTTCGACGGCCGCGAGCGTCTCAAGCGCCCGCAGCGTCACATCGCTTAAGTTTCCGATCGGGGTCGCCACCAGATAAAGCCCCGGCGGGACCGTGGGCGCCGGAACGTCCTGGCCAAAGAGGCGGAAGAGCCGCGACTGCTGGGCTTGAACCGGGTGAGACGTCCGGACCATCATACCAACATGTTAAAAGATCGTGACCGATTTGTAATTGCATGTATGACGGCGACGGGTTTTAGTGTCCGCACTCGGCGAACGCCCGCCCCCTCCCTACCGCCCCCGCAAGCGGCGAGAGGGGGAAGTATCTTGACACCGCCACGGAGAGCCGCCGCATGGCCTTCCAGCGCAATCTGTCGGAGGCTCGCGGCGCGAAGCCCCTTGCTGCCGCATCCTGGGAGCGCGGGCGTCTTGCCCGCGGCCTCGGCACGAGCGAAAAAATGCGAGCGAGACATCCGCGCTCCCATGGGAAGGCAGCAAGGCGGCGGCAGCAGCCCCTTGCCATTGTGGCGGCGCTTCTCGCCGCAATGGGCGTCGCGGCCTGCAGCAGCGATACGCTAAATTCGCGGGATCTGTCTCCCGGCAAAGCGACAGCCGCTCCTCCGGTGGCGTCCGAACCTGCTCCCGACAGAGGCGCCGGCGACTTCAAGGTTGGGCTGATCTTGCCGCTGTCGGCCAGCGGAAACGCCGGCGCCGCCGGCCAGGCGATGCGCAATGCCGCCGAAATGGCGCTCGCGGAAGTCGGCGACGCCAACATTGCGTTGCTGGCCAAGGATGACGGCGGCACAGCGCAAGGGGCCCAGCTTGCTGCCCAGCAGGCGATCGACGAAGGCGCCCAGGTTATTTTGGGGCCCCTGTTCGCCCATTCGGTGACAAGCGCAAAGCCGGTCGCCCGCAGCCGCGGCGTTCCGATGATTGCGTTCTCGACCGACAGCAACGTCGCCGCCGCCGGCACTTATCTTTTAAGCTTCTTACCCGAGTCCGACGTCGATCGGGTGGTGGATTACGCGACGTCGCAAGGCAAGCATTCATTCATCGGCGTGGTTCCAAGCAGCGCATACGGCAGCGTGGTCGAGGGCGAATTCAAGCAGGCGGTCGCCCGCCGGGGCGGCAGGGTCATAGCGCTCGAACATTATGGGGACGATCGCAGCAAGGTGGGCGACGCCGCGCGGCTCGTGGCTCAAGCGGCGGCCGGGGCCGACGCGCTGTTCATTCCCGACGGCGGCGAGGCCGTCAATGGTGTGGTCGCCGCGCTTTCCGCCGCGGGCGTCAACGTGCGCCAGTTTGCGCTCATGGGAACGCAATTGTGGGATGACCCGAAGATTTTCGCCAATCCGTCGCTCGAAGGCGGCTGGTATCCGGCACCCGATCCGGCCGGCTTTCGCGCCTTCGCCGATCGTTATCGACGCCGCTACGCCCAGGACCCGCCGCGACCCGCAGCACTCGCCTATGACGCGGTTACGCTCGTCGCCGCGCTCGCAAAGGCGCAGGGACCGCAGCGCATCACCAATGAGGCGCTGACGGACCCATCCGGCTTTGCGGGCATTGACGGCGTGTTTCGGTTTCGCAACGACGGCACCAATCAACGCGGTTTAGCCGTTCTGCGAGTGACGCCCTCGGGCGGCCAGGTCATCGCGCCGGCATTGCGAACCTTCGGCACCTCCGCGCTCGGCTCACAAAGCGCGATAAATGTTCCGCAACGCTGAACCGGGAAACCACGTAGAGTTCAAGGCCGCGGCGTCCACCCTGGCGCTGCTGTTGCCGATAGCCTCAAGGCGAAACCTATACGGATTCGACGCGCCAATGTCTTGAGTTGTCAGCGGCTAGGGGCGCTTATAGCGGCGACTAGTGGAAGGGGCTGGGATGTAGTCGGACATACTGCAAGGAACCAAAGGGACCGTCGCTCGCTGCGAATTCTATACCCCCGCTCCGTTGCAATCGCGATCTTTGGATTTTGACGGCTAAGTATTCAACGCCCATCCTCGTAGCGCGTTCCGGTGAGTTGACCAATTCGAATGGTTGCGTTCGCGCGCCAGTAAGCCTGAGTGGAGGAGCAGCGGGGGCTACAGCAATCACAACGACGAAGCCCAAGGACGGCACCGCGTATTTGCGTGAGGTGATGTCGTGGCTAATGAAATGCACCTGGATGACCCATTAGGTTTCGAACTATTCGAGTTGGTACCCGATGCGATCATCGTGGTAGATCGGAGGGGTACCATACGGTACGCCAATCGCTCGGCTGGCGAACTGTTCGGGCGCGAAGCGAGAACTCTCGTCTCAACGCCTGTCGAGGCATTGCTGCCGGAGGAACTCCGACACCGTCACATCGAACATCGGGCGACGTATGGTTTGGACCCGCACAAGAGGCCGATGGGCACCGGTCTCGACCTCGTCGCCCTGCGGGCGGACGGCACTCCCGTTCCAGTCGATATCATGCTGAACCCGCTCAAGCACCTTGCCGAACCGATGGTCCTCGCGGTAGTCCGGGATGTTACGGAACGCAAGCGCGCTGAGGCGCGGATGCAGTTGCTGATGCGCGAGATCAACCATCGCGCCAAGAACATCCTGAGCGTCGTGCAGGCCATGGCGCACCAAACCGAAGCAAGCTCATGCGAAGAGTTTATTGCGAGGTTCGATGAACGTATTCAGAGCCTGAGCGCCAGCCACGACCTGCTGGTCAGGAGCGAGTGGCGAAATGTTCCCCTCGCCGAGCTTGTTCGCTCCCAGCTCGCCCACTTCAGAGCCCTTCTGGACGGCCGCATTATCGTGCGCGGCCCGGATTTAAGGATCACTGCGACGGCGGCCCAGGCAATCGGCATGGCGAACCACGAGCTGGCCACTAATGCAAGCAAATATGGCGCTCTCTCCAACGATAGAGGCCGTGTCGACATCGCGTGGTGTGTGGAGCGGTCTGAGGCGGGCAGCGATCGATTCACGATCGAATGGAGCGAAAGTGGCGGTCCGACCGTCGTGCCCCCTAAACGGCGCGGGTTCGGTTGGAGCGTGCTCTGCGAATTGACGAAGATGTCGCTTGGAGCCGACGTTACACTTGACTATGCGCCGACAGGGCTGGTTTGGCGCCTTGGATGCTCTGCTGATCGGGTTCGTGAGACGTGAGGCTGGGTGCGCCGCGGCGGCTTGGTGCTCGCGCTGATGATAAACAGCAAGCCCGTTTGGCCGTGATTGCGTGTTCAACACCATCAGCGGCGTCGCGAAGGGCTGCCGGTCGGCCCCCAGTGGCGGCTTGCCAGCGTTTTGTCGATGCCGCGTCACGCCGCTAGGTCGGCCACGACGGCATTGAGAACCGGAAAACCCGTCGCCGTGACGCGCAGGCGACCCGCCGCGAGCGTTTCAACAAGGCCATGCTGCGTCAGATGCGCGATGCGCTCGGCGGAAAGCGGGTGACCTGCCAGCCTCTCGAAGCGGTTGAGATCAATGCCCTCGGCAAGACGCAGGCCCATCAGCAGATACTCGTCCGCCGCTTCGGTGCGAGACAGCGGCTCATCGGTCACAAGGCCGCTCCCCTGCCCTTCGACCAGCGCGAGCCACGCCTCCGGCTGCCTTTCGGTCGCCGTCGCCCGCCGGACCCCGCCGATGTCGAGACGGCCATGCGCGCCGGGTCCGATGCCGGCATATTCGCGGCACCGCCAATATACAAGATTGTGCCGGCATTCGGCGCCGGGGCGGGCGTGGTTGGAGACTTCGTAAGCCGGCAGGCCCGCGGCTGCGCAAACCTCCTGGGTGATGTCGTAAAGGTTGCGGGCGTGATCGGCATCCGGAGTGGCGAGCCGACCGGATGCATGAAGCGCCGCGAAGGGCGTGCCCGGCTCAATAGTGAGCTGGTAGAGCGACAGATGCTCGGCCGCCTGCGAAATGGCCCCCGTCAACTCGGCCCGCCACGCAGGCACGGTCTGACCGGGACGCGCGTATATCAGATCGAATGAATATCGTTCGAAAATGCGCCGCGCGATCGCAACCGCATCAAGGGCCTCGCGCGCCGTATGGGTGCGTCCCAACGCCGAGAGCGCCGCATCATCAAGCGCCTGAACGCCCAGCGAGACCCGGTTGACCCCGGCGGTCCGGTAACCTTTGAAACGCCGCGCTTCCACACTGGTGGGATTGGCCTCAAGCGTCACCTCGACATCATCCGATACGCGCCAATTTTTGGCGATGGCATCGAGGATCGCCGCAACCGTTGCGGGCTCCATCAAGGATGGCGTTCCGCCGCCAAAGAAGATTGTGGACACGGTCCGGCCCGGCGTGCGCGCGGCCGTTGCGGCGATCTCAGCCGCGAACGCCCGAACGAGGCGCTGCTCATCGACGAGGCCATGCCTGACATGACTGTTGAAATCGCAATAGGGACACTTTGACCGGCAGAACGGCCAGTGAACATAGACGCCGAATGCCGGATCGCGATCGGGACTGGTGCGGCCGGCATCGAGGCGAGTTCGCGTGCTCGCCAGGTCACGCCCCACGGACTCCCGCCCCCCTGGCGGGGGAGGGTCGGGGCGGGGGCGCGTGCTAAGGGGCACGCGAGTGTCGCGTCTCTCGAACCCCACCCCCGACCCCTCCCCGCAAGCGAGAGGGGAAAAGTCTGCGGCATCGCCGAGCCCTGCCCGAGCGCCCATGCGTCGCTCGACGCCGCAGTCAATCCCCGGCAAGGCAGGCCTCCGCGAGTTTCAGGAATGCTCGGGCCCGATGTGACAAGCCAAGGCCCCGCGGCGGCAGCCCGTGTTTTTCCACACTCATCATCTCCCCGAATGTAAGCTCGCGGCCAGCGGGAAGAAACATCGGATCGTAGCCGAATCCCTTGTCGCCTCGCGGCGGCCAGACCAGTGTGCCGTCAACCCGGCCTTCAAACTCTTCGACGTGGCCGTCCGGCCAGGCGACGCACAGCGCCGATATGAAGTGGGCCGCGCGAGCTTGGGGTGTGACGGCGCCGCGTTCCCACAACTCGTGGTTGAGCTTCTCCATGGCCGCCCGAAAATCCCGGTTCGGACCTGCCCATCGGGCCGAGTGTATGCCGGGCGCTCCCCCCAACGCATCGACTGCCAGCCCGGAGTCATCCGCAAAGGCCGGCAGGCCCGCCGCCCGTGCGGCCGCCTCGGCCTTTATCCGCGCATTTTCTTGAAAGCTCGCGCCCGTCTCGTCGGGCTCTTTGAGGCCGAGTTCGCCGGCGGCAACCGCATCGACCCCGTATGGCTCAAGCAACCCCCGCATTTCCCACAGCTTGCCCGGATTGTGGGTCGCAATCACCAGCCGTCCGGTGATTCGGCGATGTTGGTGTGGAGCAGTCAAGGTTTACATCACCGCCATTTTCTGCAGCTCGATGAGCTTGCCGACCCCCTTGCGGGCGAGGGCCAGCAGGGTCAAGAGCTGGGCTTCGGTGAATGGCGCTTTCTCCGCGGTAGTCTGGATTTCGACAATGCCGCCGCTTCCGGTGATGACGAAATTTGCATCAGTATCGGCGCTGGAATCCTCCGCGTAGTCGAGGTCAAGCACGGCGGTACCCGAGCAGATGCCGCATGAAATCGCGGCGACATGCTCGCGCAGCGGAAGCGTGCGGATCATGTCCCGGTTTTTCATCCAGCTGAGGCAATCATGCAGCGCGACCCAGCCCCCCGTTATGGAGGCCGTTCGGGTGCCCCCGTCGGCCTGGATCACATCGCAATCGATGGTGATCTGCCGCTCGCCGAGCGCTTCAAGGTCCACCACGGTGCGCAGACTGCGGCCGATAAGCCGTTGGATTTCGATGGTGCGGCCGTTTTGCTTGCCTTGAGCCGCCTCGCGCCGCGTCCGCTCCAAAGTGGCGCGCGGCAGCATGCCGTATTCGGCCGTGATCCAGCCGCGAGCCTGGCCTTTCAGCCAAGGCGGCAGACGGTCTTCGACTGTGGCCGTCACCAGAACATGGGTGTCGCCAAACTTCACAAAACATGAGCCTTCCGCATACTTTACGACGCCGCGTTCAAGCGAAACGGCGCGCAGTTCATCGGTTTGGCGGCGGCTTGGTCGCATGGGCTCCCTCCCGGCGGCAATTTCAGTCTGATGATTCATGGTCCGCCACGGGCTTTTAGGTTCGCCGGTTGAGTTGGACAAGGGCGGCGGCGAAATCGGGGCCGCGCCGGCCTTGAACATGCGGCCTGGTATGGACAAATAAGCGGCCCAAGGCAATCATTGATAATGCGGTCCGTGTCCCAAGACGTCCCCATTGGATCCATCGAAATAAGCCTCGCTCAACTTAATGAGCGTTCGCGCGAGATCTTCCGCCAAATCGTCGACACCTATCTGACGACGGGAGAACCGGTTGGATCGCGCAATTTGTCGCGCATCATTCCGATGACGCTGTCGCCCGCATCGGTGCGCAACGTCATGCAGGATCTCGAGCAATTGGGCCTCATCTATGCGCCGCATGCGTCGGCCGGAAGGCTGCCAACCGAGCTCGGCCTGCGGTTTTTCGTCGATGCTTTGATGCAGATCGGAGATTTGAGCGACAGTGACCGCCTTGCGATTGAGGGACAGGTGGCGGCGGCCGGAACGACCGTCGAGAATCTGCTGACGGAGGCTTCGGGCTTGCTGTCCGGCCTCGCTCGCGCGGCGGGCGTCGTGCTCACTGCCAAGACCAACTTAAGGGTCAAGCACATCGAGTTCGTGCGGCTCGAACCCGAACGCGCGCTCGTCATCCTCGTGGCCGAGGACGGCCAGGTTGAGAACCGGGTCCTCAACCTGCCCGTTGGGTTGCCAACGTCGGCGCTGACCGAAGCGACGAATTTCCTTAATGCGCATATTCGGGGCAAGACGCTTGCTGAGGCCAAGGCAGACCTTGAGAAAGCTCTTGAAGCCGGCCGCGCCGAACTCGATCAATTGACACAGAAGATCGTTGCAGCCGGTCTCGCCAGTTGGTCGGGTGGCGAACGTGACGAGCGCAAGCTTATCGTGCGCGGTCATGCCAATCTGCTCGATGACCTCAAGGCGCTTGAAGATTTGGAGCGGGTGCGACGATTGTTCGATGAGCTCGAAACCAGGCGGGGCATTGCGGATCTGCTCGGCCGCGTCGAACGCGCCGACGGCGTGCGGATCTTCATCGGCTCCGAAAACAAGCTGTTCTCGTTGTCGGGGTCGTCGACCATCATTGCGCCCTATCGGGATTCGTCCGGGGGGATTGTCGGCGTGATCGGAGTCATCGGACCGACGCGGCTCAATTACGCGCGCATCATTCCAATGGTCGACTACACGGCCAAGATCGTCAGCCGGCTGCTGGCGTCCTCATGATAACTTCCGGCCCCGCGAACGCTTGATTTTTAGCGGCAAAGCATAGATATGCGGGGCGTTCGTCCGGCAATCTGTGAGGGAACGGTATTATGACGGATCCAACTGCCGCCGCCAACGGCAACGATACCGCAACTGTCGCGGAGAATAAGCCAGCGCGTCCGGAGGGCGCGACGCCAGCGAAAGAAGTTTCAGACGCCGCCGGCGCGGCAGGCGAGGCTGCTGCAAGCGAGGCTGTGGAAATCAAGGAGGGTCCCGACGCCGCAGCGCTGGCGAAGGAAGTGGCCGAATACAAGGACAAGCTCCTGCGCGCCCTGGCCGATATGGAAAACCTCCGACGCCGCACCGACCGGGAAGTCGCAGATGCACGCGCTTATGGGATCTCAAGCCTTGCGCGCGATATGGTCGGTGTCGCTGACAACTTGCGCCGGGCGTTGGAAGCAGCGGGCGAGTCGGCCGGCGCCGAAGGCCCCGCGAAGGGCCTCCGCGAGGGGGTTGAACTGATCGAGCGCGATCTTCTCAAGGTTCTGGAAAGGCACGGCGTCAAGCGGTTCGATCCGCAGGGCGCCAAGTTCGATCCAAATTTCCATCAGGCAATGTTTGAGGTGCCCGATGACAGCATCGCGCCCGGCCTGGTTGCTCAGGTGATCCAGCCCGGCTACATGATCGGGGAGCGGGTGCTGCGGCCCGCTTTTGTGGGCGTTTCCAAGGAAAGCCCAAAGCCAGCCGCCTCGGAAAGCGCAACCGACCAGACGCAAACCAGATGAAAGCAGATCGGGTCGCTACTCGCGCGGCGCAATTCCATCGCGCACGGCCCGGAAATGCGGAAACGCCGCAGACCATTGGTCGGCGCGCGCAATGCCGATCATTCGAATGTGCGTACCGGGGCCGAAACGCACCCATTGAACAAGCTTCATGGGGGTATCCGTGAAGACCTCTTTGGCTTCGGCCTGCAGCTCGTGCGTCGGCAGACTGCCGCCGCCAAGCCTCAACATGTCGCCGCTGATGATGTGCACGTCCTTCACATCGCCCAGCCCTCTGAAAAGATTGCGCGCAAAATTGGCGCGATCGCTGGCCTGCTCGGGCGCGCCTTGACCGATCGTCACGGCAAACATCGGCTGGGTGCCGAGCGTCGGACTGTCGCTCGCGCCTTCGGTCAGCACCACTCCCGCATTGCCAAGCACCCGGATCGGCCGCAACCCGGCGAGATCATTCAGCTTAATCGGCATCAAGGCGATCTGCTCATCTAAAGGCACGACCTCCCGGACTGCCAGGGTCGACAGCGATGTGCGAATGACATCGTCCGAATACGTTTTCAGGGCAGCCTCCGGGGCCAGCACGGCGACAAGGGCTACCCCCTCCGGGAGCTGCCCAAGCAGCATCCATTTGCGGAATTTCTGGCCGTTTTCCTGCTGGTTTCCCATCACCAACACAGCCTTGCCTTTGGCGAGCGTCAGCGTCTCCCGCTTGTCTTCGGTGATGCCCTGTTTCTTGAGGGCCTCGGTGGTTATCGACGCCTCGAGGTCGGCGTAGGCTTGCGGCGGGAGAGCGGCAATAACGATTGACGACTGGGTATCGAGGCTCTCGAATCCCGGGAATCGTTTGCTCGCCACAAAGCCCGGCGGCGGCACAAATCCGATGTGCGAGCCGAGGGGAAATATCGGCTCTGCGGCGAATGCCGGTACAGACGCGAAGGATGCGCTGAACAACAGGGAAAATGCGATGAATCGCAGCATCATGAGCCGGTTCCTCCGAGAGAGTGGCGAGGTTATAGTGCGTTCGCGGCATTCTGTCTGCGGGTTTTCATCCGCCGCGATGCCGGGGTCCATACGGCCATCATCGGGCAAAACCGTGAAAGTCCGCCGGCAACCGTGCGAACAGGGGCGAACCCCTTGCGGCGGCCCTGTTCTACCCAGCGCGTCCCCCAAACAGGCCGACCACAGCCCGACGGGCGATTGCGACGGTCGCCCCGTATTAGCGCCAGCTTAAAGCGTTTTCGGCCCAGGCTGATCTCTCCGGAAGATGCGGCGCCGCATCTTCCGGAGGTTCAATCTCTGGGGCAGCGCCGCGCCTTAAGCTATGCTGACGGGGTTGCCTCCGTACCATCGGCAGCGGCGGCGCGGCGCGCCTCGCGCACGCGACGAGTGTCGCGGGGGCGCCTGTTTGCGCTTGTGAATGTTGAGGCTTGCCGCCATCCTGACTTGCGGTCCCATGGGGGCCTCCTATATGACGCTGTGGACCCCCGCCCTGGCCGGCGGGGGATAATGAGGGGTCGGACGAGGGGCGGTCCAGGGCAATATGAGACCTGCTTCGTCCGGGTGCCGTGTGGGCCCGGCCGACCTGCTAAAAAGGGGATAAATCCAAGATGGGAAAGGTCATTGGCATCGACCTCGGCACGACCAATTCCTGCGTCGCCGTGATGGAAGGCAAAGCCGCCAAGGTCATTGAGAACGCGGAAGGCCGCAACACGACGCCGTCGATCGTGGCATTTACGGACGATGGGGAACGCCTCGTCGGGCAGCCTGCAAAGCGTCAGGCAGTAACCAATCCGGAGCGCACCTTCTTTGCCGTCAAGCGGCTGATCGGGCGTCGCTATGATGATCCGATGGTCGAAAAGGACAAGAAGCTTGTCCCTTATAAGATCATGCGCGCCAGCAACGGCGATGCTTGGGTCGAGGCGGACGGCAAGACTTATTCGCCCTCGCAGATCTCCGCTTTCGTGCTCCAGAAGATGAAGGAGACTGCCGAAGCCTATCTGAGCCAGAAGGTGACGCAGGCGGTCATTACGGTCCCCGCTTACTTTAACGACGCCCAACGTCAGGCCACCAAGGACGCCGGCCGGATCGCTGGCCTCGAGGTGCTGCGCATCATCAACGAGCCGACCGCGGCGGCGCTCGCCTATGGTTTGGACAAGCAGAAGAGCGGCACCATCGCGGTGTATGACCTCGGCGGCGGCACCTTTGACATTTCGATCCTGGAGATCGGCGATGGCGTGTTTGAGGTGAAGTCGACCAACGGCGACACCTTCCTGGGCGGCGAAGACTTCGATATGCGGCTGGTCAACTACCTCGCCGACGAGTTTCAGAAGGAGCAGGGCATCGATCTGCGCCGCGACAAGCTCGCGCTGCAGCGGCTCAAGGAAGCTGCGGAGGCTGCCAAGATCGAGCTGTCCTCGACCACTCAGACGGAAATCAATCTGCCCTACATCACGGCCGATCAGACCGGGCCTAAGCATCTCACGATGAAGCTGACGCGCTCCAAGTTCGAGGCGCTGGTCGACGATCTCATCCAGAAGACCGTGGAGCCGTGCCGGCTTGCTCTGAAGGACGCTGGCCTGACCGCAGGCGAAATCAACGAAGTCATTCTGGTCAGCGGCCAGACGCGCATGCCGAAGGTCCAGGAGGTCGTAAGGCAGTTCTTCGGCAAGGAGCCCCATAAAGGCGTCAATCCGGATGAAGTGGTGGCGGTGGGCGCCGCGATTCAGGCGGGCGTGCTGCAGGGCGACGTCAAAGATGTTCTGCTGCTCGACGTCACGCCGCTGTCGCTCGGCATCGAGACGCTTGGCGGCGTGTTCACGCGCATCATCGATCGCAACACGACGATCCCGACCAAGAAGAGCCAGGTGTTCTCGACTGCCGAGGACAACCAGAACGCCGTGACGATCAGGGTGTTCCAGGGCGAGCGCGAGATGGCGGCGGACAACAAGCTGCTCGGGCAGTTCGATCTTGTCGGCATCCCGCCGGCGCCGCGCGGAGTGCCGCAAATCGAGGTGTCGTTCGACATCGATGCCAACGGCATTGTCAACGTCCAAGCGAGGGACAAGGCGACCGGCAAAGAGCAGCAGATCCGCATCCAGGCTTCCGGCGGACTGTCCGAGTCCGAGATCCAGAAAATGATCAAGGACGCCGAGGCGCATGCTGAGGAAGACAAGAAGCGCAAAGCCGCGGTTGAAGCCAAGAATCATGCCGATGCCCTGGTCCACTCGACCGAGAGAGCGCTTGCCGAACATGGCTCCAAGGTCAGTGAGGGCGAACGACGCGCCATTGAGACCGCTTTGGCGGATCTCAAGGAAGCCCTGAAGGGCGACAACGCCGACGCCATCACGGCGAAGATGAATGCGCTGGCTCAGGTCTCGATGAAGCTCGGCGAAGCCATGTACAAGCAGGCGGAAAGCCCCGCGGGCGCCGAAGCCGGGGGAGGCGGTGCGGCCAAGAAGGATGATGTCGTCGACGCAGAATTTACCGAAGTAGACGACGACAAGAAGAATAAAAAATCGGCTTAAACGGGTTTGCGTCGAGGAAATCGGCGGTTCCTCGCGCCCGCGGGGGCTATGACGATGCGCTGCGTCTGAAACATGTCTTTGCCGCCCCAATCGCCGGAACGCCCGTTTGCGTTGCGCATCCCCTGCCCTATCCTCCCCGACGAGCCGGGAAGGACAGGGTGGGGGATGGCGGTTTGCATTGTGTCGGGGTGATGCCACATGGCCAAGCGCGACTATTACGAGGTCCTTGGCGTTGACCGCGGCGCTAACGACAATGATCTCAAGGCCGCCTATCGCAAGCTCGCCATGAAGTATCACCCGGATCGCAATCCGGGAGACAGCAATGCAGAGCATCGCTTCAAGGAAATCAACGAAGCCTACGAGGTCTTGAAAGACAGCGACAAGCGCGCCGCGTATGACCGTTTCGGTCATGCTGCCTTCGAGCATGCCGGCGGGCCCGGCTTTGGAGCCGAATTCGCGTCCTCTTTCGCGGATATTTTCGACGATTTCTTTGGCATGGGCGTAGGCCGGCGCGGCCGTGGCGCCGGCCGGGAGCGCGGCGCCGACCTGCGCTACAATATGGAGCTGACACTCGAAGAAGCGTTCAGCGGCAAGAGCGCTCAGATCCGCATACCCACCTCCGTCATCTGTGAGACCTGCGCGGGAAGCGGTGCTAAGGCGGGCACCAAACCCAGGGTTTGCGCGATCTGCGGCGGCCTCGGCAAGGTTCGGCATGCCCAGGGGTTCTTTACTCTGGAGCGGACCTGTTCGAGTTGCCACGGCCGCGGACAGGTCATCGACACACCCTGCGGGACGTGTGGCGGCCTTGGCCGGACCACGCGGGAGCGCGCGCTTTCGGTCAACATTCCGGCGGGTGTCGAAGACGGAACCCGCATCCGCCTGTCTGGCGAGGGGGAGGCCGGCCTGCGCGGCGGGCCTCCCGGAGATCTGTATATTTTTCTTTCGATTGCCGCCCATCCATTCTTTCAGCGCGATGGCGCCGATCTGCACTGCCGTGCGCCGATTTCCATGACCACGGCGGCGCTTGGCGGCGAATTCGAGGTGCCGACGATCGATGGCGGCAAGACGCGGGTGAAAATTCCCGAAGGGACGCAGTCAGGACGACGCTTCCGCTTGCAGGGCAAGGGCATGCCCGTGCTGCGGTCGAAGCAGCTTGGGGACATGTATGTCCAGGTCGTCGTTGAAACGCCGCAGAACCTCACCAAGCGGCAGCGGGAGCTTCTGATCGAATTCCAAAAGCTATCATCGAACGAGACGCATCCGGAGTCGGCCGGCTTCTTTGGCCGGGTTAAGGAGTTTTTCGGGACCCGCGCCGGGCCGGCTTGACGGTCTTGACCCTGGGGCCGCTACCCTATACTCGTGACAATCGTGTGACGGCTCCCGGGGCGGGCAGCGGCAAAATCGATTCCCTCCAGGTCGATTCCTCCATGTCGATTCAATCTACGTTGAGTATCGCGAAGAGAACTTTGCGCCTTGACGACGAGGTGCGGTTTATCCGTTCTTGGATCGAGGAGCCTTTGGCGATTGGCGCCGTCATGCCATCCGGCAAGCCGCTGGCCCGGGCGATGGCCAAATGCGTCGATCCAGAAACGGAAGGCTCAGTGATCGAACTCGGTCCTGGAACCGGGGCTGTGACGACGGCGCTGGTCGAGCAGGGCATCGAGCCTTCCCGGCTGGTGTTGGTGGAGTTTAATCCGACGTTTTGCCGGCTGCTGCGCACACGCTATCCAAACGCGACTGTGGTGCAAGGCGACGCCTACAGCATCAAACGTCTGCTCGCGAGCTTCCTGCGCCAACCGGCGGCTGCCGTAGTCTCGGGGCTGCCGCTGTTCAACAAGCCGCTGAAGCTGCGGGTGCGTCTTCTGGCTGATGCGTTCACGCTGCTTGCCCCCAATGCCCCCTTTGTGCAGTTCACCTATGCCATCGTGCCGCCGATTCCGCGCTCATATTCGGGTGCGCGCGCCCAGGCGTCTGAGCGGATTTGGCTCAATATTCCTCCCGCGCGCGTTTGGGTCTATCGCAAGGCGTAGCGCTTTGTTGCCACGTCGCTTTGTCGCCACGTACCGCAGAGCTTCCACCTTACCGTCCCCTACTGGGCGCAGCGAATGGCAAAGGGATATTGGTTGGCGCAAGTCGAGGTCACTGATCCTGAAGGCTACAAGGACTATGTGGCTGCCAACCAGGCTGCGTTCCGCAAATATGGCGCCCGTTATGTGATCCGCGCCGGCCGTCACGAGGCCGTCGAGGGCGCCTGTCGTTCTCGCCTTGTGGTGATCGAATTTCCAGACTTTGAGACGGCGCTCGCCTGTTATCGTTCGCCCGAATATCAGCAGGCCATCACATTGCGGCAGGGGCGCGCGGTTGCAGATATCGCGGTTGTCGAGGGTTATGACGGCCCGCAGCCCTAAGGGATTGGTGAAAAATAGCGGGGGCCACTTGCAGTCCCTTCCCCCGCATGCGCGGGAGGGCCAGGGCGGGGGGCTTGATCCTCGGCAAGGACTTGCGGCAAGAGCCCGCTCCCCAACCCTCTCGGGGGAAAACCGCTTCCATGTGGAGAAAAATCATGTCGGACATGCGACTGGTCGTAGCCGGCGCCGGAGGGCGCATGGGCCGCACCGTGATCAAGGCGATCGCCCAAGCCGACGGCGTCGTGCTGGCGGGCGCCATCGAGGCGCCGGGTGCGGCCGTGATCGGGTGCGACGCCGGCGAATTGGCAGGCCTTGGCCGCAACGGCATCGCGGTGAGCGCCGAAGCGCCGGCGCTGCTCTCCGAGGCGGACGGCCTCATCGACTTCACGATTCCGGCGGCGACCGTAGCGCTGGCCGAAGAGAGCGCCTCCCGCGGTCTCGTGCACATCATCGGCACCACCGGGTTAGCGCCGGCGGATGAGAAGCTTATCTCGGCGGCAGCAGGCCGCGCCCGCATCGTCAAGTCGGGTAACATGAGCCTTGGCGTCAATCTCCTGGCCGCGCTGGTGAAACAGGTGGCCAAAACGCTTGGCGATGAGTTCGATGTCGAAGTTCTCGAAATGCACCACAACAAGAAGGTCGACGCGCCATCGGGCACCGCATTGCTGTTTGGCGCGGCGGCTGCCGCGGGCCGCGAGATCGATCTTGGGAGCCGCTCAGTCCGGGTGCGCGACGGCCACACCGGCGCCCGCAAGGCTGGCGACATCGGCTTTGCGAGCCTGCGCGGCGGCACCGTGGTGGGCGATCACAGCGTGATCTTTGCCGGACCGCACGAGCGCATTGAACTCATCCACAGGGCGGAGGACCGCATGATCTTTGCCCGCGGAGCCGTCAAGGCGGCGCTGTGGGCGCGGCACCAGAAGCCCGGATTGTATGCGATGAGCGACGTGCTCGGGCTGTAGGTGGGGCAAAGCCGTGCGTGCCCACCCGCCCTTGGAACATCGCGCGCTGGTGGGCACGGCGCTCCTGAGCTTGTCGAAGGGGCGCCTCTGCCCACACTGTGACACGTCAAACAAGCCTGCGCCGCAACAGTGAGTCGCCGGTCATCTCGCTTGGCTTCGGCAGATTCATCAATTCCAGCAGCGTCGGCGCGATATCCGCTAGCCGCCCTTCCGCCAACCGCACGTCGCCGGCCCCGATGAGGAGCAGCGGCACCGGATTCGTCGTGTGAGCCGTGTGAGGGCCGCCGGTCTCAGGATCGCGCATGAGCTCGCAATTGCCGTGATCCGCGGTGACAAGCAAAACCCCGCCGGAAGCTTCTATTGCCTGCGCAAGCTCGCCGACGCCTGTATCGACGATTTCCACCGCTTTAATTGCCGCCGGCAAGCTTCCGGTGTGGCCGACCATATCGGGGTTGGCGTAGTTCAATACGATGAGATCGTATTTGCCGGATCTGACCGCATCCACAGCTTTCTGCGTAAGCTCCGGCGCCGACATTTCGGGTTGCAGGTCGTAGGTTGCCACCTTGGGCGACGGGACCATGATGCGGTCCTCGCCAGGATAGGGCTCTTCCCGGCCGCCATTGAGGAAATAGGTGACGTGCGCATACTTCTCTGTCTCAGCCATGCGTAGCTGAGTCAGGCCCGCCGCCGCGACGACCTCGCCCAGGACGTTCGACAGGTTCTGCGGCGGGAAAATTGGCCGCATGAGCGCGTCCAGCTCCTTGCTGTACGGCATCATGGCCACCGCGCTTGAAAAGCGAACTGAGCGTCGACGCGGAAAGGCCGAGAAATGCGGATCGAGAAGGGCGGTGAGGATTTCGCGTACACGGTCGGCGCGGAAATTGAAGCAAAGGACTGCGTCTCCGTCGCGCATGCCGCCATAGCCGCCGATTACTGCCGGCGGGATGAACTCGTCGCCGAGATCGCGTGAATACGCATCGACGATCGCCGATTTTGCATCGGGAAAAGCCGACCCTTTGCCTTCCGCGACTGCGTTGTAAGCTTTCGCTATCCGGTCCCAGCGCTTATCGCGATCCATCGCAAAGTAACGACCGCAAACCGTCGCAATCAAAACTGAAGGCGGCAATGCTTCATTCAGTTCTGCAATATACTTTTCCGCCATTCGTGGCGGCGTATCTCGGCCGTCGGTAAATGCGTGGATGACCGTCGCAACGTTGGCCTCCGCAAGAACTTTGGCGAGCGCCACAGCGTGATCCTGATGCGAATGAACGCCGCCCGGTGAGACCAGGCCCATGAGATGGCACGTGCCGCCGGATTGCCGCAGCCGCTCAATCAGGTCAAGCAGCGTCGGCGCTCGGGCGATGTTCCCATTCGCAATGGCCTCGGCGATGCGCGGCAGGTCCTGCATCACGATGCGGCCGGCGCCAATGTTGAGGTGCCCGACCTCGGAATTGCCCATCTGTCCCGGCGGCAAGCCGACATCTTTGCCGGAGGTGTGAAGGAAGCTGTGAGGACCCGTGGCCCACAGCCGATCGAAGGCGGGCGTGCGGGCCTGGCGGACAGCATTATCGGCCGGATCCTCTCTCCACCCCCAGCCGTCCATGATCACGAGCATTACCGGGCGATATTTCTGCATTCCGATCCTCTGAGTATCGCGTCAAGCCGTCGTGGCGAAAATGCCGCCTCGGCGGATGAGTTCCGACGTAAGACAGGCTCGTAACCGCGATTTAGCGAAAGCCTCGCCTCGCCGCCACCCGATTCCCGGACGGCTCGCAGGCTAAGGCTACTCCAACACGGTTCGGGTCGGGCCGCGTCTGGCCTCGCCGAGCGCCGCGCCAAGGGCAGTCGCAAAACTTTCCTTCTCCCGTGGACCGAGCAGGCTCGCGATCGGCAGGCGCCGCCCGCGCGAAACGAGGAAGAGCCGTTCAAGGCCAAATTCCTCGTGGCCTTCGCGCTCAAGGCGCACCCACAACGGATTGAACGACCATTCGGACGCCTTGCCGCGATGGCTGACCTGGCGTACGCGCAGTTCGCAGGCTGTGACCGTGACCTCCTCAAAGGCTGCCGCCGCGCGGTAGTTGGCGCGAAAGGCGCAATACACCAACAGAACATCAAGCCCAAAGAAGCCGAAGACCGGCCACGCTCCGAGCAGCAGAAACACCATCCCGGCAACGAAACTGATCCCGCCGACCGCAGCCATGATAATCAGGAACCCGGCGCGGCTGAGCGAACGGTGCGGGGTCACCACAGCCGAGAACAGCGCCGGCTCGGGCGCGACGAAATCTGCGGAAAGGTCGTTGCGCATGGTCATGGAAGTTCAATATAGGAGCGATATGGGGCGAAAAACCAATCCCACTGCGGTGAAATTGAAGCCGGGCCAGGTGACATCCAGGGCCAGGCCGCGCTACGCGAGGCGGGCGTCCCCGCCGCGTTCGCGCGAGTCGGCCGGAGAGGGCACGGTCAGGGCACGGACGAAATCGAAGGCGGTTTCAAAGCGTTGGACCGCCGCCGAAGTCGAGGAGGCATTTCGCCGGTTGCAGGCCGCCAATCCCGAGCCGCGGGGGGAGCTCGAGTATATTGACCCCTATACGCTGCTGATTGCGGTGGTGCTTTCCGCCCAGGCAACCGATGCGGGAGTGAACAAAGTCACACCCGCGCTTTTCGCGGCAGCGGACACGCCGGAAAAAATGGTCGCGCTCGGCGAGGAAAAGGTGCGCGACCTGATCCGGACCATCGGGCTCTACCGCACCAAGGCCAAAAACGTGATTGCGCTGTCCAAGAAGCTCGTTGCGGAACATGGCGGGATGGTGCCGCCGATACGGGAGGCGCTTGAAGCGCTGCCCGGCGTCGGCCGCAAGACCGCGAACGTTGTGCTCAACGTCGCGTTTGGCGCCGACACAATTGCGGTCGACACCCACATTTTCCGCGTCTGCAATCGCACCTCCCTCGCGCCCGGCAAGACTCCGCTTGAGGTCGAGGCGCAGCTCGAGAAGGCAGTGCCGCGGGCGTACCGGCGCCACGCCCATCATTGGCTGATCCTGCATGGCCGCTACATTTGCAAGGCGCTGCGTCCCCTGTGCGGCACATGCCCCATCAATGACTTGTGCCGCTGGCCGGAAAAAGCGGCGTATATGGCTGAGACGTAGCGTCGGTTGAGCGCAGCGAAACCCACTGTCGGCCTTCCCCCTCCCGCTTGCGCGGGACGGGGAGGGGAAAGCGTTTCTCTATCGCTCAACCCGTCCAAGCTACAACCGCGGTTGCAGTTCGATGGTGCGCTGGGCGCGCCCGGTGAGGCGTTTGTGCAGGTGCACCATAAGGGCCACGCCGAACAGCGGGGTTGCCAGATTGAGAATCGGGATCGCGACGAATCCCGCAATGAACAAGCCGGCGATTAGAATCGTCGCGTGGTGCCTGCGGCGCAAGGCCTTGGCCTCGGCCACCGGGTGGAAGCGCATGGCGGCAAGCTCGAAGTATTCGCGACCGAGCAACCACGCGGTGGCGATGAAGAACACCACGGCCCCAGCCCCGGCCCACAGGAAAAACGGCAAGGCACAGAGATAGACCACGATCGCCAGCAACGCGGCTTTTGCCCCCTCGACGGCCGCGACCCACAGCGGCGCAGCCACCCCGGGCGGGTCGCTCGGGTAATGGCTTCGCTCTACCAGTTCCGCGATTTCGTCGGCGAACAGGCTCGCCACCAAGGCCGTTACGGCGGGCATCAACAGCACCGCCCCGGTTAAGAGCCCGAATCCGAGCGCAATCGCGACAATCCAGCCCAGCACGACAAGCGGGCCATGGGCCGCGGGCCCGATGGCCCCTTCGAGCCATTCCATTCCGGCGCCCGACAGCCATTCCAGCAGGCGGAACAGCACGGTGACGGCGAGCGCAAGGAATGCAATCGCCAGCCCGGCGGACTTGAGCAGGACCATGCGGAACGGCGGCGAGAACATCTGGCCGAGGGCGGCGAGAACCGCATTAAGCATCTTTCCCAGTCCCCATGCCGAGGCGCGCAGGCCACATCTCAGGCTGTGGCAGATGGTCTTGCCGTTCTCACATGAGACAGGTAGAGGTAAATGGCAACGCCAAACGGGTGCGGATCATGCTTCGGTTACTGCTGTTCATTGACGATCTCCTCTATATCTACCTTGTATTGCTGTTTGTATCGGCAGTCCTGAGCTGGTTGATCGTGTTCAACGTCGTGAATACCCGTCATCCCGTGGTATCGATCGTCGGCGATTTCCTCTATCGAATCACGGAACCGCTGCTGAAACCGATACGAAATCTGCTTCCGAATTTCGGCGGCATCGATGTTTCGTTTATTATTCTCTTCCTGATCATTGTATTCATTCGTGTGGTCATAATCGGCAACCTGGAAGACAGCTTGAGATATTGACCGATGCAGGCTGACAGGCCGTGGGCGCTGTCTGCCGATGGGCTCGTCGTCACCGTGCGGCTCACCCCCAAGGCGGGACGCGACTCGATTGACGGGATCATACGCCTGTCCGACGGTCGTCTTGTCCTGGGGGCGCGGGTCGCTGCGGTCCCAAGCGAAGGCGAAGCAAACAGCGCGCTCACCCGCCTGATCGCTCGAACGCTGCATGTCGCGCCGCGCGACGTCACGCTGGTGGGCGGGGCGACTTCCCGGATCAAACGAGTACTCATCAAGGGCGATGCTCGCGCGGCCGCGATGGCGCTGGAGAAGGTCGGAGAACTCGCAGCAAGATGACCGCAAGGCTGATCGACGGAAAGGGCGCGGCCGCTGAGCTGCGCGCCAAGGTTGCCGGCGAAGTGCGGCGGCTTGTGGCTGCGCACGGCCTGACCCCTGGGCTGGCGGTCGTGCTCGTGGGCGACAACCCGGCGAGCGCAGCCTATGTCGCCAGCAAAAAGAAGATGTCGGCGCAAAGCGGCATGCTTTCGTTCGATCATCGGCTGCCCGGCAGCGTCAGCGAAGCCGAACTGCTGGCCTTGATCGCGAAGCTCAATGGCGATCCCTCCATACATGGCATTCTCGTGCAATTGCCGCTGCCGCCTCAGATCGATGCAAATAAGGTCATCGAGGCGGTCGATCCGAACAAGGACGTCGATGGGTTTCACCCATTAAATGCAGGCCGGTTGCTGCTCGGGCTTCCGTCGCTGGCGCCGTGCACGCCGCTTGGCTGCATCAAGCTCGCCAGGATCGTTCATCCTTCGCTCGTCGGTCTTGAGGCTGTCGTCGTGGGCCGTTCCAACATCGTCGGCAAGCCGCTGGCGCAACTTCTGATCGGGCAAAACGCGACGGTGACGGTGGCGCATTCGAAGACCCGGGATATCCCGATGGTGTGCCGGCGGGCCGACCTCGTCGTGGCAGCGGCCGGTCGGGCCGGGTTGGTGCGGCGCGATTGGATCAAGCCCGGCGCGACGGTGATTGATGTCGGTATCAACCGGGTCACGGACGAAGGCGGCCGGCATCGCATTGTGGGCGACGTGGCCTTCGCAGAAGTGCGTGAAGTCGCCGGCGCGATCACGCCAGTGCCGGGCGGGGTGGGCCCCATGACCATCGCGTGCCTGCTGGCCAACACCGTGAAGGCCGCGTGCCTATCGGCTGGACTCCCGCAGCCAGAGCTATGATGGCGCGCCGGCTGGGACGCCGCCGTGCATCGTGAGCTTGGGCACGATGGGCTGAGCGACAGCAGAACCCCTCAACGCCTTCCCGTCGGCGAGGCTGGCGGTGGGCTTCGCTAACGATCGACCCACCCTACGCCGACCACGCGTAGGCAATTTTGTCGAGCGTCTTGTTGCCGAATTTTTCGCACGACCGCGCGACGGGCCGGCCGCCAAGCGCACGATAGAAAGCAACCGCTGGCGTATTATCCGACAGCGCCCAAACCACGAGGCTCTTGATGCCGCTCTGTGTCAAATCGCGTCTTGCCGCCGCAAACAGGCGGCGCCCAAAGCCTAGCCCCTGGAACTCCGGCCGCAGGTAAAGCTCGTAGATTTCCCCGTCATAAGCCAAGCTTCGCGCCCGGTTGCGGCCGTAATTGGCATAGCCCGCGATGGTGTCGCCGAACGCCAAAATCGAAATTCGGCTGCCTTTACGAATCGCGCCTTCCCACCATTCCGCCCCACGCCGATTGATCAGCTTGTCGAGCTCCGGACCCGGGATGATCCCCTGGTACGCAGTACGCCAAGCCAAGTCATGCGTCGCGGCAAGGGGCTCGGCGTCGGAGGATCTCGCGCGGCGGATTTCGATGGCGACGGTATGCATGATGGAATAGGCCGTTGTGGCCGTCCCCGTTCAAGTCCTAACTTTAATATCCCGTTAACAGCTCGATTATCGTGGGAAGTGCGCCAAAATCAACTCCCGCCGCAGGCTCCACGCGATGCGCGCGCCGAACGTGACCGATTCGCAACACCTGCCGTGCAGGCGCAAAGGAAGAAACTGCCATGCGGGACCAGGGACGCGACACCGCGGGGCGTAAATTGACGGATTACGCTTCACTGATCCGGCATGCGAACACGCCCACAGGTAACGAACGAGCGCCGTGAACCGTTAACTCATACCTCTTCGGCCTCCTTGCGGCGTTCGTCACGCTTGCGTTCATGGGGGTCAAGCAACCGCTTGCGCAGTCGGATCGATTTTGGCGTCACCTCCACCAGTTCGTCGTCCTGGATGTAGGCAAGCGCCTTCTCCAGCGTCATGCGGATCGGCGGGGTTAAGCGCACCGCCTCGTCTTTCGCCGTGGTGCGGATATTGGTGAGCTTCTTGCCTTTCAGCACGTTCACTTCGAGATCGTTGCCGCGGGTATGCTCGCCCACGATCATGCCACGGTAGACCTTCGCGCCCGGCTCGATCATCATTGGACCGCGGTCCTCCAGGTTCCACAGGGCGTAGGCGACTGCTTCGCCTGCATCGGTGGAAATGAGCACGCCGTTGCGGCGTCCCTGGATCGCGCCCTTGTGAGGCGCATAGCCGTGGAACAGCCGGTTTAATACGGCCGTGCCGCGCGTATCGGTTAAAAGCTCGCCCTGATACCCGATCAAGCCGCGCGTCGGCGCGTGGAACACAAGGCGCAGCCTGCCGCCGCCCGAGGGCCGCATCTCGATCAGCTCGGCCTTGCGTTCGGACATCTTCTGCACCACCACGCCCGAGTGCTCTTCGTCCAGATCGATCACGACTTCCTCGATCGGCTCGGTCATCTCGCCGCTGTCGGGATCGAACCGCATCAGCACCTTGGGACGCGACACGCTGAGCTCAAAACCCTCGCGCCGCATCGTCTCGATGAGGATCCCGAGCTGCAACTCGCCGCGGCCCGCAACCTCCATGGCATCCCTTTCGTCGGATTCGGTCACCCGAAGCGCCACGTTGCCCTCGGCCTCTCGCAACAGGCGATCCCTGATCATGCGGCCCGTCAGCTTGTCGCCCTCGGTGCCGGCAAGAGGAGAATCGTTGACCCGAAACATCATCGACAACGTAGGCGGATCGATCGGCTGGGCCGGCAAGGGCTCGGTTACCTCTAAGGCGCACAATGTGTGTGCAACGTTCGCTTCCGGCAGACCGGCGATAGAAACGATGTCGCCCGCATTGCCCTCTTCAATTGCCTGGCGTTCCAATCCGCGAAACGACAGCACCTTCGATACGCGGCCCTGCTCGATGAACCTGCCGTTGCGGTCGATGACCTTGATGGTCTGGTTGGGCTTCACCGAGCCGGCGGTGACGCGCCCGGTGACGATGCGGCCGAGATAGGGGTTGGCCTCCAGGATAGTGCCGAGCATACGGAACGGGCCGTCCTCAACGTGCGGCGGCGCAACGCGGGAGAGGACAAGATCGAACAGCGGCGCCATCGAGGTTTTGGGGCCGGCGACGTTCGGCGCCATCCAGCCCTCCTTGGCGGAACCGTAGAGCACCGGAAAATCGAGCTGTTCCTCACTGGCGTCGAGCGCCGCGAACAGATCAAACACCTCCCCAGCCACCACCGTTGGGCGCGCGTCGTGGCGGTCGACCTTGTTGATGGCCACGATCGGTCGAAGTCCCACTTTGAGCGCCTTGGACACTACGAACTTCGTCTGCGGCAGGGGCCCTTCGGCGGCGTCGACCAGCACGATTGCTCCATCCACCATGTTGAGGATGCGCTCGACCTCCCCGCCAAAATCCGCATGCCCCGGCGTATCCACGATGTTGATCCGGGTGTTTTTCCACACGATCGAGGTCACCTTGGCAAGAATCGTGATGCCCCGCTCGCGCTCCAGGTCATTTGAGTCCATTGCGCGCTCGGCGACCCGTTGATTTTCACGAAATGCACCGGATTGTTGCAGTAATCGGTCGACCAGGGTGGTCTTGCCGTGGTCGACATGGGCGATGATGGCGACGTTCCGCAGTTGCATTCGGCGAGCTCAAGAATGTGGGATGACGATTATCGCGCTCCGAAATCATGCCGGCTTGCCGGGTTTGATTTCCGGGACGATAGAGCATCTCTCTTTCAGGAATCTGACCGGCGCCCGGCTTGCTCCGACCGTCCCGGTTATGCACGATCAGGATTACGCGACCGCCACCTCACGCCGAGCGACAACAAACGCCCACATCGGCCGCGACACGCGCGCTAGGCCGGCTTTTTGTCGAAGACCGCTTTCGTCGTGAGATGACCGCATATCGAAATATAGCGTTCCGGCCGCATAGTGCAACGCTAACAGGGCGCGCTGAACGGGTGAGCTGCTATCGCCGCTCCACCACGATGCCGCGGCGGTTTGCTTTCGACATGAAACAGACGTCAGGCATGTTCGGCGGCTCGCAGGATCGGCGCCGATACTTAAACCTGACTTCGCCCGCATCATCCTGCTCCACGACTTTTTCCAAATAGTATGACCGGGCAGGCGGCTTAGGCGACTGTGTCGAAGCGACGGCCGCGGGTTCGGGTCTTGGCTCTCGCGCCTGGCGCTTCGGATTGTCCTCAGGCGCTGCGGGTGTCGGGGCGTCGGCAGGTTTGGCCGGCGAACCCCCTTCCCGGCCATCCCCCGTATGCCGGGGAGGGTAGGGAGGCGGCGATGCGGGCGGTATCGGCAGCGGCATATCGGCGCGCCCGTCCCGCAAGCTCGGGTTTGCGTAATTCACCAGCACCGGAGGTGCGGCCGACCGCTCGAACGGCTGATTGCGGTTCTCAGTCCACCCCGGCAGACTTGGTTGACGTTCACTTCTGCCCATGAGTTCGAATTTATTGGATCGCTCATCCGGCGAATGTAAGGCGCGACCTGCCGGCTTCGAGGGCGAGGCTCGGTGCGCCGACCGGTAGGCTGCGCCCGCTTTCAGATCTGAGCGCGCTTCGATGGCCCACCAGAACGTGCCGACGGTTGCGGAGAGGGCGACGGCCGCGAGTACAGCGGTAAAACGCGACGCACCGAACACACTCATTGCCGCCATCCGCCGATTCGCGCCGTATCAGGTCTGGACACGCAGTCGTCGCATTGCTGCACCTTCGCGTCCTCCGAAACGCGACGGGCTCCTCGACACAAAAACATTCTATGCGGACATTTTTGTGTCGTCTTGTTGCGGCGGCAATTCCGGCGAAAGACAATCTTCTGTGTTGTCCCCCCTCTCTCGAGCAGACGCTGCCCTCCGCCCCTATGTGGGCGTGATCCCAATCGGAATGCGGCGCTTGCGTGGGCAAGCCATGCAAGTTTTTTCGGCTCACGATGTGCGAGCGTCGTGGAGCGCCGCCTGTTGCCGTGATATCCTGGCCTCCGCTCCGCGAGCATGCACTTGCGGCGCCAGACGGGGAGGACGATCCGATGAAGCGGCGCGAGTTTATCTCGCTTGTTGGCGGCGTGGCGGCTTTGCCGTTTGCGGCCAACGCCCAGCAGCCCCAATCTTCTTCCGCCATAGACGAGGCGATGCGCGATGCCGTAGCGCGCAAGGAGGTTGCGGGGGTTGTCGTCATGGCAGCCGATCGCAAGCGCATCATCCATCAGGGCGCTTTCGGCGTTGCCGATATCGACCAGGGACGCCCTCTCAAGCTCGACGCGCTCTTCCGCATCGCGTCGATGACGAAAGCGATCACCTCGACCGCCGCCATGCAGCTCATCGAGCAGGGCCGCTTCGCGCTCGAAGATCCAGTCGCAAAATATCTGCCTGAGTTCGCCAGGCTCTCCGTCTTCGAATCCTTCGACGCTGCCACTGGCGACTATCGGCTGCGTCCGGCCACCAAGGCGGTGACTGTCCGGCACCTGTTTACACACACGTCAGGGCTAGGATACCCGTTTACCAATCCCATCGTGCGGGATTTCAAGCCGCGCGCCGGCGAGGAATATCCGGTTGGCCCGCTGGTGTTCGAACCAGGAGAGCGCTGGCTCTACAGCACCAGCACGGACTGGCTGGGCCGGCTGGTCGAGAAGATCTCCGGCCAATCGCTCGAGGACTACTTCCGCCAGCATATTTTTACACCGCTCGGAATGGCGGACACGTTCTACTTCGTACCGAAGGACAAGGAAGCGCGCCTGGTGACAGTCAACCGGCGAATAGCCGACGGTTCGATCGCAAGAGACTCCGTTCAGCCTCCCACATCGGGATTTACGCCTATCGGCGGCGGCGGCTTGACATCGACCGCTTATGACTATCTCCGCTTCACGCGAGCGCTGCTCAACGGCGGAGAACTCGACGGCGCACGCATCCTGTCGGCCGGTACTGTCGCTCTCATGGGCCAGAATCATATCGGGTCGCTCGGCGTCCCGGCACAGAAGACCGCGATCCCTGAACGCAGCGATGATTTCTCATTCATTGCCGACGGCCGTGATAAATGGGGACTCGGGTTCCTGATCACCACCGATGCCGTGCCGGGCAAGCGGTCTCCCGGCAGCCTGAGCTGGGGCGGAATCAACAACACCTACTATTGGCTCGACCCCGCCCGCGGCATCACGGGGGTGATTCTGATGCAGTTCCTCCCGTTCGCGGACCGTAAGGCGCTTGCGCTTTACGATGCCTTCGAGCGGGGCGTCTACCAGCTTGCTGATGCGAGCCGCTAAGTCGTCGAGGCTTCCGCCAAACTGAAGGAACTGTCCCCTCTAGAGCCCGAGCTTCTTCCTGCGCTGGCCTAGCGTTCGCAGCCGGAGCGCGTTGAGCCGGATGAAGCCGGCGGCGTCGCGGTGATCGTAGGCGACGGCGCCTTCCTCGAAGGTGACGAGGTCCTGGTCGTAGAGAGAGTAGGGGCTCTCGCGGCCGACCACGGCGACGTTGCCCTTGTAGAGCTTGAGGCGCACCTCGCCGCTGACGAACTCCTGGCTGCGGTCGATCGCAGCTTGCAGCATTTCGCGCTCCGGCGCGAACCAGAAGCCGTAATAGACGAGCTCGGCATATTTGGGCATGAGCTCGTCCTTGAGATGCATGGCGCCGCGGTCGAGCGTGATGGATTCGATGCCCCGATGGGCGGCATGCAGGATGGTGCCGCCCGGCGTCTCATACATGCCGCGCGACTTCATGCCGACGAATCGGTTCTCGACGAGATCAAGCCGGCCGATGCCGTTGATGCGGCCTAGTTCATTGAGGCGAGCCAGCAAGGTCGCCGGCGACATCTTTTTGCCGTCGATCGCGACCGCATCGCCGCGCTCGAAGGCGACGGTGACGTAGGTCGGCCGGTCGGGCGCCTGTTCGGGGTCGCCGGTGCGGGAATACACATAGTCGGGCACCTCCCGAGCCGGATCTTCCAGCACCTTTCCCTCGGATGAGGCATGCAGCAGGTTGGCGTCGACCGAGAAGGGGGCCTCACCCCTTTTGTCCTTGGCAATCGGAATCTGATGCTGCTCGGCAAACTCGATCAATTTCGTGCGCGAGGCGAGATCCCATTCGCGCCATGGCGCAATCACCTTCACGTCGGGCTTGAGGGCATAATAGGCGAGTTCGAAACGCACCTGGTCGTTGCCTTTGCCGGTCGCGCCGTGCGCAACCGCATCGGCGCCGACCTTTTCGGCAATCTCGATCTGCTTCTTGGCGATCAGCGGGCGCGCGATCGATGTGCCAAGCAGATATTGGCCTTCATAGAGCGCATTGGCGCGAAACATCGGGAACACGTAATCGCGCACGAACTCTTCGCGCAGATCCTCGATGAAGACATGTTCCGGCCGAATGCCCAGCAGCAACGCCTTGTCGCGGGCAGGTCCAAGCTCCTCGCCCTGCCCGAGATCGGCCGTGAAGGTGACCACCTCGCAGCCATAGGTCGTCTGCAGCCATTTCAGGATGATCGATGTATCGAGGCCGCCCGAATAGGCCAGCACCACTCGCTTGACGTCGCCCTTGGCCAAACCCAGTCCTCCTGCAACCCCGTGGCGGAAAATCGGCGCGGACTATAGGGCGAACGGCCGCCGGCGCAAGCGCGCTCACGTGATGATGTCGTAAGCACACGAGTTGTCCGGGTTAGGTAGCACACGAGTTGTCCGGTTTTCTGCCCCTGCGAGGGGGCGAATCGATGAACCGGGCGACGTGGCTACAGGACCG
>JAJPKK010000190.1 GCA_021323775.1 Hyphomicrobiales bacterium
CGGCAGAGACGGTTTCACGCCTGATCTCGGCCGCGGCGGTGACGAAAATCTCTCCGGCGCCATTTCGGGGTTTACTTTTTGCGGGCTGAACGCCAGCTTCGCATCGCCCGTATTTCACGGCGCTGACGTCAGTCGATTCAACCTAAATCCGTGAGTTGGAAAGCATTCACCCCGCAGAAAGCGCTGATAAATCGACGAATCTTTGAAAATCAGTCAGCTGCGAAGCAGTTACAATTCGGTGCCTCCAAGCGTTCTCTTTCTTGCCTGTGGGCCAAGGAGATCGCGAAAAATCAGCAACGCCAACTCACGGATTTAGGATCAATCTCGCCGAGAGCTGTCGTTGCACTGGGCGATTGGCCGCAAATTCCTGCGAGCACTAGTTAGCGCTTGCGCTCAGCTTGCTCGCTGGCAGCGCGGGCACGCTGTGAGGCAAGCACGGCAAAACGGCTTGCCGCATGAAACGCAGGATGCCTGGCCGGAAGGGTCGGTCAGGTGCAGCCTGTCGTCGCAGACGAGCCGGACGCGATCGCGGCCGAGCCCCGCCTCGCACAGCGGCGGCTCTGCTGCTTTGACCAAGGGATGCCAATCGAGCTGGATCAAGCGCTCGCCTTTGCGGCGGCGGATCAGCACGTCGAAGCGCTGCACCGGGACGTAGAGATCGAGCGCCTGCACCCATTCGACGCTGACGCGCAGCGCGTAGTTGCGGCGCAGGTCATCGAGCTTGACGCGGTATTCGCGCTCGATCGCCTCGACTCGCAGGCTCTCGCGCCGCCGGTCGGCCTGCGCCCGTTCCCCTTCCGCGCGGGCGAGAGTCTCCAGACGCTTGAGCGATGTGCGACGCAACTCGTCGTGATAAGCGTGCACCCGATTGCGATCGCGTTCGAGCCGGCGGCGCATCGCGCGCAGAAACGGCTCCACGCTCTCGCGCACCTCTCGGTCGAGCACGGGATGAAGCCGGCTCGCCAGCGTGGCCTCGCTCCAGCCTGCCCCGGCTATGCGCTTCGTCGCCGCTTCCGGGACATGCCACTCGGGCTGCGCCAGGGCCGGCCGCAGCCGCGCCAGGATGTCGTTGATGACGGCGCCGGTCGCGAGATTGAAGCCCAGCGAGATTAGCCCCTCGCGCTTCTCGTCGGATGCCGCCGTGAAGCGGAACGTCAGCATCAGGCAACGCGTCCACGTCGCCGACACGCCTTGCAGACGCCACACCGCGTTCGGCAGGTCGAGGGCGCGGTCCAGCACGCGTTCAGGGTCGCCCGGCGGCGGCACGGGAGCGGACGGCCGCAGCTCCCGTTCGCTCCAGCGCCCGTGATCGGCGAGGAGCGCGCCGAAGCGCTCGAGCCAATCGCCTTCGAGTCCGATCGCGATCGTGCCCTCGGAGCGCTGCATTCCGAAGTTGAGGTGGGCGAACTCGGGCCAGCCCAACTGCCTTTGCAGGGCGGCAGGCGCCAGCACTTCGAGCCGGTCCGGCTCGACCCTCTCGACCGCCGCGCCGCGGCGCTCCAACAGGTCGGCGACGAATGCTTCAAGCTCGCTCATCGGGCCGGGTCACGCGGTCTCGAAGTCCTCGCCGAACAAGGCTGCGTCCAGCGCCTTGGCGCTCTCGTGCTGCTCGCGCGCCCCCTGCAGGCGCCGCCCGAGCGCGTCGAGCGCTTCGGCCCGGCTTTCCTCGGTCGTGCGCAGCCAGGCATCGAGCATCAGGTCGGCGAAATCGCGATCCTCGTCGAGCCCCCCGAGGATCGCCCCGACCTCCCCGATCACGAGCTCGAACATCGAGATCTTCTCATCGAGCAACGCGAGGATCTGCTCTTCAAGCGTGCCGCGGGCGACAAGGTTGAAGACATAGACCTCGCGCCGTTGCCCGATGCGGTCGATGCGCCCGATGCGCTGTTCAATTGCCATCGGATTCCACGGCACGTCGAAATTGATCAAGGTGTTGCAGAACTGGATGTTGCGGCCCTCGCCCCCTGACTCGGTGCAGAGCAGCACCGGCGCCCGCTCGCGGAATTCGGCAATGGCGGCGTCCTTGGCGGGGCCGCTCAGCGCGCCCTCGAAGCGAGCGAACGCAAGCCCCTCCTGCGTCAGCCGGTCGGCAAGGTGCTGGAGCGTTTCGCGGTAATGGACGAAGACGAGCTTCTTCTCGTCCGGGTTCCGCCGCAGGAGGTCGATCAATGCCGCCTCCTTGCCGCCGGTTCCGACCTGCGCCCAGCGCTGCGCAAGCGCGTGCCAGCTCGCATCGGCATGGCGGTTGACGAAGCGCCGGATTGCGGCCGCGGCCGCGGCCGGCGATGATCCGGCAGCGCCGAGCAGATGCTGCAGCACGAACCGGTTCACGCCTTCGCGCGCCAGCCGGCGCGCCGCCTCTGCGAGCTCCTGATAGGCGGTCCGCTCACCTTCGCTTCCGTCCACGCGGATCGTTGCGGCGTGGCGCCGCGGCAGCTTCAGCGCGACCACTGCTCGCGTGTTGCGCACCATGGCGCCGCGCATCAGCTCGCGCAGGCGCTCGGGATTGGCCGGCACATGCGGTTTGCCTGGCGTGACGTGCGCTGCCCGGAACTCCCTGAGCGTCTTGAAAATGCCTGGTTTGAGCAGCGTGAGCACGTTGTAGAGCTCGGTCAGATCATTTTGCACCGGGGTCGCCGACAGCAGAAGCAGAAAGCGCTTGCTGAGCGCGTCGACGAGCTGGTAGCTGCGGCTGTTGCGATCGCGCAGGTGGTGGGCTTCATCCACGATGACGAGATCGAAGCTGCGCGCGGTTATGTGCGCGGCATGCTCGCTCCGACGCGCCAGCGCGAGCGAGGCGATCAGGCATTTCTGCGCCCAGAACCGTTCCGGATCGCTGCGCAGCAACGCGTCGTGGGTGGTCGCGCAGGGGATGTCGAACTTGGCCTCGAGCTCCTCCCGCCACTGGCCGACCAGCGAGGGCGGAGTCAACACGAGCACGCTGTCCACCATGCCGCGGAGCACGTACTCCTTGAGCACCATGCCGGCCTCGATGGTCTTGCCGAGGCCAACCTCGTCCGCCAGGAGCACGCGCCCGCGAAACTGCTTGAGCACCTTGCGCACGGTCTCGACCTGGTACCAGAAAGTTTCGATGCCGCGCAGGTGCGGCAGACAGAGCAGCTCGTCGAACCCCTGTGCGAGGCCGAGATGGGCAAATCGCTCCCGCAAGCCCCACCAGCCGCCGTCGCGGTCCGGCGCTCTCTGCGCCGCTGTCAACAACGGCGCGAGATTGAACTCAATGCTGAAAGGAATCTCGATGTCAGTCAGCGGCAGCGGCGGCGGCGCTTTTGCAGCGGCGACCGGCGCGCGTTCCTCGCGCGCTGCGCTCGGCCTGGCCTTGTTGAGAGCCTTGACCATAGGCTGGACGTCGGCGGCCGCGCGTTTACGCCGGGAGGCCGCGTCGCGTTCGAAGATGCGATTGTATTCGCGCAAGAGCCACGCGTACCGTCCCGGGCCGCCGGGAAAATTGCGGAGCCCGTCGAACGGGCTCGAAAGCCTGTTCGCCTCCAGCACCGAGCGCGCGGGTTTGAGCTTGCCCGCTTGGGCAAGCGCGAGCGCGTGCAGCAGATGGCTGCTCGCGATTGCGGCGTAGCGCTTCGAGAAGCGCTTGAGGAAGACTTGGGCGCGTGCAGGCTGCCCGTCGAGAAGCGCCGCCGTAGCAGCGAGCAGCAAGATGCGGCCGTCGCCCGGCAGGGCGCGCACAGCCTCCTCGGCCTGCGGCAGAAATCCGTCAGAGCGCTCAGGATCGGCGAACGCAGCGAGCAGGGCCCGCTCCCATCCGGACGCGCGATCCTGCCGATCATCGTGCGGCAGCTCCTCCGCCTCATCGGAGAAGGGAAACACCGCTCGCGCCGGAGAACCACGCGTCATGCAAAACCCTCTGGTTTCCGCCGCAAGCGAAGCCCGCGAATCGATCACTTGAGAGCATGGAGCTTATCGGAGCGGAACGGGCGTTCAACTGCGGCGTCGCAAGTTCGCGCGGCTGTGGACAGCGGGCCCGCAGAGGCGTAGCGCAAATTGCAGCCTGTCGCCGCTGTGCCGATCTCCAATCGCTCAACCCAGAGCCCCGAGCGCAAGCGCGAGCATAAAAAGCGCTGGCTCCGCAACGGCCAGAAATGGCGCACCGGCTGCGAGGGACGCATCAGCGTCGCCAAACGGCGGCATGGCCTGCGCCGCGGCTGCAAAGGCTCGAACGCATGGCCTTGCCGCGGCCGCAGGTCCGGCCCAGTGGATGGTCGGCCTCGATGCCGAACGCCGCCTGCGCGACCTTGGCTTGCGCGCCTGGTCGAGAAAAAGCTGCACGACGAACTGACAGGCGAAGCCTGCGCCGTGATCGACGGTACCGACGGCCGCGCTCACCATGCGCGCTTCCGGGGGATCGACGCTTTCGAGCATGCACCGCGGCCGCGGGCGATTGAACGGATTGAGACGAGCGTTCCCAAGTTCAGCCGGTCCCGCTATAGACGGCCCACGCCGTACTCCACTCCGTGCTCGCGGGGAGAGGGATGGGATGAGAGACCTTTCCACAACGGGAAACGCGCAGCTCGGACCCGGTGGAGAGCCCTCACCCCAATTTGCGCGACCAGCGTGCAAATTTCCTCCCCAGCCTGTCGCATGACCCTGCAAGCCGGAGAGGCGACGGCGCCGCGCGCGATTGCCGTGCGTCTCAATGGGCGCGGATCGGACGCGCTGCCGCGACATGCCTGTATCCGCGCCCTTGCGACCGCAGCGCACCGCCATTCCACGCCCCGCGCTTGCTTTCCGGCAGCCCGACATCCGGCTCGGCGGTTTGCGCGCCCAGCGAAGCGAGCAAAGGCGGACAGGTCCTTGAAATTGCGAACACGTTTTCTACATCAAGGGGGCCGCGCGCCCTGCGCGCGGCGCCAGGCGCCTCAAGGGGCTTGGCAAGACGGGCGCTGGACACGGTGTCCGACGCTCTCGTATCCATGTTGCTCAAAAGGAGGATATGGCTATGAGAACCTTCGATCCCACTCCTCTCTGGCGGTCGACTGTCGGGTTTGATCGCCTGTTTAACCTCATCGACGAATCCATGCGGCCGAGCGCCGAAGACAACTATCCGCCGTACAACATCGCGCGGACTGGCGAAGACCGCTACGAGATCGTCCTGGCGCTTGCCGGCTTCACGCCCGAGGACATCACCATCACGGCCGAGCAGAACGTGCTGACCGTCGAAGGCCGCAAGGCGGATATGGGCGAGCACCAGTACCTCTATCAGGGCATCTCCTCGCATCCGTTCCGGCGGGTCTTCAACCTTGCTGACTACATCGAGGTCAAGAGCGCCTCGTTCGAAGGCGGACTGCTCAGGATTGAGCTGGTGCGCGAACTCCCCGAGGCCATGAAACCGCGCCGGATCGCGATCAACAGGAGCGCCGCCGAGCAGATCGGGCACAAGAAGGCTGCCTGAGCAGCTCCAGGCTTGCTTTGACCGCTCCCGCGGCGCGGCAGCGCCGCGTCGCGGGCGCGCCAGAACCCGAATATCAAAGCGCGAGCGCGTGGTCCCGCCCGGTGCGGGAGAGAGCCATGCTGCAGAACGTCACGTCTACCGGCAAATCTGTCAAGGAGCGGGAGGAGGAGCGTGCCGCTGTTCGACGGCGGCGACGTGAATGGATCGGGCAAGCGCTTGGTCCCGACGCGATCCGCAACAGCGCAGCGGAGGGAAATGACCCTGCTGCGCGCTACGCGGCTCCCGGGGATGTGCTGCGCGATTCTGCGCTGTCGGAGGCCGAGAAGCGCAGCGTGCTTCAGCACTGGGCTTTGAACGCGTATCTCGTCGAGTCGGCGCTTGGGAGGGGGGACAATGCGCGCCCTTCGCGTCTCGATGAGGTGATCGACGCTTTAATCGACCTCGATGAAGCCGAGGTCCGCCGCATCGCGGCGCACGCGCCGCATGCGGCCGTCCGCGAGATGCGGAAGGCGGGCTGACTTAAGGCTGTGAGGGCGCAATTGAAGCGGGTTTATCGAATGCGGTGAGGAGCACGGGTGCGAAGGGCCTGACGCTCCTCACGCACGAAACTCCGAACGGCCGGCCCATTCGGGGGCTGTTCGGGTTCATCCAAGCGGCCAACTCATATGGCCTGCAGCGAAGGAGGTCATCATGATTGAGAGAGTATGGAAGAAAGAAGCCGTCACTGACGTCGTCAACGTCGTGCTGGGCGCGTTTCTGTTTCTGACGCCGTGGTTCTATGGCTATGTCTCCGAACCTGCCGCGAGCTGGAATGCGTGGCTGAGCGGGATTGCGGTCGCGGGTCTTGCCATTGCCGCGCTCGCCGCTTTTGCGGTGTGGGAGGAGTGGCTCAACCTTGTCGTCGGAGTTTGGGTCGCGGTATCGCCCTGGCTCGTGGGGTTCTTTGCCAATTCGACGGCCATGCACCTGCACCTGGTCGTCGGTGTGATCGTTGCGGTTGTTGCCGCGGCGCGGCTGTGGTTCGCCTATCACACCACCCCGCACGTTACTGCCTGAGCGCATGCCTGCCGGCGGGGCGGGAAAGGGCCGGCTCCGGCCCTTCCCTCCCCGCCGCTTGCGCAGTGGAGGAAACCCATGGCCAGACGCATGCTTGTGTTTTGCTCCATCGCCTTTGGCGCATTCCTGATGGACGTGCGCACCGTGGCGCAGCCCGCCCTTCCCAATCTGAGCGGAACCTATCGCTGCGTGGCCGACACGCGGCCGTGTCGGAGCCCGACATTTACGGTCTCGCAGTTGGGCGCCAAACTGGATGTGAAGTCGGAGCGGGGCGAGGTCGGGACCGGCGAGGTGACGAGCCCTATTACGGTGAGCCTCGGGCCGCCATGGAATGTGCCGGGCACAATCCTTCCTGACCAGCGGACCATCGAATGGGCTGCCGGCACCCGATGGCAGAAACAATAATGCAATAGCAGCGGCCTCACGGTCAGCGACGGGAGGGGCGTTCCGGACATGCTTACAGAGACGGTCATCGGCATCGTCTTCGCCGGGAATTTCGCCGCGGCTGCCATGCTGCCGTTCCTCGCATGGCAGCAATCGGTCGTGGAGGCGTTCCGCGCTTCGTCCGGGGGGCGATCGGCGCACAATCAATTTTGCGAAGCCGCCCGCCCGTCAAATTCGCGCTTTCGCCGCCGCCGTCACGCCGGCGCGGCTCGGACCTTGCACGCATCCCTGTCGTGTGTGGGTCGCGGGCGTCGCCGGCAGGTCTCCCCTCCCCGTGGATGTCAGGTTCTCCCGCCCGCTGAAGGGAGAAGCCTGCAATCGGAGCGGCGGCCGTTTCAAGGAGAAGGGGCTAGAAATGAGTACTCTGCAGGCAGCGAAAGCTGAGGGGTTGGGCAAGGCGGAGGCCGAACCGGTCGCGATCGACGCGGCCGGGCGGCTTGGCGCCTTGGGCCAGGCGCTCTACGGCGAGCATTGGATGACCCCCATGGCCAGAGATCTCAAAATGCGCCATGACACGATTGCCGCGTGGGTCGCCGGCAGACGCCAACTTCCTTCCGACCACCCCATTTTCAGCGCGTTGGTGGCCTTGATCCATCACCATGACAAGGGCGTCGCAAAGGCGCGCGCAATCCTGGACCGCAACAGTGACCACAGCGCGTTCCGATGAGACGGAATCGCTCCCTCCGTCGAGCCCGCCCCGGACTTCATCCCGATTGTCGCGGGCATCCGCGTTTATTGCCCAGACCCGGAAATAGCCGCGGCGCCAACATGCGATGTCCAGCCGTCGAAGGCCACGACGCCAGCTCGCGCGGATTACGGCAAAACCGCGACGCCGCCGCGGGAGTGCGCTCGATCCATGCTTCTTGCGGCCGGCGTTGTCCAGCGGCACTCAATTCGCGGGCGTCATGATCTTGGTTTCGACCGGGACATCCTTGGCGGTGAGGCCGGCGTAGATCGTGACGTCCTTGCACGCGGCCTTGACTTTGTCCACGGCCGCCGCGGTGATGGCGGTCTCCCACACGTAGACGCGCGAGAGCTTCGGCAGGGTCGAGATTTTCGCAAAGCCCGCGTCCGTCACTTCGGTATTGGTTAAGTTCAGATAGGTGAGATTCTTCAGGCTGGCGATGTCGTCGGCTGCTGCGTCGCTGATGGCGTTCTCCTCGAGGCGCAGACGCCGGAGATTGGAGAAGCCGGCGATGGTCTTGACCTCCGCGTCGGTCACGCCGGCGTGTCTGAGGTTGAGACGCAGGATGTTGGGCCCGAACCTGGCGAGATCGTCGATGATTTCCGGCGTCACTGGATTGGCCGCGACATAGTCCACATCCACGAGGTTCGAGCCCTTGGCCACCTTTCTGACGATGAAGCCCTGCGCCACAACCTTCGCCACCGCCGCCGGATCGGCCTCGGCCACCTGCGGCAGCGGCCCGTCGTCCGCGCCGACCGCCGCTGCCGGCTCCTCTTCGTTTGACGCGTCGGCCAACCCGATCGCCGCCGCTATGGCCGAAGAGGCTTCCGCCGTCGGCTTCAGATCCCCCACTGTCCCGCTCTTGGGGGCGCCCTGCGATATCCACCATCCGATGGCTGCGACTTCGTTCTTGTTGAGCGGTGTCTTGCCGTCCTTGGGCATGAAGTCGGAGCGGTTCGGCGCCAGGTTGATCCGGCGGAAGAGGTCGGAGGCGGACGGATTGCCGGCGGCGATCACCGGGCCCTTGGAGCCGCCCTTCATCAGGGCCTCGTAGCTCGCCATCGACAGGCCGCCGGACTTCTTGGAGTTGTTGTGGCAGGCAGCGCAGCGCCGATCCAGGGCCGGCTGCACCACGTCGAGATAGATGTCCGCTGAAGCCAGATCCGCAGGCTTCGCCCTTGGCCCCGCATCAGCCGGCAGACCCGCCAGGACGCGGATGGGGCCAGGAGCGTATTGCACCAGATAGGTGTCGCCGTGAGTGAGGCTGCCGCCAAGGTGTCCGGTCAGCAGCATCAGGCACACGATCGCCGCCGCCGGAACGCCCCAAAGCTTCTCATAGGCTCTGTCCAGAACCGCGCCCGGGGCGAAGGCCGGCTGCACAGCCTCGTAGAGCCGCGCGCCGATCGCCACGAGCGCCGCCCGGGGGGGCGCGCCCTCCGCTTGCCGGGAAGGGTGGGGAAGGGGATGCAGGCGCGTGCGCAGGATGGCGGTGAGGCACGCCGCCGCCGCCAGCGTCATGCCCGCCCAGCCGTGGGCGTCCACCGTTGGCATGTCGTCAAAGCTCTCCTCGGTAGAGTGCATGAGCCCCAGCGCCACCGTGGCCAGCGCGCTGATCGCGCCGGCGATCCAGGCAGGAGCCAGCGCGCCCTCCAGGAATCTGAACCGGCGGAAGCGGACAAGGATCTCCAGCGCGGCCGCGAGGGTCAGTATCCCGAGCGGCAAATGCACCATCAGGACGTGGAAGCGCCCGAGAAACCAGATGAACTGCATCGAACGTCAGGCCTCCTTCCCCTGTGGCTTTGAAAGGCGAGCCATTCTCCAACGTTGCAAGCTGCAGGGGGCCTCACAGGCGTCACGTTAAGGTTCAACCTTGCGACGGACTGCTCCCCTCCCCTTGCGGGGATGGGAGTCGTGAGATGCGGCACTTCAGTGCCTCACGGCAGGACCCCCCACCCCATCTCTCCCCCACAAGCGGGGGAGGGAGTCGCGAGTGGTTTCCTAAGCGAGGATGCCTTCAATCACCTTGCCTCCCGTGTCCGTGAGGCGGAAATCGCGGCCTTGGTAGTGGAAGGTTAGCTGCTTGTGGTCGATCCCCAAGAGGTAGAGCATGGTCGCATTCAGGTCGTGGACCTCGACCGGGTCCTCAACGATGTTGTAACTGAAGTCGTCGGTCCTGCCGTACGCGATCCCCGGCCTGGTGCCGCCGCCCGCCATCCACATGGTGAAATTGCCGCCGTGATGGTCGCGCCCCGCATTGGGGTTGATGCCTCCCTGGGCGTAGACCGTGCGGCCGAACTCGCCCTTCCAGGTGACCAGGGTGTCGTCGAGCAGCCCCCGCTGCTTCAGGTCCATGACAAGCGCAGCGGAGGGCTGGTCGACGGCCCAGCAATCAGGAGGATGACGCCGGGCGATGCCGTTGTGGTGGTCCCAGCCGACCTGGATCAGATGCACGTATTTCACGCCGCGTTCGATGAGGCGGCGGGTGAGCAGGCAGTTGCGGGCGAAGGTGCCGGGCTGGCGCACCTGCGGCCCGTACATGTTGAGGATGTATTCCGGCTCGTCGCTGAGATCGGTGACGTCCGGCACCGACTCCTGCATGCGGTAGGCCATTTCGTACTGCGCGATCTTGGACAGGATCTCGGGGTCGCCGCTCATCTGATACTGAAAGTGGGAGAGCTGGTCGATGACATCCATCTGGCCGCGGCGTTCCTCGCGGCTCATGCCGTCCGGGTTGCTCACATAGAGAACAGGTTCATTCCCGGACCGGAACTCCACGCCCTGGTGATTGGATGGCAGGAAGCCCGCCGACCAGGTCGCCTGAGTGGCGCCCACGCCGGCCGCCTGGAATTGCGACTTCATCACCACGTAGGACGGCAGGTTCGCGTTGTCGGTGCCGAGCGCGTAGTTGACCCACGCCCCCGCCGACGGGCGGCCCGGCAACTGGAAGCCCGTGTGCATCAGGATGTCCGCCGGGTCGTGGTTGACCTGCGGCGTCCACACCGAGTGGATGAAGGCCAAGTCGTCGGCGATCGAGCCGATATGCGGCATCAGGTCGGACACCCAGCGGCCGCTCTGGCCGTATTGCCGGAATGGCGCGAGCGGGCCCATCAGCGGGAACGTGGTCTGGCCGTTGGACATGGACGAGACCTTGGCGTTGCCCTTCACCGACGGCGGGATTTCTTCTCCGTGGCGTTTGATGACCTCGGGCTTGTAGTCGAAGGTGTCGACCTGGGACACCGCGCCTTTCATGTGGATGTCGATCACCCGCTTGGCGCGGGCCGGAAAATGGCCGGTGGTCAGCTTGCCCAGATCCGGGCGCGAGTCGGCGCCGGATTGGACGGGCAGGATTGCGCTCTTCGCCAGGGACCTGCCGCCGCCGAGAAGCTTCGCGGCCGCGATGACCCCGAGCCCCATGCTGGAGCTGAGCACGGCGCGGCGCGTCAGGTTGGCGAGTATGCCTGGGTCGATCTCGATCTTCTTGGTCATGTGTCCTCCCGGATAGGGTAGGCAAAGGCGCGCTTGCGCGCGCCCGCCAAACGCCGCCTGTCGAGGCCGGGTGGGCGCGCTTCGCTTTGCCCACCCTGGTGAAGCGATTCCATGAAACTGATCATATGGCTTGGTCATTCCGGGGCGCCACCGAACGTGACGAACGGGGAATCCAAAGCCCCGGCCGACGGTTATGGATTCCGGGCTCGCGGGCCAGAAGCCTGCACCCCGGAATGACCCGCATATGATTCGAATTTCGAAATCGCTCCGCTGGTGTTCATGCGCTTCGTATCCCCCGCACCGGGCGGCCGCAAAGGTCGCCCCCGCAACGCCTACCGCACCGTATAAGCGTCCGGCGTGTTCATTACGCTGGCGGCGACGACGGTCAGCGCTGCCAGCTCAGCCCGGTCGACCGCGGGATCAACCGGAGCCAGGCCGATAGCGAGCAGCTTCTCCACTTCCTCAGGCGACTCCCGCATCAGCGCCGCTTCCGATGCGCGGTACGCCTTGATGGTCGCGAGTTCGCTTTCGTCCGGATGGCGGCGGACCGCCAGGCGCCACATGGTGACGAGCTGCTCGTCCGCGTTGGCGGACGACTTGATCGCCCGCTCCGCCAGCTTGCGGTAGGCCTCCATGAACTGCGTGTCGTTCAGCATCACCAGGCCTTGCAGCGGCGTGTTGGAGACCGGCCGCATCACCTGGGCGTCGCGCCGGTCCGGCATGTCGAACGGCACGAGGTTCGCCACCGGCGCGTTGCGCTTGATGAAGGTGTACATCGAGCGGCGGTAGTTCTCCTCGGCCGGCACATTGGTCGGATAGACCACCGCCCCCTGCGCCACGCCGTCCCAGATGGCGTCGGGCGCGTAGGGGAACACGGCGTCGCCGCCGGCCTTCTTGACCAGCAGGCCCGAAACCATCAGGGCGTTGTCGCGGATGGTCTCCGCCGGCATCCGCAGGCGCGGGCCGCGTTCGAGGAGGAAGTTGCGCGGATCCTTCTCCAGGTTCTCGCGGCTGATGTTGGAGTTCTGCCGATAGGTGGCGGACATCACCATCAGCTTGTGCATGTGCTTGATGTCCCAGCCCGAGCGGATGAACTCGACGGCGAGGTAGTCCAGGAGTTCCGGATGCGTCGGGTTGGTCCCCTGCGTCCCGAAGTCGTCCGCCGTTTGTACGATGCCGTTGCCGAAGTGGCTCTGCCACATGCGATTGACGTAGACCCGGGCGGTCAGCGGGTGCTGCGGGTCAAACAGCCATGCGGCGAGCCCCAGGCGGTTGCGCGGCAGCTTTTCGCTCCACGGAAACACCCGGGGGAGCGCCTGCGCCTTTACTTCTTCCCGGTAAGAATTGTAGACGCCGCGGTCGAGCACGTAGTTCTTGCGCGGGATCGGCTGGTCGCCGGCGATCATGATGCGGTAGACCGGCGTTTCGACGCGTTGCTCATTGAGCCGCGCGTCGGTCAGCTCCTGCCACGCCTTCTGCACCGCGGGGTCCTTCTGGGCGGAAATCAGGGCCATGTCGGCGAGCGCATCCTCCCGCGGCACGGCCAGCGCCGCTTTCGGGTCCTCCAGACAGGCCACTTCCAGCGGCGTCAGGGCGCGGGTGATGACGCGCAGCTCGTCGAGCGCGCCGTCGACCAGTTCCGGACGGTTGAAGTTGACCCCTGCGGCCAGACCGAAATAGCTGCCAAACTGGCTGTTGGCGCCCCGCGGGATCGACGAGCGGGTGAGCCGGTTGTGGTCAATCTGGACCGGCCACTCCTTGCCGTCGACATAAAGGTGCATGCCTTCGGCCTTGGAGTTGCCGTCGTAGGTCGAAGTGATGTGCACCCAGCGGCCGGTCGGGATGTTCTCCTTGGTCGTGACCTGCAGCATTTCGCTCGGCGCGACGTGCGTGATGCTGTAGGTGAGCTTGCCGTTGGCCATGCTGAGCTCATAGCCCTGGCCTTCGATGCGGTCGTTGTTGTAAAGGATCGAGGCCGACGGGCCGCCCGGCCTGGTCGTGTCGACATAGGGCGCCGTTCGGAGCTTCAGCCAGAAATCCAGGCTGTAGGGCTGGGTGCGCTCGAACA
>JAJPKK010000223.1 GCA_021323775.1 Hyphomicrobiales bacterium
ATGGCTGCGCCGGCACTCTCACCGCCAATCCTCCGAAGACCGGCGGTCCAAAATTCCCTGAGAACAGGGAAAATAACAGGGAATTTCGAAAATCTGAGGCTATTCCGATGCTCTTACTTATCTCCTGATAACCATGATAACTGAACCCATTATTATATGCCCCATCTGAGTTTTGTCAACTTTAGGTTGTTTTGGCGCTCAAGACGAACCAATGAAGTGAAGCAGTTATTGGTGTGGCTATCCTAAGCCATTCTGGCGCCTTCCTCATAAAGCTCAATCATATTGCCATCTGGATCAAAGACATAAATCGTCAGTCCGTAAATTCCGTCATGCAGATCGCGGTCGAACTTCACACCGGCGGACTTGAGGCGGGCAGCGATCGCCGCAACGTCCTTCGCCTTGAACGCAATGTGGTCAATCTGCGGCGAGCCGTTCGGCCCGCCTGCGGTAAGCGCCAATCCTTGCTCGAAGGGCACGAACGGCCGTCCGTCGGCAAGCGGTTTCGCGGGCCGGACCTTGAACCCCAACAGGTCCACATAGAAGCGCTCTGACCGATTTAGGTCGGCAACCTTCAAGAGCATATGGGCGAACCCGGTCGCCCGCGCGTCGCCGTTCGTGCCTATGCTAGTCGTTCCTGTCATCGCCCATCACTCCGGCGAGGCCCCAGTTTTCCTTCGGCACCTCCTGAATAATCACATGCAGGTGCGTCGGCTTTGCGCCGGCATGCTCCACCATCGCATCCGTGATCGCGCGGACGAGCGCCTTCTTCTGCATCGGCGTTCGCCCGGTCCACATCTGTACCGTCACCACAGGCATATCACGATTCCTCCAGCAATATCTTCTCGATCCGTTCGCGAATGCCGCCCCATTGGCTCGCGCCGACCGTCACCGGCGCGCGGCTGCCCAATCCGCGGCCCCAGATCGCCTTCAGCCCGAGCCGCTTTGCGCAATCCAAGTCAACGCCGCCCGGCGGCGCTGCCAGGTCCACAATGAGCGCCGATCCCTTGAGCCGCGATAACACGTTCTCGCCGACGACGCGGGCCGGAACCGTCGAGAACAGCAGGTCAAGGCGAGACGCCAGAGCGTGCAGTTCTTCGAAGCTGTGCGGCGCCGCCCCGGCGACGAACGCCGCCGCGCGCTGTTCCGGATTTCTTGCGACGACGGCGGTGCGGGCGCCGAGCGCGACGAGATAGCGCGTCAGCACGGCGCCAATCGTGCCTTGTCCGACCACGCAGGCGTTTGCGCCATGTATGGTGATGTCGGTGTTTTCGATGACGATCCTCAAAAGACCTTCAATGATTGCGGGCGTGCGCTGGAGCATCAAGCTTCGGTCCCACTCATATTCATGCAGCGTAATCGACAACGCATCCGCATGCATTTTGAGGTTTTTGTCGGCCCACCCAAGAATGATGTGCGCGCGCGGCGCCATTCGGGACAGCAGCGCCCGATCGGGGATAATGGGCATTGGAGCGGCCGGCGCAAACAGCGCCCCCGTCGCCGATATGCCGGGGATTGGAAACAGGGCAAACTTCGCATCATCGAGCACGGCGGCCGGATCGCTCAGGTACTTGACGCCGGGGATGCCGCCGTCCGGCCATGGAAAGCCATGCGCCCGCACATCGGCGCCGGTCGCAGCAGCGCGGCGAGCAATTTCCTGCTCGCGCCTGTCGCCGCCGAGCATCCCGATGCGCAGGCTCTTCCAGTCAATCATCGGTGCCTCAGCCGCCATTGTCTTGCGCTCCAACAAGTCTCAACAGACCGCGGCGATCGAGATCTGCGATGCCCATCCGCTCCGCGGTCCGGCCGGCGGACGCCGGATCGAAGCCCAGCAGCACCTGTCCAATCTGCAGCAGCGACTTTGCGAGGGGAACGTCAACCCCGCCGATCTTTGCGAGAACCGTCAAGGGCAGGAGCCCGTAGCAGAAGTCCTCTTGATAATAGCGGTGTTGCAGGGAATCCGGCGCCTTGATCCGCCGGTTGGCCTCGCCGGAGGAAATCGCCGAAGCGAAATCATCGAGGTCAGGCGTCGCTTCTTCCACGGTGCCGATGGCGCGCATTTCTGCCGTTAAGGCCGGCAATTCGTGATTGAAGGCGCTGGCAACGGCCCGCCGCTCGTCATCCAATGCGCGCATCACGCGGGCGACGCCTTGCGTCATGCCCTGGACATAGAAAGTGAAATCGCCGCCGGTCGCTTCCACCCAGGCGGCGCCGAGAACAGCGCCCGGGATGTGCAGGACCATGTTCACGTTGGCGAGGTCGCAGGCCAACACGTCGGAAACCGGCGTGGCGGCGCGAAAGAGCCGCCTGGCCAGCTCTGCCGCCTTCTCGCCGCCGGGCATCGCGGCGAGCCGGACGCTCTTTGCCCTGCCCGTAATAGTCACGCGCGCCGGAGCATACTTGCGCGCCACGCAGGTGAGCGTGGAAAATTCGGCGATCGGCGGCGGCTCACGGTCGTTCGCGATGAACGTTTGCCGAACTTCCAATGCTCCGCCGGTGTGCCCGGGATTGAGCACGATCGGCGCTCTCGATTCGCTTCGTGCCAGCGCGCATGCGATTTCTTCGTGCGCCTGGGTCGGCGCGCAGATCAGGACCAGGTCCGCTCCGTCGGCCGCCTCGGCCAGATCGCACGTCATCAAGCTGGGCTTTGCGAGACCGGTCCCGATGACGCCGTCGAAGGCGACGCCGCCTTGTTCCCGAAAGGGGGCGAGCGTCTCTTGAGAGCGGCTCCAGAACCTCACTTCGTGCCCAGCCGATACGAGCTCGGCAACGGCGGCCGCGCCTCCCGCACCCCCGCCGACAACCGCAATTTTCACTCGACCCTCAGATTAAGCTTTCGCACCAGCGCGCCCCACTTGGTCTCCTCGGTGTCGATATCGGCGGCATAATCCGCCGGCGTGCCCGGCAACGGCGCCGCGCCTTCAGCGGCGAGCCGCGCTCGCACGTCGTCTGCCGCAAGCGCCTCTCTGAGCGCCGCGTTCAACTGATCGATGATGCCGCGCGGGGTCCCGGGCGGGGCCAACAGCCCGTAGTGAATGACCGCGGAAAAACCGGGCAGACCGGCTTGTGCAATCGTCGGCACCTGGGGGAGCAGTTCGGAGCGCGCTGCGCTCGTCACCGCGAGCGCCTTCAGCGTTCCGGCGCGCACATGCTCCAGCACCGGCAGGATCGAAAGAAACATCATCGCTACGTGCCCGCCGAGCAGATCGGTCATCGCCGGACCATTGCCCTTGTAGGGGATGCGCGTGAAGTCGATTCCGGCAGTGCTGGCGAACAGCTCGGTGGTGATGTGCCCGACCGTACCGGGCACGAACGCATAGTCGATCCTGCCGGGCCGCGCCTTGGCGAACGCGATTAATTCCGCAACCGAGCGGACCGGAAACGTGGGATGCACGACCAGCACGCTTGGCAGTCCGGCGATCAGGCCGATGGGAGCAAAATCCCGGCGCGGATCGTATCCCGGATTGACATAGAGGCTTGGATTGATAGCGAGCGTTCCCGTATAGGCAAGCAGGATGGTGTAGCCGTCTGCTGCGCTGCGGGCGACCGCGCGCGTCGCAATGGTGCCGCCGGCGCCGCCCCGATTTTCCACTACGATCTGCTGGCCCAGCGATTTGCTCATCTTGTCCGCCACCATGCGCCCCAGCGCATCGTTGCCGCCGCCGGGCGGAAACGGGATCACCAGGGTCACCGGCCGGGCAGGGTAAGCCTGTGCAGCGGTGAAGCGCGGCGCAAGCGACGAGGCCAGCGCGCCGGCGGCGAGACTCATGAACGTGCGCCGTCTCATCATGCTCCGGGTCCCATCACAGCCAACGAACCTTGGCTTCACAGGCATTCTCGAATTCCGCGATGCGGTCGCGGTAGCCGAGCGTAAACGAAATATCGTCCGCGCCGGCCAGCAGGCATTCCTTCCGGAACGGGTCGATTTCAAAGCGGTCGACCGCGCGATCCGGTCCCGTCAGCGTCTGCGCCTCGAGATCGATGGCGATGCTGCTTCCGGGCGACTGCTCCAACAGGGCGCGGAGCGCGGCCACCCGCTCGGCCGGCAGCGCCACCGGCAACAAGCCGTTCTGGAAGCTGTTGTTGAAAAAGATGTCGCCGAAGCTCGGCGCCACCACGGCGCGGATGCCGTAATCATAGAGCGCCCAGACGGCATGCTCGCGCGATGAGCCGCAACCGAAATTGCGACCGGCGACCAGGATGCGCGCATTCCGATAGACGTCGCGGTTGAGCACGAAATCCGGCTTCGGCGCGCCGCCATCCCCGAAACGCAGGTCGTGGAACAACAGATGCCCGAAGCCGTCGCTGCGCTTGCGCCACAGGAAACGCGCCGGGATGATCTGGTCGGTGTCGACGTTCGGCATGCCGATCGGCGCCGCCGAAGCGTCAAGGCGACGAAAAGGTTGCATCACGGCCTCATCGGGAATTGACGGACATCGGCAAGCTTGCCCGTGACGGCGGCGGCCGCGGCCATCGCGGGGCTCATCAGATGGGTACGGGCGCCCTTGCCCTGGCGGCCGACGAAGTTGCGGTTCGAGGTTGAGGCGCAGCGTTCGCCGGGCGCGACGAGGTCGCCGTTCATGCCGACGCACATCGAGCATCCGGATTCGCGCCATTCGAAGCCGGCGCGCTTGAAGATGGCATCGAGGCCTTCGGCCTCGGCCTGCGCCTTCACCAGGCCCGAGCCCGGCACCGCCATGGCCGGAACGACGGCGCGGCGGCCGTCGAGCACCTTCGCTGCGGCGCGAAGATCTTCGATCCGGCTGTTGGTGCAGGAGCCTATGAACACCCGGTCGATGGCGATCTCCGTGAGCGGCGTGCCGGGCCGGAGGTCCATATAGGCCAATGCGCGCTCGATGCTGTCGCGCCGCGCCGCATCTCCCGCGCTTGCGGGGTCGGGAACGCGCGCGGTGATCGGCGCCGCCGTCTCAGGGCTCGTCCCCCAGGTTACCATCGGGGCGATCTCCGCCGCATCGAGATGCACCTCGCGATCGAATCGCGCATCGGCGTCGGAGGCGAGCGAGGCCCAATGGGCCAACGCCGCGTCCCAGTCGGCGCCCTTCGGGGCGTAGGGGCGGCCGTGAAGATACGCGAAAGTGGTGTCGTCTGGCGCCACCATTCCGGCGCGCGCGCCGGCTTCGATCGACATGTTGCAGATCGTCAGCCGCGCTTCGATGCCCATGGCGCGGATCGCCGAGCCTGCATACTCGATGACGTGTCCGACGCCGCCCGCAGCGCCGATTTGCGCGATGATGGCGAGGATCACGTCCTTGGCGTGGACGCCCTGTGCGAGCGTGCCGTCGATCACGATCCGCATATTCCTGGGCTTGCGCTGCCACAGGGTCTGGGTTGCCAGCACGTGACCGACCTCGGAGGCGCCGATGCCGAAAGCGAGCGCGCCGAGCGCGCCGTGGGTCGCGGTATGACTATCGCCGCAGACGATGATCATGCCGGGTTGGCTGAGCCCCTGCTCCGGGCCAATGACATGCACGATGCCCTGCCGCCGGTCGCTGAGGCCGAACAAGGTCAGGCCTGCTGCTTTTGCATTCGCCTCCAGTTCCTCGACGACGCCGCGGCGGTGCGGCTCATTGATGGAAGCAAGATCGTGGCTCAGCGTTGAGACATAATGGTCCGGCGTCGCAAAGGTCCGGTCCGGCCGCCGCACCGCGAGGCCCCTCTCTTTGAGCATGCGAAAGGCATTGCCCGAACCGTCGTGGACGAAATGGCGATCGACATAGAGGAGCGTGGCGCCGTCCGGGCGAACCAGAATGGCGTGAGACGACCAGATCTTGTCGAACAACGTTGACGGCCCGGACACTCCTCGCCTCCTGCTCGGCTCAGCAATTGCGCACAGGCGCGGTCTATTGTGCTCCCTCCCCCTTGTGGGGCGGGGATGGGGGGTTCGGGCGCGTTGGCTCCGAAATCGCCCATGGGCACGAGCCCCACCCCCGACCCCTGCTCCCAAGGCGGAGGGGAAAAAGGATCCGCGGCGCCCTATACATTCGCCCTGACCTATTCCGCTGCCTCAACGGAGCGCGCCGCGGCGCCGAAGCGGTCGCTGACCGCATCCCATTCGTCGGCCCCGACGCGCCGGAACGCCTCCCGCACGGTCATGCTCTGCATCGGAACCGGATGCCGGCCGGTGCGGCGCAGTTCCGAGAGCGTCGCGTCGCAAACGCCAATGACGGCCTTGAACAGCATGCCGGGCACGATCGCCAGCCGATAGCCCATGCGTTCGGCGTCATCGAACGACACCTCCGGAGTCTTGCCGCGCCAAACCACATTGAGCAGACATGGACCGTTCACGAGGCGCGGCACGGCTGCGACCTCTTCCAAGGTCTGCGGCGCCTCAACGAACGCCATGTCAGCGCCGGCCGCAAGCGCCGCATTGGCGCGACGAACCGCTTCATCGAAGCCGAGCGCCGCGCGGCTGTCGGTGCGCGCGATGATGAGGAAATCCCGATCGCGTTTCGCCGCCACCGCCGCCTTGATTTTCGCCAGATACGCGTCGAGGGGTACGACGACCTTATTGTCGAGATGGCCGCATTTTTTCGGGAAATCCTGATCCTCAATGTGCAGCCCTGCCACGCCCCGCCGTTCGTATTCGCGTACCGTCCGCGTGGCGTTGAGCTCGTTGCCATAACCGGTATCTGCGTCGGCAATGACCGGCACATCGACGGCCGCGGCGATGCGGCCGGCGTTGTCGGCCATCTCGGACATAGTGAGGAGGCCATAGTCCGGATAACCAAGCGTCGCTGCAGTGCCGGCGCCGGTCATGTAGACAGCGCTGAAGCCGGCCTGCGCAATCGAGCGAGCCGTTATGCAATCATAGGCGCCCGGCGCGATGATCAGACCGCTGCGCTGCAGCAGGTCGCGAAATTGGCGTGCCCGGCTCATGATTTGCTCCATATCGCCGCTCGCCGCAAAGGATAGCGGAATTCCGCTGCCGCTCAAATCGCTGGCGCTCACGTGCCGGCGGCGCCGCATCGGGGCGCTAGCTGTTGCGGGATCCTGTCGATCGCGCTGGTCTGGATTGGCGTGGTGCTGGTAATGTTCACGCTGGAGCAGTCGACGTTCAAGCCCTGCGTGACCTAGTTCAGCGATTCCATGAAACCTATCAATTGGAGACCTCAACTTGGGCCGGTAAACGCGGCCTTCCGGGCGGGCTCCATATGCTTCGAACTTAGGAAACGCTCAA
>JAJPKK010000218.1 GCA_021323775.1 Hyphomicrobiales bacterium
CTGGGAGTTCGACTTGCGGACCGGCCATCACCCCGGCGGCGAGCGCTTCGCCCTGCGCCGAGCGCGGCTCGAGATCGCGGATGGACATGTCTATGTCGTCGTCTGATCGGACCAGGGGTCAGGAGTCAGGAGTCGGGAGTCAGGAAGGTGATCCGGCGGAGAACTTCCTGACGCCCGACTCCCGACCCCTGATTCCCGACTACAGCTGGATCGGCCGCTTCGCAGCCGACCTGCATATCGCGGCGCGCGATCTCGTGCGCGACGGCGAAGCTTCGCACGTGTCAGACGAAGCTGTCGCGAGGATCATGACGGCGGCGATTCGGCTCTATGTGGCGAAGTCCGATGGCGAGGAGCGGACGTTTCGGCCGATCGTTCGCGACGACAACGAACCGCTGACGGCGACCGAAGTGCTGTCTGCCGTGTCAGAACTGCTGCGCGCGCTGCGCCTCGGTCCGATGGAGCTGGCGTTATGGTATCGTCGCCGGCCCGATGAGTTGTAGGATGGGCCTGTAGATCAATGGACCGCGTCTTCGCAGTCCCTTCATCCGGGAGTCGCGGTACCCAACGGCAAGGTTTTTCCCGGACTACGCTTCGCTCCATCGGGCGGTATGTATCGGAGGACTCGACCATGAACGCACCCCCCACGTCCGTGCCGCAACTGCTCAAGCCGCAGGAGGTCGATACCTACACCGACACGCGCGACCTGCTCGCCCATGCTAAGCGCGATGCGGTCCGGCGCAAATATCACGACTGGCTGATCGTCGACGTCGATGCTCATCATGTCGAGACGGTGTCGTGGAAGGAGATCATCACCTATATCGAAGACCCGGTGGTGCGCGAGCAGGCGATCCACTTTCAGAACGATCGCATCAACGCTCCGCCCTACGGGCTCAGCGGCGATCTCGGCCTGCGCTACCAGAGCGTCGGCGGGCGCATTCCCCACCAGGACGGCCAGCGCGAGCCCGTCACTGACACCGACGTGCACCGCGACGTCACCCTGACGCGTCGCGCCATGGAGGCGCTGGCGATCGACTACATGGTCGTGTTTCCGACCCCAATGCTGATGCTCGGCATGCACCCGCAGCCCGAGATGGAAGTGTGGCTCGGCAACGCCTATAATCGCTGGCTCGCCGATAAGCTTTTATCCGCCGACGATCGCATCAAGTCGCTCATCTACCTGCCGTTCAACACGCCGGAGGAGGCCGAGCGCACGGTCGAAGCCTTCGACGATGTTTCCGGCGTGATCGGCTATTGCATCACCTCGACCCGCTACAAGCCGGTGCATCACAATCACTACATGCGCCTCTACCGCATGATCGAGGAGCGCGGCAAGCCGCTCGCATTCCACGCCGGCTATCACTGGCAGGACCCGTCGCTGGCCACCATCAACCGCTTCCTCGGCATGCATGCGCTGGGCTTCGTATGGTCGAACATGATCCACGCCACCAACTGGATCATCAACGGCATTCCGGAGCGCTTCCCCAAGCTCAAGCCGATCTGGATCGAGAGCGGACTCGCCTGGGTGCCGTTCCTGATGCAGCGCCTCGACGACCAGTACCTGATGCGCCCGTCCGAAGCCCCGCAATTACGGCGCCTGCCGAGCGAATACATGCGCGAGCACTGCTGGTATACGACCCAGCCGATGGAGACCACGAACCTCAAGGCGCTTGCAGTCACGCTGGAGATGATCAACGCCGAAACGCAGTTGCTGTTCGCATCGGACTGGCCGCATTACGACTTCGACCTGCCCGGCGAGATTATCGACCTGCCGTTCCTTTCCGAACAGGCGAAGCGGAATATTCTCGGGCTCAACGCGGCTCGGATTTTCGGGCTGGATACGAGAATCAGGAAGACGGTGTAGCCGGGCGGCCCCCTATCGGCAGGCAGCTCTGTTTGCTATCAGTGAATTGCCACTTCTGTGCCGAGAATCTCCCGTTCGATTCGGCGAATAGCGGCATCTTGATCGCCTTCCCAACTGGTGACTGCGGATAGGCGGTTGCGCGCGCGTCTGTGCATATGACTTGACAGCGTGGCTTCTGTTTCCAGTAGAGCAACTACGGAAAGCGGTTGTTTGATCTCATATAGAGCGGCCATTTGGAGAAAAATAGCCTCGTGAACGCGGGTAGCGGATTGACGCAGGGCCCACGCATCAATCTGTGAGACAAGGTATCGGCATCGTCATGCGTTGCACGACAGTGCCAACCTGACTCAGAAGCATGATACTCGTACGTCGCAATCATCCGTTCGGCGCCATCACGCCGAGAATCGCCTCATAATTTCTGCTTGCCCTCGGTTAGTGCCGCTATTTTGTCGCTGTGGGGGCCATAACCGCGCCCGTCGGACCTCGCCCTCCCTACTTCGGCTCGACCGCGAACGGTCCTATCGCCACCACGCGGCAGGCGCGGTCGAGGCGGCTGCAATCCATCAGGGCGCCGTCGATGGCGTCGCGCTCGCTGGCGGCCTTGAGCACCAGGCCGCATCGGCCGCTGGCGCCGACCGCAACTGCGCTCCACCCGCTCGTCGCGCTGGCGAGGCGGCGCGCAACGTCGTCGCGCGCCGCCGGCGCAATCGCAGGATTGCCGGCGGCGCGGAACAGCCCAACTGCCTTCATGGCGGACGGGATCGGGACCACGAAAGCATCGTTGACCGCCACGATCACGCAGGCGACGCCGGCACGGCTGCCGCAGAATTCCAACGACCGCCGCACCGCCTCTTGCTCACTCGACTGTCTGACATACCATCCGACCATCCCCTGCGGCGAAATCGCCAACGCTTTCGGGCCGTGGCCGTTCACATAAACCTGGTGCAGATTTTTCCGCACCGGATCTCTGGCAAGAGGCAGCGATTCGACCGTAAAAGGTGTCTCGATGGCAGGATCGCGGGTGACCCAGGGCTCCGGCGGCAGCGGCGGCCGGCCGCGTCCGTATACGACACTGTTGCCCACGGCGTAAATCACGCAGCGTTGCCGCGGTGCGATCGGCTCGGTGGCGCGGCCGCACGCCTCCAGCGCAGCGGCCTTCGCGGTCTCCTCATCCTTCTGGTCGGTGATAAAAGCGGCCTGCGCGTAGCTGATGGCAATCGCCTTATGGTCGGGAGCGGACATGTAGGCGGTGCGGATGGCGATGCGCTGACGATCCGGAATGAACGGGATGATCTCCGGCACCAGCATCTCGGGCGGACGCGGCGTCAGGGCCGCCGGCTCGATGATGGCCGGCGCCGCGGGCGCTTCGCCGACAGGACCGCCGGTGCGCAAAGCAGTGAAATACACGAGGCCGGCGACGACGAGTGCGGCGAGGCTCGCGGCCGTCACCGCGACTGCCCACACGAACGAAGCCCCTCTTTTACCCGTCAGCGTCAGCGCCCGAAAGCGCCGGTGCTTTCCGCCCAGCGCCAACGCATAGACGTGGATCGGGGTCGGGATGTTCTTGACCTCCCGCTCGCCGATATCGACGAAATCGACGGACAGCTTGTTGGCCGCCTGCTCGTAGACGGTGCGCGCCACGCAGAGGCCGCCCGGCTCGGCAAGCCCGCTCAGGCGGCTCGCGATATTAACGCCATCGCCTAAGAGATCGCCGTCGCGCTCGACCACATCGCCGATCGTGATGCCGATCCTAAAGCTCATCTGCCGGCTCGCCGGATAAGCGAGATTGCGGGTGCGCAGGCTCTCCTGAAGGTCGATCGCGCACCGCACGGCATCCACGGCGCTCGAAAATTCGGCCAGAATTGCATCGCCCGCGGTATTGAAAATTCGCCCCGAAAAGCGGGTGACGAAATCCTCAAACACCGCCCGATAGGACTCGAGGCGGCGCAGCGTCTCCTCTTCGTCCTCGGCCACCAGCTTGCTGTAGCCGGCGATATCGGCAGCCAGGATGGCTGCGATCTTGCGTTTCATGAGCGGCGCTCGACTGTCGCAGACGGAATGGACAATGCCGATATGCCGCGCAGGTTGCAAGGGACCGGCGGCCACCATGTCCATACTGTCATGTCCATACTGTAATGCGCCTTACGGCGGATTTCGGTCAGATTGAACCATTCACTCAGGGTTATGGCCGCGCTTGTTGTTCGGCTCCATCAACTGCGGACCACGCTCGGAATTGACGAGGGCGGGAGCGGCGTCGGGATCGCCCGCCGTTCCGTTCGTCAATGGCAGTGCGAAGCTCACGCCGCTTCTCGGCTATGACCTGCGTCGCCGACAATGCTCAACAGCAGGAGACAGTCGCCCGATTGCGAGACTGGCCATTTCATCGATCGCGGCGGGGAGTTCTGTCTCTGTATCCTTGTAGGAGCCGAGGTAGGAGTCGCCCTATGTGACCAGGCAACCGCGCTGACCGGTCTCCATGCTCTGCACAAGAACTCGGACTTCGGCGATCTGATTTTGCACAGCGAGCGTATGGCGTGCGCATTGCTCGTCCGCCGGCATGCGTACACCGAGCCGCTGTTGCGGCGGCCAGCACCGCAGCCAAAATGGTGGACATTGTGGCACAATTGCAGATACGGTAAAGTAGTGTGGGCGCTTTTGAGAAACACAACCAGTCCCGGCTTGCGTCCAAGTGACGCCCGGCCGCCTGCTGGCGACGCCGCTATGGGTCGACCTTCACATTGACTTCTGATGTCACTTCATGACCGAGCCGCCGCACCTGACCGACCCCCTCATCGACCCGCAAGCGTTCTGGCGCGCGATCGGCAATCGCGCAACCGGCAGCACCGTGGTGACGGCGCTGTCGGACGAGGGGCCCGCCGGATTTCTCGGGCTGTCGGCCACCCATGTCTGCGCCGCGCCTCCGCTGATGCTGGTGTCGATCGATAAGCGCACGTCGGCACTGCAGACGGTGCTCGCGGCGCGCCATTTCGCTCTCAACTTTCTGCCGCGCGAGGCCGCCGAGATCGCCGACATGTTCGGCGGCAAGGGACCGCGCAAGGGTGCGGAACGTTTCGCGGCAGGGCGGTGGGGGACCCTTCGCACCGGCGCGCCGATTCTGCTTGACGCAGTCGGGGCGATCGACTGCCGGCTCGAGGAGACGATCGAGCGCCACGGTGTCATCATCGTGATCGGTCGCGTGGTCGGCGTTTTCGATGGGGCCGGTAAGGCGCCGCTGATCCACTTCCGCGGCGGCTACCTGCTGCGAGAATGACAACTGCGTAGAGCGGGGCGAATGCCTGCCGACTGCGCCCAATTCTTAGGCAGCACTGCACGGCATTGTCGCCAAGGGCGCCGTTTCCTCGGCCCGCGACTTGCATGCACAAATTCAGAAATACGCAGCGCCGAAGACTCGCGCGGAACATCCGCGGCACAAATTCTCCGGGGTGGCCTCCGCCCTCCCTCCCCCGCAAGCGGGGGAGGGAGGGAGAGGTGAAATAGCTCCGAGCGACAACAGGGCGGTCCATGTCGATTCTCGTCGGCCTCCATCACGTCACCAGCTATCGTTATGATCGACCCGTCAGCCTCGGTCCGCAATCGATCCGTCTGCGCCCGGCGCCCCACTGCCGCACGCCGATCAGGAGCTATGCGCTCAAGGTCTTCCCTCCTGAGCACTTCGTGAACTGGCAGCAGGATCCGCATGGCAATTGGCTCGCCCGGCTGGTGTTTCCGGAAAAGACCGCGGAGTTTTTGGTAGCGGTCGATCTCGTGGCCGACCTGCGGGTCATCAATCCGTTTGATTTTTTCGTTGAGCCTTATGCGGCGCAGTTTCCGTTCGAATACCCCGAGGAGCTGCGCACCGATCTCGCGGCGTTTCTCGAACCAGAGCCGCCGGGTCCACTCCTGAAAGAGTTTCTGGCCTCTCTGTCGCGCGGGCCGGCCAACACCGTGGATTACCTCGTCTCGCTCAACCGCGAGCTCCAGCGCAAGATCCGCTACATCACACGCATGGAGCCCGGCGTGCAGACGCCCGACGAAACGCTCGCGGCCGGCTCGGGCTCGTGCCGCGACACCGGCTGGCTGCTGGTTCAGATTCTGCGCTACATCGGCGTACCGGCCCGTTTCGTCTCGGGCTATCTCATCCAGCTCCGCCCCGACGTGAAAGCGCTCGACGGACCCTCCGGCGCGGACCACGACTTCACCGACCTCCACGCCTGGGCCGAGGCTTACATTCCGGGCGCCGGCTGGATCGGCTTCGATCCGACCTCCGGGCTTCTTTGCGGCGAGGGTCATCTGCCGCTTGCCGCGACGCCGCATTACCGCTCGGCTGCACCCATTACCGGAGTGGTGGATTTCGCACAAGTCGATTTCGCCTTCGAGATGCGAGTCTCGCGCATCGCCGAGCAGCCGCGGGTCACCTATCCGTTCTCTGATAGCGCGTGGGAGGCTCTCGACGCGCTGGGCGAGACCGTCGATGCCGATCTCTCCGCCCAGGACGTGCGCCTCACCATGGGCGGCGAGCCAACATTCGTCTCGATCGAGGATTATCAATCGGCCGAATGGAATACGCAGGCTTTGGGGCCAACCAAGCGCATCCGCGCCGACGACCTGATCCGCAGATTGCGCGATCGCTTCGCACCCAACGGCTTCCTGCATTTCAGCCAAGGCAAATGGTATCCGGGCGAACCCCTGCCGCGTTGGGCCTTTGCCCTGTACTGGCGCAAGGACGGATTGCCGATCTGGCACGACCAGTCCCTCATCGCGCCCGAGGGGCGCGACTTCGCCCCCACGGCCGAGCAGGCGAAGCGCTTCGCCGAAGGCGTCGCGGCTCGCCTCGGCATCAGGAGCGACCACGTCGTTCCGGCCTATGAAGATCCGGTGCGGCAGATGCTCAAGGAGGGGGATTGGCCGGACAACATCGACCCGAGCAATCCCAAGATCGACGATCCGGCGGAACGCAAGCGCATCCTGCGCGAATTCGAGCGGCGGCTCACCGTGCCGACCGGCTTCGTGCTGCCGCTGCAACCCTCGCCCTACCCTCCCTCGCCCGTGGCGCGGACGTCCCGCCCGCTCCGTGCCGGAGAAACGACGGTGTCGTCCGGTCTTGCGAATAAAGCGGGCGAGACGCCGGCGCTCCCAGGGGAGGGCAGCGCGGCAGCCTGGCTTAGCGAGATCTGGCCGCTGCGCCGCGGGCGCCTGTTCCTGATTCCGGGTGACTCGCCGGTCGGCCTCCGCCTGCCGCTCGATTCGCTGCCCTATCTGCCGCCCTCGGAGCGGCCGGTCACCGTGGCGGCGGATCCGTTTATGCCGCGTGGCGAGCTGCCGCCGCCCGACGTCCTGTTCCAGCGCGTCCACGGGCATTTTGCCGAAGCGGAAACCGATGACGAGAAAGCCGCTGAGGAGAAGACCGCGGAGGACATCGCGCGAGCATCGGGACCGCGCAAACAGTTTGAACGCGCCATGCCGGCCGTTCCGATTCGCACCGCCCTTACGGTCGAGCCTCGCGACGGACGGCTGTGCGTCTTCATGCCGCCGGTCGAGCGGCTCGAAGATTATCTGGAGCTGCTCGCGGCTGTGGAGGCGACTGCCGCTGACCTGAAGATGACTCTGCACGTCGAGGGTTACCCGCCGCCTTTCGACCACCGCCTGAACGTCATCAAGGTCACTCCGGACCCGGGCGTCATCGAGGTCAACATCCACCCGGCAGCAGGCTGGCGGGACGCCGTCTCGATCACCCGCGGCCTTTACGAAGACGCGCGGCTCGCGCGGCTCGGCGCCGATAAATTCATGATCGACGGCCGGCACACCGGCACCGGCGGCGGCAACCACATCGTGCTGGGCGGCGCCACGGCGGCTGACAGTCCCTTTTTGCGGCGGCCCGATCTCTTGAAAAGCATCGTGCTGTACTGGCAGCGCCGGCCATCCTTGTCTTATCTGTTTTCCAGTCTGTTCATCGGCCCGACCAGCCAGGCGCCCCGCATCGACGAGGCGCGCATGGACATGCTGCACGAATGCGAAATCGCGCTCGGGCTCGTGCCGTCGCCGCCGCCGGGAGCGTGGGCGTCTTGCCCGCATTCTCCCGCTCGCGCCAATAGTGCGGGCGAGACGCCTCCGCGCTTGGGGGAAGGGGCCCCGCCGCCGTGGCTGGTCGACCGGCTGTTCCGCAATCTCCTGGTCGATGTCACCGGCAACACCCACCGCGCCGAAATCTGCATCGACAAGCTGTTCTCGCCGGAAGGCGCGGCTGGTCGGCTCGGCCTCGTCGAATTCCGCTCATTTGAGATGCCTCCCGACGCCCGCATGAGCCTAGCCCAGCAACTGCTGCTGCGCGCGCTCGTCGCCTGGCTCTGGCGTGCGCCGCTCGACGGTCCCCTGGTGCGCTGGGGCACGGCGCTGCATGACCGTTTCATGCTGGAGCATTTCGTGTGGGAAGATTTCCTCGACGTGCTCACGGATTTGAGGCGCGAGGGCTATCGCTTCGATCCCGAATGGTTCGACGCCCAGCGCCAGTTCCGTTTTCCCCTTTACGGCGAGGTCACCCACGGCGGCGTCCGGCTTGAGCTGCGCCAGGCACTCGAACCCTGGCATGTGTTGGCCGAAGAAACGGCGCCAGGCGGCACCGTGCGGTTTGTGGATTCTTCAGTCGAGCGTCTGCAAGTCAAATTGCAAAACCTCAACGCCGCGCGCCATGTGATCGCTTGCAACGGCCGCCGTCTGCCATTGACCGCAACCGGACGGCCCGGCGAGTATGTGGCCGGCGTCCGTTTCAAGGCGTGGCCGCTTCCGTCCGCCCTGCATCCGACCGTGCCGGTGCACGCGCCGCTGACCTTCGACATTCTCGATAGCTGGAGCCGCCGCTCCCTCGGCGGCTGCGTCTTTCACGTGGCCCATCCGGGAGGGCGCAACTACGAGACCTATCCGGTCAACTCATACGAGGCGGAAGCAAGGCGGCGGGCGCGATTTGAGGACCACGGCCACACGCCGGGCTTTGTGGAGACGATGCCGGCGGAGGAGCGGTCGGTCGAGTATCCCGTCACGCTGGATCTGCGGCGGTGACGGGACTCGCCCCACGATTACCTTCTCCCTTTCGACCGCGGCTCGCGTGGCGAACCCCCGCTTGATTTGTCCGCAAGACGCCGGCACGCCTCTTGCTTTAGCTTCGCAAAATCAATTTCGCCGGCATCGTCGCTGTCGATCCCCTCTCGCGACGCATTTTGCAGCAAACGAAGGTTCTTCCGCGCGATCAAATCCGGTCACGAGGTCCCTCCCCCACCACCCGAAGCTCCAGTCTCCCGATCAACGCCGCCCGCTTTGCTTCGCCATCATTCATGGCGGCATCGACCTCACGCCATGTCGTCCGGTTCGACCCATACATGACGGTGCCCCCGATCACGGCTGAAATCGCCGCGATCATCGCCAGGGGATCGAATCCGAGGACCCCGATCGTCACCGCCAGCATCCAAACGCCGCCAGCGGCGATTGCGATCTGCGAAATCAACCTGATCTTCCGGCACCGCGCCAGAGCGTCGGCCAGCTCCTCGAGCCGCTGTTCGAGGCGGGCGATCTCATCGCGCGGGTCGCCGTCGCCGGTCTCGGGGGGCGCTTTATTATCGGCTGCGATATTCACGAGTTTTGCCCCAGTTGCTTGAGATCCAATGCCTGGCGAGGCCGGCGAATGCGACGATTCCTGACTCACCGTTGCGGTAGGGCGCAATTCGCTGCGCTTATTGCGCCCTGCGGTCCTCCGCTCAGCCCGCGGCCCGACACGCGCGGCCCTGCTTTTGCTTTGGCCCCGAGCATAGCACCGCTTCCGCAACAAAACTCCGAACCCTGCATGCCGACCTTCAACTACACGTGGGACGGCCGCATGCGATTGCCCTGCCCGCATCGGGGAGGGGGGCATATCGGCCATTCGTAGCCTTTAAGCGGCGCTCCGGACCGCCTATCTTTTGGCGCCATGTCCGCGCTCACCGAAACAGCCGCTCCCTTGGGCCCCGAACTCGTCGCCCAGCTGCTGGCGGGCTATCAACCGCTGCCTGGCGTCTACGACGAGATGATGAGCGATCGCGGCGAAGTGCGCGCCCACTGGCGCGCCCTCCTCGCCGACCTGGCCGCATTGGGGCGCGAAGAGCTGTCGCGCCGGTTTGCCGCGGCCGACCGCTATCTGCGCGATTCGGGCGTCTTTTATCGCGTTTATGAAGACGAAGCCGGCGTTGAGCGCGCCTGGCCGCTGACGCCCGTTCCGCTCATTATCGCAGCCGACGAATGGGAGCGGCTGGAGGCGGCGCTTATCGAGCGCGCCCATTTGATGGAGGCGGTGATTGCCGACATCTATGGCGCCGGCACGCTGTTCCGCGAAAAGCGGCTCCCCGGCGCGTTCGTGGCCGGCAGCCCGGAATTCCTGCGGCCGATTGTCGGCGTGCCGCCGCCCGGAGGCGCGCATCTGCGCATTTATGCCGTCGACCTCGGACGCGGCCCGGATGGCCGCTGGTGGGTGCTGCGCGATTGCACGCAGGCGCCCTCGGGCGCGGGTTTTGCGCTCGAAAACCGGCTGGCGCTGCGCCAGAGCATTCCGGACATCTACCGCGACCTCTGCGTTCTGCGTCATGCCCCGTTCTTCCAAACCCTCCAGGCGGAACTCACCCGATTGAGGCGCCAGGACGATTCCCGCGTCTGCGTGCTGACGCCGGGGCCGATGAACGAAACTTACTTCGAGCATGCCTATCTCGCCCGCTATCTTGGCTTTCTGCTGGTGGAGGGCGAGGACCTCACGGTGCGCGACAACGGCGTGTTCATCCGCACCGTTTCCGGCCTCAAGCGGACCGAGGTGCTGCTGCGCAGGCTTGACGCCGATTTCTCCGATCCGCTTGAACTCAATGCGCACTCGCGGCTCGGCGTGCCGGGACTCGTACAGGCCGTGCGCGACGGCAAGGTTGTGATGGCGAACGGTCTAGGCAGCGGCATCGCCGAGGCGCGCGCCATGCTGGCCTTCCTCCCGGCGCTTTGCGAAGCGATCAACGGGCGTGCGCTCGCGATGCCCAATGTCGCAACCTGGTGGCTCGGCGATCCCGCTGTGCGTACCGCAATGCACGATCGATTCGACGACATGGTGGTGGCCTCTGCTTTTACGGGCGAGGTCTCGAGCGGAAACATCGGCGATGGCGTGCGCGGCAGCGAGCTTGCGCCCGGGCGGCGGCAGCGCATCCGCCAATCGATCGAAGAACGCGGGATCGATGTCGTTCTGCAGGAGGCCGTGCGGCTCTCCACCATGCCAGTGTGGCGCAACGGCAAATTGGAGCCGCGGCCATTCATCCTGCGGGTCTTCCTCGTTCGGCATGGCGAGAGCTTCGCCGCAATGCCCGGCGGCTTCGTGCGCATCGGCGCCCCCGACGACATATATGCCATCAGCCTGCAGCGCGGCGCGCTGACGGCCGACGCCTGGATTCCCTCAAAGGCGCCGTTCGTCGAGACGACCTTGCTGCCAACCCCCGACCGCATCCAGATTCAGCGCGCCTCCGGCACGCTGCCAAGCCGGGCCGCCGACAACCTGTTCTGGCTCGGCCGCTATATGGAGCGCACCGAAGCGACGCTGCGGCTTGTGCGCGCTCTCTTGGCGCGGCTCGCGGAAACCGACCGGTCGGAGCAGGATGTCGAGCCCATCATCTCGCTGCTGCGCTCGTGGAGCGCGGCGCCAAACGATATTGCGGCGACGCGACCTGCGGCGATCGCGCGATCGGCGTTGCAGCGCGGCGACCTCGCAGGCTCGGCGCCGGCGCTCGCCAGGGCGGTGCGGTCCGCCGGCTCGGTCATCCGCGACCGCCTCTCGCCCGACACGTGGCGAACTTTGACGCAGCTCGCCGCTGCCTGCGACGCGCCGCTTCGCGGTTCTTCCGATTTCGCCGCCGCGATGGCGGAGCGGGTGGAAGCCGCGCTGCGCATCATCGCGTCGTTCTCTGGGCTCGCCCAGGAAAACATGACCCGGCTGGGCGGCTGGCGGTTTCTCGATCTCGGCCGCCGCATCGAGCGCGCCATCGTGACCTGCCGGTTCGCGCGCCAGTTCGGCGCTCGCCTCGACCGCGGCCTCGACACCCTGCTCGAACTTTGCGACAGCCGCATCACCTATCGCCAGCGTTACGTGATGGTCGCAGCGCGCGCGCCAGTGATCGATCTCACTGTGCTCGACCCATCCAACCCCCGCTCCGTGGCGTTCCAGTTCGAGCAGATCGAAAGCCATCTCGCCGCAATGCCGCACATGCGGCCCGACGGCAGGCTGTCGCTGCCCCGGCAGATTTCCATGGCGACCACCGCCAGGCTGCGCACCGCGGAGGCGGCGCGGGTTGACGACCGTTTGATTCTTTCGGTCGAGAACGCCCTGATGCACCTCTCCGAGGCGATCTCCGGCACGTTTCTCGGGCGCAACGAGCCCATCGAGGCGCGCGAGGAACTGCCGTCGTGATTGCGATAACCGTAGGGGGCGAAGCCGTGATAGACCTCGGCGGGAATGATCGCCATGTCGCCGGCCTCGAGCTTGCGCTTCTGTGCCGGCTCCTTGAAGATGGCGTTGTTGCTCGGACCGACAGTCAACCTTAACGATCTCGCTGTCGGCCGGGGCGGCTTTGGAATTCTCGACCGTGCCGCCCGTGAGGAGCGTTCCGCTGCCCGACACCATGTAGTAGACTTCAGTGACTTCGGTATGGTTAATCGCCGTAACCGGAGCGCCAGGCGTGGTCTTGCCTCTCCGCAAAACGCCCACCGCCACGTTATGCGTGCCGACGTCGACCACTTTGATCTGCCGGTCTGTACCTATATTCGGCGCGTTGACCACCGCCTGGATCTCCGATGCTTTGATGTCGGTGGCGAGCTCGAACTGGGCGAAGGCATCCGCACAGACCGCACTATAAAGGGCCAGCAGGGCGGCTGCACGCTTTGCTGCTGCCGGCGCCCGGACCCGTCGTGACATTCAAGACGATATCGACTGACGAAGACCTCACGCGGTCAATCGTCTCCTCATAGAGATCAAGCCGGCTCGAAGGCGCGCCCGTATCGGGGTCGCGCACGTGCACACGCGCGACGGCAGCGCCTGCTTTCGCCGCATTGATGATCTCATCGGCGATCTGGCTCGGCGTGATCGGCACATATTTGCTGTTCTTCGTCGGTTGTCCGCCGACGCTCTCCAGATGGAGCCGTCCGACTGCCGAAATGATGTCCGCCGTGAGGACCGCATTTTCAAGGCCGGACACCACGATGAACAGACCGACGAACATGACGAGCAGCGGTCAGTCGATCTCGCCGTAGACTTTTTCGGCCTTTACTGCGGGTGAAAAGCAGCAGGGCGCCGCCGACGATCGCGACCTTGGCGACCGCCTGGCCGGCGAAGAACAGGACCATCATGGCGCCCGGCAGTGGTGTCGTTGACGAGGAAGGCGGAGAGTGCGCCTGCGACGAAGACGATCGCCGCCAGCAGCATGAAGGCGCGCGTCACGCCCCAGTTGTTGAGCAGCCGGAAGAAACCCGAGAGCCGAAGATCAGAGCATTTTCCGCTCGGGTTGAATCAAGATGGATTCCCAAGGAGTCGTCAATGAGCGAGTCTACGGCATTGACTCGATTTTGGGGGGAACAATGCCAAAGTCGTATTCGCAGGATTTGCGTCAACGGGTAATTGAAAGCATCGCAGCAGGAGCAGCGCGGCGCGAGGCCGCCGCACGCCGCTCCCGGCCCTTACCTCACTTCGACGCCTTCGCCTCTGCGGCCTTTTCTGCGGCGCGCGCTCCGGCGAGAATGCTGGCCATGGCGTAGTTGCCTTCGTGGCAGGCATACTCGTAGATCGGCTGGTCGCTCTTGCGCATCGGAACAGCAACGGTGAACGGTCGCGTCCAGACGCTCGGATCATCGATGGTGAACTCGTACATGAGCGTGTCGGCATCAGTGCGGGTGAATTTCTCGACGAGGTGCAAGTTCGGGCCGGAGTTCGGGAAACTCGTCTCGCGCTTAAAGTTGATCGTGTCGACCACCAGCGTGTCGCCTTCCCAGTGGCCCCGAGAATCGCCCCTCCACAGCGGGACGTGCCCATGAGGACGGCCGTCGAGCGGAATGATCCGCGTATCGTGGATCATCTCGTTAAGGATCGCGACATATCCGGGAGCCTGGAACAGCTGGACATTGTTGTTGTAGGCGCCCGGGGTCATCGGCGGTCCGGAATTGAAGCCGAGAATGCAGCGCTCCGCCAGCGGCCGGTCTTCATATGAGTCGGCGTGGGGCCGGCCAAGGTTGGTGTCGTTGCGCGCCGCGGCAATGAGGTCCGCTCTCTTCTGTCCTTCGGGCGTCATGGCGGGATACCGGCCATCGGGCGGGTCGACGATCAGCGACGTGCGCTTCGTTGCTACGATCTTGTTGCCGCGGTCCCACCAGAACTCGTTGTATGCGGCTCTCCCGGCAACGCCACCGCCCCCGCCGGCCCACCCAGGGGGGACACCGCCCGTTTCGAGATCCTCCGCGTCGCGATTCTGCCGGCGGTTTTCGCTGCGTTCCCAGGCCGCCGCTTCCTCATCAGAGGCGAAAAACTCCTTCGTTCCCAGTTCGAGGGGGCGTTGCATCGGCGTGATGGTACGGTAGTCCCACACGCCCTGCAAATCCGGCTGACCGTCCGCCGTTCGCGGCACAGTCCATGTCTCGCCGGTTACCGGCGCCGGCATCAGGAACGCAGCCGCAATAATGGCCGTCAAACTAGCCATTGAAGTGAGAAGTCGATGGCTCATATGAAACCTCCCTTTCACTTGCCTGGTTGCTGGCGAAGATGCCCGTACATGAGCTCTTCCACGAACTCCACGCACTTGAACTCCATGAGTTGAGCATTCTTCTTTAGCCGGCGATACAGGGGCATGCTCATTTTCCAAGGCCGCGGAAACACCTTCGGGTCCTCGATGGCGGCTTCGTAGGTCAGAGCGTCGGGGCTCAAGGGCGTGTAGCGTTCGACCACATGCAAGGCGTCGCTATGGAAGTTCCCGGCCCTGTCAAACCAGGTCTGGTCATTCAAGCGCGTCACGTCGACGACCAGGGCGTCGCCCTCCCAGTGTCCAACGGAGCGGCCCATCCAGCTATCGACCGGGTTTGGGCGCACCTGATCCATGTAGATCGTGCGAGCGTCGCCCGCATACTCGTAGGCGATCAGGATGTCCTTTGACGTCTGAACGATCTGGAAGGGATAGGGCATATACGTCGCCCGCGGGACGCCGGGCAGATAGCACCTGATTTCCGGATCGTCGGTCAGCCGGTTTTCAAAATTCGCCTTTCTTCTTGCTGCCGCTTCCGGGAAATACGGGAACGCAACTACGGGAATATCCGTAGCTCGCGCCTTGCGTGCCGCGGGCCCGCGCCGCCATCCGGAAACCGGATTAGCCGCGCGGGCCTCTGCCCGCTCTTTTCGGGTCTGTGGGGGCCCCCACGCCAACCCCCGGCGACAACGGCGGGTTTGTCCAACTCACAGGCTCGGTGGTCGAAAAACCGCACGGCTTGCACTTGAACACGTTCAGGTTCTCGGCGAAGGCGCGTCTAATGGTGTGCAGCAAAATCATTGGCCGCCCACAGACCGGACAAATCACCTCGCTCGTAAATGTGAAATTTTCGCTCATAACGTTATTTATGGACGTAATGGCGCCCCCGGTCGTTGACGTCGATCAACAAGCGGGGGCGAGGAAACAGAAAAGCAATGCAAGGCGGCAACTCAACTGCTCCTTTGCATCTCCTGGTCTTGGCCGCCACGGTGCGCAGCGCCGTGCTCGTGGGTGCGATCCACGTAATCAGCAAGCGCCATGTAAATGCTGGCAAGGCCAAAGAGCTCCGCACGCTCGCCCGTGCTGCTCGCCCTATCGGCGGCGTGCGCGCATTTCAGCGCCTTCTCCCGGTACGTTTCCACATTCGACATCTGGCACACCTCTCGTTTGAGCAGAAAAGGGCGAGGCTCTGGACCCGGCGCCCGGCGCCGGCAGGCAAAAGGGCGCCGGGTACGCGAGGCCGGGACTTTGCCTGGGGGTAACGGGGAGCGGCAAAGAATGCGGCCCGCGCAGAGTTCTACGCTGAGCGTTGCGCAGCGGTTTCCGACATAACGGAGATGTGACCGTTGCGCGGTGCGTGGTGCACGTTTCGAGGGTGTTTGCCGCTACCCAATGAGCCAGGGAGTGGCCGCTCTTTTCCACGTCGCCCGTAAGCAAGGGACTTGCGCAAGCCTCCGAATCACTTCAGCGTACCAAGCGGCTGAGAACTCCGGGCTGGACTAGCCCCGGCTGCCCTTCCTCCCCCGCCGGGGCTATGCTTCTGCGAGCCGCGCCCACAAGCGAACCCTGTCTCAGGCAATCCTGTCTCAGGCCAAGGGCGGCGGATCGAAGAGCTTACGGGGGGCAAATTCGTCGTATTCCCTGAAGGTCAGTCGATAGCAAAAGTGGTCGTTCTGCGTAACTGACGGCAAGACAAAGTAGGCGAGCACGAGCGCCGCCGCGCCGACAACGGCCGAGACGCCGCCGATCACAAGGCCAGCGATCCCGATGGTTCGGTCATTCCACTTGATATTGTCCCGCTTGATCATGCCCCAGGCTCCGACAACAAGCCGGCCGGAAGAGAAGAAAAAAGGCAGCCGGAAAGCTGCCTCCCGATAATTGCACATGCCGGAAGGCTTCGCGACTACCGCCGTGACGAAGCAGCCACGGTCAACGCCTCGCGACCGGAGGTGAGGGACATTTAGGCGAGCAAGTAAGGTCTGATCAAAGGGCGCATGCCGGGTTGCGCCGAACGTTTAGCTCTGTCCAAGATTTCGCGGCGTCGCTCTGGCATAAGTTCCCGCAACTGCCCAGCGGCGATGACTGCATTTTCGACGTCGTATGTGCCGCATGCGGGGCAAATAACGCCAATTCCGCCACTCCCGTCTTGCGTCCGTTCCGCATCGGCGTCGCAAACAAGGCACTTCATGGTTCTTAGACTTCGCGTGCTGCAATTTGGCACGAATTTAACGCGCGATCGGATAGACAGGTTCCCACCGCATGGCGTGTGCTCTCGCAAAGCGAACAGGGCGGCCCGAAAGCCCCTTCGTCATCCGCACGCCGCCGCGCGTCCTGCGCGCTGCCAACGTTCGCGTACGAGATCAAAAGCGACAACAGAGCTGCCGATCAAAGGGGTATCTTCCGCGATAACTGTAATCGTAGGAGTACGGAGTACTGTATCCGCTGTAGGGTCCATAATAGGGGTAGGCCCCGTAGTAGGGGTAGCCATAGCCGTACCGATAGTATGGCGCCAGCGCGCCGCCGACGATCGCGCCGCCGAGAAATCCGGCTCCAAAGCCCCAACCGAATCCTCTGCCCCACACCGTTTCGATGTTGGTTCCGGCCGCATTTCTGATCGCCGGTGGATCAGCATACGGCATCGCCGATGCGACATCCGAAACAACCGCGATGGCCACTGCCGACACAGCGACCGACAAGCTCAGCATTCCCCGGAACATTGAAAGCCTCCGTTCTTCGTCGCCCATAAAATCATTATACACAACAATCAGCCCGATCACGCGGCGATCGCCCGCCGCCCGGCGGCGCTGATGCTGACGCGTCCGACTTCGACCGGAGTGCCGCCAGCCATGATCACTCTTCGCTTCACTGTTGCAAAACCGGCGCGGATGAGGCCAGCCAGCATCCGTCGGCTAAAGCCGTGACTGAATACGAGCAGTTCCTCGGTGACGCCATGGGGGCTGCCGGCCAGCAGTTGCAGCGCACGGCGCTGTTCCGGACTGAGGCGGCGACGCCGGGAAGACACGGCCATTGGGGAGTCGATCCATCAATTCTTCTCCCTCCCCCTTCACCTCCTCTTAACGCTTCTGGAAGACCATCTTTGCCTAAATCGAGGGTGCTAGCCCGGATTTCTCAGACTAATCCGGGCTAGGAGGAAACTGACCCGGCAGGACCGCGCCACCGGGTAGCAGAAGTTTCATGCGCTGCAGGTCGGGCCAAGCCCGGTGGAAAACTAGCATGCCGCTGTCCGGAGGTGGGCCCGGGAGCGGTCCCCAAGATCAATTCCCGATCGATTCGCCCGCTGTGATGCCTCTATGCGCTCTGGGTGCGCCGCTTGGGGAGCAAAAAAGCAGATGCGAACGCAATCAAGACATGGTGATCTGTTCCCCGAAGGGAACCTTCGCGGCTTGGTCGGGTTTGTGACTCTGCGACCCGCAAGGGGCGTTGTGTATGGCGATGCTAACGCGACTGCGGCGACCGGTAGCTCCGCTCCCGCGCCACCCCTTCAGCAACAGCGATCCGGCGCCGCTTTTTCAGGGAGTGAGTCGAGATGTCAGACGTTCCACACTGGATTGGGCAAGTAGGGATGGTGCTGTCGTTGATTTTCTGCGGCGCCTTTCTCGCGGGCGCGTGGTGGGTGGGCGTCCTCCTGCTGATTCCCATATCCGCGTTGGTTGTCCTTGAGAGCAGGTACGACCGAAGTTTGAGGGGGGCGAGGAGAGGTTAAAGCCCGTCATTCCCGCTTGGACATCAGAACTCGGCGGGGTAGCCGCTTCTCACGGCGCGAGTTGCAATGAACGGCGCGATCTGTTGTTTGGAGGCGCTCATGCATTGGATCTTGTCAGCTGGCCTTGCGGCGGCTTGTCTTGCGGCAAGCGGTGGCACCGGATCAGCTTCTCCGGTCGGCTTGTGGCTCACGAAAGACGGCGCGAAGATACGGGTGAGCCCGTGCGGGCGCGATTTATGTGGCTTCATCGTGCAGTCCAGCTCATCGATCGATCCGGCGACAGGCAGACCGTTTGCAGACAAGAACAACGCCGATCCGGCAAGACGCAACCGGTCGCTGGTCGGAACCGAGGTTCTGATCTCGATGCATCACCAGAGCCCCGCCAGGTGGTCCGGCCGGCTCTACAATGTCAGAGACGGTAATAATTATTCAGGGAACCTGATCGAGACGGGTCCGTCGAGCATCAGAATTGAAGGCTGCTGGCTCGGAATCTGCGGCGGCGAGGACCTCACGCGTATCAAGTAATCAAAAGGCTCCCGACCAGCCAAACTGCTGCGATCGGGGCCATCGAAGAAGCCGTGGTCGGCTCGCCCCCAATCCAACCTCGCGGAGGGATCACTCTCACCCCGGCAGATGAGACCTAATTGCGGAGCGAGCCGCCCAGGAGGCATGCTTCTGCAGAGGGCTGACGGAACGATTTCGAAATTCGAATCATATAGTGCGTCTCATAGAGCGCCTCGTTGCCGGTCGCCATCGCACATCGGCTGATGAGCCTGTCGAACCCTGCCGATGTGCGCATCTTGTAGTGCCGATTGTAGTGCGGGATCTCAGGTAAACCCGAGATCGGATGCGGCGAGCCCGGAATCCAGAACCATCGGCAGGACGGATTTCAGGTTCGCCACTTCGGTGCCGCCCCGGAATGACCAGTCTGCCATTTGATCGGCTTCATGGAATCGCGCAACTAGTAGAGCGATTCCATGAAACCTATCAATTGGAGACCTCAACTTGGGCCGGTAAACGCGGCCTTCCGGGCGGGCTCCATATGCTTCGAACTTAGGAAACGCTCAA
>JAJPKK010000309.1 GCA_021323775.1 Hyphomicrobiales bacterium
AACTACGACACCGGCGGCGAAACTCTCCTGCGAAGCACCGGATGCGGGTAATCTGCACGTCCGGGTCTGTGGGGGGCGAGGGTGGTAACATCCTCGCCTACCCGGCCAGGCTGTCCCCATCTGGCTCTTCCTGGGGCGAGGCCGATGGCGGGTTTCGCTGGGCTCAACCCACGCTACGCGCGCGAGCCGCGTTTGGCCGACGCCTGCCAGGCAGAGCCTTTTCGCTCGACCGGTCCGGATCGAGCGGCACGCGCGTAGAACCGTTGAACGCGCGCGTGAATTTCTCGAGCAGCCCAAGAAAGAGCGCCTGTTCGCGCGGCGTAAAGGCGGACAGCACGCGCGTCTTGGCTTTACGCGCCGGCTCGGCGAGCTCGGACAGCAATTTCTCGCCCGCTCTTGTCAGTCGCAAGCTGTGCCGGCGGCGATCGTGCGCGCCGACGGAGCGCACCACCAGCCCATCCTGTTCGAGCTTCTTGAGCACCATGCCGGTTGTCGAACGGTCGAGCCCCAACAGATTGGCGACTGAGATCTGGTCGATGCCGGGCCGGTGCTTGAGCACGAACAGGATGCCGTACTGTCTGTTGGTGACGCCGAGCTCTCCGGTTTCCTCAAGGAATAACGCCACGGCAATCTGGTGCACGCGCCGGATCATGAAGCCCGGACGGCGATAGAGTTCCTCCAGCGAATTGCTCTGCGACGCTGCCATTCGGCGTGTCATACACCTGGTGCGGCGCGGATCAAGTGGTTCGGATCACGGCGTCGTCGCCGGACTTGTCCCGGCGATCCCGAGTTTTGAGGGATGGAGCAAGAACAACCGGGGCGGCCGGGACAAGCCCGGCCACGACGCCTGCCACGTGCTTTCGCCGGATCACCGTCTCAATCAAGGTTCGCAAAAAAACGGCGCGCCGCCGCGGACCCGTCTCGGTCAAAGGCGTGGATAACCGTGACGTGCGCGCCCTGGGCATGTGGAAGCGTTTCTGGCGGACGAAACTGACGCTTACTGCCAGGCCCGGTTATCGACCGTGTTCTCGTAGGTGGCGCCAGGGGGAACGAGACCCCAGCTTAGGGTCCATTGGTAATTGTCGTTGAACCGGTCGCGCGTGTAGGGCGCCGGCGGGGCGTTGAGCAGGCGAGACAGCTTGAGGTCTTTGAGTTCGATCAGGCCGCCCGCTTCCTCGAGAAGATAGTGGGCGTATTTTTCGGGGTTTTTGTTGATTGCCTCGGCTGCGCGCGCTTGCGCTCGAAACATCTTGGCGAGCGTGGGGCCATCCAGTTCATCGCCTGCCGCCTCGCTGCGGGTCGAGTGGGACTCGATCAGAACGCGGCACCCCTGCTTTTCGGCAACGCTGATCCAGGGCTCCTGCAGGCTAACCGCCTTGACCTTGCCGGCGCGCAAGGCCTCCAGCCGCTCGCGGTGGGTGCCGGCGAATTCCCACTTGATCTCCTCGCGCCTGATAAAGCCTTCCATCATCTTGAGCATGGTGAAATGTGAGCCGTTGAAGGGGCTTACGGCAATCGGCGTATTCTTCAATTGCTCCGGCTCGTAGATGTTGAGTTTCGGATCAGTGACGATGGCGAAGCTCGACATGGCGGAGCCGAGCGCCACGATCTTGGCGGGACGATGGGTGGGATCCACAACGGTCTCGACCGCGCGCTTCATGATGCCCCACTCGCACATGCGGAACTGATCGCACTGACCGTCCTCGTAGGAGGACTCCAGCGTGCGCTTGAAGATATCGTCGCGCAGCGCCCGGTGGTCGGAGGCGTGCTGGCCGGAACCGGGCGTCTTGAGAATCTCGACATCGAGGCCTTCGTCGCGGAAGAACCCTTCATCGCGGGCGACCAGCATCGGCAGGTCGTGGACCGCATTCATCATTGAAGACCTTACTTTTTGGAGTTCGCCTGCGGGGGCACTCATGGCCGTCTCCTCTCATGACGTTTCGTGAAGGTGGCGGCGGGAAGCTTACAAATCGTCAGACGTCTGTCAATTGAGGATAGCGCAAGGCGGAGATGCTTCGATGGAGAGCCGTAGCCCGGGTTGAGCGAAGCGAAGCCCGGGGCCAGCATTGCCGGCCACCAACGACACGACCATATAAAGCACGAGCGGCAGCGGCGTCACGGCGGCAGTGTGGCTTGTAGTTCATCGCGCCTCCCGGCTGATGTGACAGGCGTCCGGCCGCTACATGAGCCGGCAACTGCCGCGCGGGTCAGGCCCCTCCGGCTCGATGACACGACTCGCTCCCGGGCGCGTATAAGGAGATTATGCGGCCAAGTCTGCTCAATCCTTTGTTCGCCTCCGTCGCCGCCCTTCCGGGCATCGCCGAGAAATCGGCGAGGCTTTACAGCAAGCTCGTCGGGCGCGATGACGGCGCGCGCGTCGTCGATCTCCTGTTTCACCTGCCGTCCGGCGCCGTCGACCGGCGCCATCAGGTAAAATTGCGCGATGTGGCGCCTGACAGCTTCGTCACCGTCGCAGTCCATGTCGACAGTCACCGCCCGGCGCCGCCCAACCGGCCGCGCGCGCCCTATCTCGTCTATGCGAGCGACGACACCGGGACCCTCACCATCACGTATTTCTCCGCTCGCCGGGACCAGATCGAAAGACTGCTGCCAGTGGGCAGCCGTCGTTACGTGTCGGGCACCGTCAAGTTCTATGACGGCATGTTGCAGATGGTGCACCCGGAACGCGTGGTCGATCCGGCGGCGTTTGACAAAATGGCGCTGGTCGACCCCATTTATCCGCTGACCGAAGGCCTGACCCAGAACATGGTGCGCCGCGCCATCGTCGCCGCGCTCGGCCTCGTGCCGCCGCTGCCGGAGTGGCTCGATTCCGCCCATCTGTCCCGCGCCGGCTGGCCGGACTTCGCAGGCGCGCTGGCCAGACTGCACCGGCCGCCGGATCCTGTCGATATGGCGCCCGAGGGCATCGCGTGGTCGCGGCTTGCTTATGACGAGCTGCTGGCGAGCCAATTGGCGCTGGCGCTGGTGCGCGCTCATCTCCGCAGGCCGGCGCGGCAGAGGGGTGCGCACACGCGCAGTCTTGCGGCGCCCTCCCCTCTCGCGGGGGAGGGTCGGGGCGCCGGGTCGGGAGACTACGGCAGTGCTGCGCACTCTCTCGCGACCCCCACTCCACAAGGGAGAGGGGACAAGCCCGCGCTCCTCGCAAGACTCCGCGCCGCCCTGCCCTTCACCTTGACCGCGAGCCAGGAGGCCGCCATCGCGGACATCGGGCGCGATCTCGCCAAACCGGAGCGGATGCTGCGCCTGCTGCAGGGCGACGTCGGCGCGGGCAAGACCGTGGTGGCGCTGTTTGCCTGCACGATGGCGATCGCGGCCGGCAGCCAGGCGGCGCTGATGGCGCCGACCGAAATCCTTGCCCGCCAGCACCTCAAGACCATCGCGCCGCTGGCGGAGGCCGCCGGCATCAAGGTCGCCATTCTCACCGGACGTGAGCGCGGACGCGAGCGCGCCGCCTTGCTCACAGGGCTCGCGCAAGGCGAGACCGATCTCCTGGTCGGCACGCATGCACTCTATTCCGACGACGTAGCATTTGCCGACCTCGCGCTCGCGGTGATCGACGAACAGCATCGCTTCGGCGTCCATCAGCGTCTCGCGCTCGCCCGCAAGGGCGCCGCGGTCGACCTTCTGGTGATGACCGCAACCCCTATCCCGCGGACGCTGGTGCTGACCTATTTCGGCGACATGGACATTTCGGAGCTGCGCGACAAGCCGCCCGGCCGCGAGCCGATCGATACGCGCACCATTCCGCTCGATCGCCTCGACGAAGTCATCGCCGCCATCGGCCGCGCCGTCCGCGACGGCCGGCGGGTCTATTGGGTGTGCCCGCTGGTGGAGGACTCCGAGAACACCGACCTTGCCGCGGCGGAGGCGAGATATGCGGAGCTGGTCGCGCGTTTCGGCCACGCCGTCGACCTGGTCCACGGCCGGCAGAGGAGCGCCGACAAGGACGCGGCGATGGCCCGCTTCGCGGCGGGCGAAACCCGCATCCTTATCGCCACCACCGTGATTGAGGTGGGGGTCGACGTGCCGGAGGCGACCGTGATGGTGATCGAGCATGCCGAACGCTTCGGCCTCGCCCAGCTTCACCAGTTGCGCGGCCGCATCGGCCGCGGCCAGAATGCGTCCGTGCGTTCGACCTGCATCCTGCTCTATCGGCCGCCGCTCACCGAGACCGCGCGGGCGCGGCTTAGGATCATGCGCGAGACCGAGGATGGCTTCCGCATCGCCGAGGAGGATCTGCGGTTGCGCGGCGAAGGCGACGTGCTTGGCACGCGCCAGAGCGGCCTGCCAGGGTTCCGCATTGCCCAGCCCGCCATCCACCGCGACCTCATGGCTGCGGCGCGCGACGACGCCGCGCTGGTGCTCGCGCGCGATCCGGCCCTTGCGAGCGAGCGCGGCGAGGCGCTGCGGGTGCTGCTCTATCTGTTCGAGCGCGACGAGGCGGTGCGGCTGATCGGGGCGGGGTGAGAGGGTGGTGCGCGGGCGCGCCTTGATGCTATTACGTGGTCTGTTATCGGTACCGCGCGACGCGTTAAAACCGACGTCCGAAGATGAGTGCAGTGCCGCTATTTTCTGCTCTTTTGAGTGCGATCATCAGCGCCATCGTCTCATGGACGATCTCGCTCTACCTCCTTCGAAAAACTACCGCGCGAGACCTTCTATCGGATGCGCTGGCGGTCCAAGCGCTGGAAGAAGCGTGGATTTTGCAGGCTTATGATGAGCAACATTTGACGGCAAAGCTTAGCGAAAATCCTGATCTTAAAGAAAACCCAGGTGGTGGAAAGTTTTGGCTCAGACGTGTGGAAGTTAGGGCAATATTGGACGAGGCCGAATGGAATTCACCATCAGCAGAACCATATGGGTTTATAGAAACCAGACGGGCATGGATCGTTCGGAACGAGGTCACAGGCCGTGTGGCCATGGCTGGCCCAACTCAAAGGCACTATCCGGCGCTAATAAGTTCCAGAGGGAGGGAGGAGTTGTGAGGATGGATTGAGCGGGTCCAAGATGCCTACCGAAGGCCGTTTTGGATCAGATTTTTGAGCCCAAGCGGTCTGGACATGTTGCGCCCACTCCTTGTCACAGTGGCACAGGCAGATCGCGTCGAGGTACTTAGGGGCGGATTGACCCCCAGAGCCATCGCCTTTTTGACAGAAATTAGAGAGAAAAAGTGGACCCGGGAATATTAAGTGAGGCAAATCGAGGACGCCATGCGATCCCGGTACGCCGACGCGCGGACTTGCGAGGAGGCAAATGAGCAAAGTGAAAATGACGGTCGGCGGCGCGATGGAACAGGAAGCGGCGCGGCGGTTCATCGATGCCTGGCGCCGCGCGGAGAGCGGTGAGATTTTCCACGAGCGCCACTTGGCATTCGAAAGTTGGGATGCGCTCGCACGCGTGCTGACCGGCAAACGGATGGAGTTGCTGCGCTACGTCCGCCGGCACAAAGTCACAAGCGTTCGCGCCCTCGCAAAGGCTCTCGGTCGCGACTACAGCAATGTTCATGCGGACGTCCAGGCCCTGACAGCCGCCGGCCTGCTCGACGCCACGGACGGCGGCGTGCGCGCCGATTACGACGCCATCGAAACCAAGATCGCGATTTGACGGCTGGCAATTCCTCGGCGCCGATTTCCAGCCGGTCTGGCGGATCGATTGTTCTTGAGTCAAGTTATAGCAAGAAGCGCGCCTTAGATGGTGCGAGGGGAGTCTCGACATGCACGCCATCCGCAAGCTGCCATATCATTTCGGACTTGCTTTTTTGGCCTCTCTTTGGCTGGGAGCATGGCTCGGAACCCGCGCTGCCTCGGCCGAGGAGTGTTTTCCTCGCTGCGACTACACGCATTACTACGGCCCGTACGACTTCACCTATGTTCGGCCCGGTCTGTTCGGTTACTCCCGCTGCGATCCGCGGGGGAATTGCTCTCCGCAGCTTGTTTACTCCACGTCCGGCTTTCGGCGGGGGAACATCACCGTGCGATTTCCGCGGGTAACGGCTGCACGCCCATCGCCCTGAGCGTCAAGCCGCCGCAGACTGGCGGCGGCCAGCCGGTGACGGCGCTACGTGGCGGCCGATCGCCGAAGGCTCTGCGGATGCGGGTTGCGAGGATGGGAGATACCGATGAGTCTGCGAGCGCGCTTAATCGCCCTGAGCCTGGCTGCGCTGCTGAACGCAACGCAGGCAGCATTCGCCCAAGCGCCGCCAAGCTATATTTGGCGGCAGTGCCGGGTGACGGAAACCGGACTCGGGGTGTGCGTTCCAAGCGCACCTGTCCCCTTGCGCCGGCCACGCATTTTCATCGCGCGCCGACATTGATCGGCAGCCGGGAGCGCGGGCGTCCGGCCCGTTTCGCCCCGCGTTCCCCGCAACCGGCGGACGCCCCGGGGCGCTACTCCCCTACCCTCGCCTTGCCTCCTGCAGGCTCGATATTCGCGGCTCTTGCGATCCTCGCGGCCTCGGCAAGGGCAGCAAGCTTCCTGGCACCGTCGCCATTGCCAGGTTGGATGAGCCCCGCCGACATGATGAGCTTTGCGGCGGCCTCGACCGGGATGTCGAGTTCGATGATGGCGCTGCGGGCTACATAAAAGAAAAATCCCGTGGTGGGGTTCGGCGTGCAGGGCATGAACACCGAGACGTGCTCCTCGCGGCTCGGCAGGCGCGCCGTGATGTCTTTGCTCGGCTTCTGGGAGAGAAACACCAGCGACCACATGCCGGGCGCCGGAAACTCCACCAAGCCGACAGTGCGGAAGCTTGATCCGGATTCCGAGAACAGCGTCTCGAACACCTGCTTCAAGCCCTTATAAATCGAACGCACCAGCGGCATGCGGTCGAGCAGCCGCTCGCCGGCCTCGACCAGCTTGCGGCCCACCAGGTTGGCGGTCAGGAAGCCGAGCAGCGTAAGCGCCACAAAAGCAATTATGAGACCAGTGCCGGGGATCTGCCCAGGCAGGTAGAGACCAGTGCCGGGGATCGTCCTGGGAAGGTAGGTTTCCGGCCGATAGGCCACCGGCACGAACGGCCGCACCACGTTATCGACCCAGGTGATGAACGACCAGGTCAGCCATACCGTGATGGCGAGCGGGCCCGCGACCACAAGCCCGGTCAGGAAATAGTTGCGGATGCGGGCGCCGAAGCCTGTGTGGTGGATCGCCGGCTTGCCGGGCGGAGGCCCAGGCGGCGGTCCAGGGTTGTCGGTTAAGCTCATGGGTCGCGCTGCTTTGCTGCGTTCTCTAAGCGATCGATCGCTGTTCCGGCAGCCTTAATTATATGGCATTCCGGCGATGGCGCGCCACTCTCGCGAGCGTGGCATCGATGGGACGGGGGCGGAAGGTGCAGGCCCCCCTTCGACAGCTCAGGAGCGCCGTGCGCACCCCGCTCGGCCATTCGCGGCCGGGTTGGTCGGCACGCTGTGCTTTGCCCGCCCTACTCCACTGTCACTGACTTCGCGAGATTGCGCGGCTGATCCACGTCGGTGCCCATGATCACGGCGGTATGATAGGCGATGAGCTGCACCGGGATGGCATAGACGAGCGGCGTCACGGTCGCCGGCATTTCGGGCACCGTCATGGTGACGACGGAGTCGATGGTCGCCTCAAGCGCCCCCCTCGGGTCGGTAATGAGGATGATCCGCCCGCCTCGCGCCGCCACCTCCTGCATGTTCGACGCGGTCTTCTCGAAGACGCGATCGTAAGGCGCGATCACCACGACCGGCATGGTCTCGTCGATCAGCGCGATCGGGCCGTGCTTCAGCTCGCCCGCCGCATACCCCTCGGCGTGAATGTAGGAGATCTCCTTGAGCTTGAGCGCGCCTTCGAGCGCCAGCGGAAAGCTCGTGCCGCGGCCGAGATAGAGCACGTCGCGGCATTTGGCGAGGTCGCGCGCGAGATGCTCGATCCGCGGCTCCAGCGCGAGCGCCTCGGCCATGTGGCGTGGCGTCTCGATGAGGGCTGAGACCAGCTTCTCCTCTTCTTCTTCGCTGAGCGTGCCGCGGGCGCGGCCGGCCGCGATGGCGAGGCACGCCAGCACGGTGAGCTGGCAGGTGAACGCCTTGGTAGAGGCAACGCCGATTTCCGGCCCGGCGAGTGTCGGCATCACGAGGTCGCTTTCGCGCGCAATCGTCGAGGTCGGGACGTTGACGATCGACACGATGTGCTGATGCTGCCCGCGGGCATAGCGCAACGTCGCCAGCGTGTCCGCGGTCTCGCCCGACTGCGACACGAACAGCGCGAGGTTGCCCGGCTTGAACGGCGCCTCGCGGTAGCGGAACTCCGACGCCACATCGATTTCGACCGGCAGCCGGGCAAAGCGCTCGAACCAGTATTTGCCGATCAGCCCGGCATAATAGGCGGTCCCGCAAGCCGAAATGGACACGCGGTCGATCGCATTGAAATCGAAGGGCAGCTCTTCGGGCAGTTCGATCCGGCCCCTGGCGAAATCGATGTAGTGGGCGAGCGTGTGGCCGACCACCTCGGGCTGCTCGTGGATCTCCTTCGCCATGAAGTGGCGGTGGTTTCCTTTATCGAGCAGGAACGCCGAAGCGCCGGAACGGATCGTCGGCCGCGTTACGAGCGCGCCGGCATCATTGCGGATGGTCGCTCCGCTGCGCCGCAGGATCACGCAGTCGCCGTCCTCCAGATAGGCAATCGAGCCGGTGAATGGCGCCAGCGCGATCGCATCCGAGCCGAGATACATCTCGCCGTTGCCGTAGCCGATCGCGAGCGGCGACCCGCGACGGGCGCCGATCACCAGGTCATTCTCGCCGGCGAACAGGAAAGCGAGCGCGAAGGCGCCGCGCAGGCGCGGCAGCGCCGCGGCGACCGCGGCGGCCGGGTCCGCGCCTTTCGTCATCTCGTCGGTGACGAGGTGGGCGACCACCTCGGTGTCGGTGTCGGTCGCGAACTGGGCCCCGCGCCCCTCAAGCTCGCGGCGCAATTCCGCGAAATTCTCGATGATGCCGTTGTGCACGACCGCAACCCGGTCGGTGGCGTGAGGATGGGCGTTGATTTCGTTGGGCCGGCCGTGGGTCGCCCAGCGGGTGTGGCCGATGCCGCTCACGCCTTGCAGGGGCTCGCTGGCGAGCCGCTTTTCCAGATTCTTAAGCTTGCCTTCGGCGCGCCGGCGGGTCAGCACGCCGTCCTCCAGCGTGGCGACGCCGGCGGAATCATAACCGCGATATTCGAGACGCTTGAGCGCGTCGACGAGATTGAGCGCGACAGGCTCGGTCCCCAGAATTGCGATGATGCCACACATGCTCTTGTAAAACCCTTCAGGGCAACGATCGTGCCAAACTACGCTTTAACATGACGCATCCGGAATTAACATGAGGATAAGGATTTGTCGCGACGCGGATTTCACGATTTGCTTCCGCTCCTCACGTTATTTGTAACATAGTTCGGTTTGCACCCTGGATTGAGCCGACGGGTCCCGCCTGCGGCGGGCCCGGTGACAGGGTCCGCGAAATCCAGGATCGGCCTGTCAACGCGGCGCAACTGGCCCCGGGTCTCGCTGACGCTCAACCCGGTCTGCTTCACTCAGGGATCGAACCTTGCGGGCGCCGGTCTGGCCCGTCGAAGCCTTACGGGCAGTTCGTGGACGCCGGCGTCCGGGTCCGCACCAGGTTGCAGCCGCGCGAACGGCCCGACCTCTGCGCCGGGCCCCACATCGACGCCTTCGAGGTGAGAGAACGAGCGGATCAGGGCGCCGTCCTCGACCGTCACGCCGGGCCCGAACACCACATAGGGCTCGATCGTGACGTCGCGGCCGAGCCTGGTATCGACGCACAGATAGACCGTCTCGGGCGCCGTCATGGTGACCCCGGCCTCATGGGCCGCAGCGCGCAGACGGCGTTGCAGCACCGCCTCGGCCGCGGCCAGCTGCGCCTGCGTATTCACGCCAAGCACCTCGTCTGCGTCGGCCTCGAGCGCCGTCGCGGCCAACCCCAGGGCGCGCGCCGCCGCAACCGCGTCGGTCAAGTAAAATTCGCGCTTGGCGTTGTCATCCCGGATCTGTTCCAAAATTGCGAGTGCGGCGTTGCCGGCCAATGCCATCAGGCCGGAGTTGCATAGGGTCACGGCGCGCTCGGCCGGGCTTGCATCCTTCTCCTCCCGGATGGCGACGAGTTGACCAGCGGCATCAACGACCAGGCGTCCGTAACCGGTCGGGTCGGCGGGACGAAACCCCAGCACGGCGACGCCCGCCCCGGCCGCGAGCGCGCCGCGCAGCCGGGAGATCGTCTGCGGCGTGATCAGCGGCGTGTCCGCGAACGCGACCACCACATCGTCCGCGCCTCGCGCCAGCGCCGACTTGGCGGCAAGGACCGCATGGGCGGTGCCGCGCCGCTCGCGCTGGATGTAACACTCTGCACCCGGCATGAGGGCCTTCACGGCTTCCGCGATTGCATCCTGCCCCGGCCCCACGACGACGGCGGTCCGCCCGTCGATTGCGCCGACTGCCGAAAGCACATGGCCGATCAGGCTCCGCCCTCCGATCGCATGCAGCACCTTGGGCCGCGAACTGCCCATGCGGGTTCCTTCGCCGGCGGCAAGCACGACGATGAGGCAGGTTCTCTTGGGTCGCTGTTCCGTGGTCATCTTCCTGAACCTTCCTACGCGAGGAGGGCGGCTTCTGCCAGCTTCCAGCTATCTGATTCGGCGCCTCGTCGCTTGGGTCGAGCGGTCAGCGAAACCCGGCGAAGCCGGGCCTCAGAGAGAGGTTGGCCCCCGGATTTCGCTCTCGTTCAATCCGGGCCGCCACGGTCCTCGTAGCCCGGGTTGAGCGTCAGCGAAACCCCGGAGACGGCGTTGCCGGGTGGCGCGGGCGCTCGCCGATTTCGCTGACGGCTCAATCCGGGCTGCACCCGCTGCGAGGTTTCGATTATGTCAGTCGGCCCCAGCGCCGCCCCTATCCTGCCTTTCTTCCGGGCCCTCCAGCGCGTAAGACGTGGACGGCCGAAACGAGCCCAGGGAGAGGGCCCGGCCATGACTCTGCTGAGATGGTTCAATATGACCGGAGCACGCTAATGTCTGCGCCCGCGATGCCCGATCCCGCGCCCGACGAATCCCGCCCGCAACGGGTGCTGTTCCGCCCCTCGGCGGCGGCGCTCAACTGGGTTATTACGATCGGGTTCCTGTCGCTCGGTTACGCGATCTATTTGCGCTATCTGGTGATCGAGCAGACGCAGATCGGGCTCGCCTGCGACGCCGGGCTCAAGACCTGGCAATGCCTGAGCCGCACCGTGGTGTCAGCCTTGTTCGAAAACGAGGTTTTCGGCTGGGTCAGCCTCGGCGCCGCGGCGTTAACCCTGATTCGACCGGGGCTGCCATTGTTCACGGTTGGCGTTGCGGCAAGCGCATTCGGCGTCGTGCTCCACAATGCCGGTCTGTCCGGATTGGCGGCGGCGCTCCTTATTATGTCTTTCGCGCGTCCCGTAGTCGATCAATCGTGACCGCGAGCACCATCAGAACGGCGCCGAACCACAACGCCTGCCAGTTGGCAAAGCCCTCGTTGAGAACGATGTAGACCGCCGACCCTGCGAGCGTGACGGCGGCAATGGTTTCGGCACGGCCGCGAAGCCCGGCGCGGCCGGCGCCGAGCGCCATTGCGATCGCAAACGGAGCCGCCGCGGCGGAGAGTTGCGCGTCGGTAAAATCGCGATACCGCGGATCGAACACCAGACCCAGCGCGGTCTGGATCGCGAGCACGGTGGCGGCAGCCAGCACAAGCCCGCTTGCCTTGGCAATCGAGGCGGGCTCCCGCTCGTCACGTCGGCCCAGCACAGCCGCAAATGCCGGGATCGTCCCGTTCGCCGCCAGCGTCATGGCGGCGGCGACCGGCGCCGTCAGCGCCAGCGCCGCGAAGGCCGCGCCGCGCATCCACCCTCCGGGCCCGAAACTTTCGATGACCACGTCTTCCAGGGCCCAGGGCGCCAGGATGCCGGCGACGAGCCCGATCAGCGCGATGCCCGCCGGTACGCGGGCGGGGGCCTTGGCGAGCAATCGTCCGCCGCCGGCGCGGACTGCCGCCGCGAACACGGTTGCCGTCAACGCCAAACCCAGAGCCAATTGCCATTCCCACCACGGATGATCGGACACCGGCTCGCCCCAGGCGAACTTCGGCTCGCGCACGGCGCTGCCGAACAGGCCCCAATAGCCGCCCACCGTCCCCTCAAGGTAGCGCTTCCACGGCTGGTCGAAGGCTTCGATCAGGTTCACGCGATAATTCTTCGCCCGCGCCCGCGCCATCACCTCCTCCAGGACATGAGCCTGGTTGGAGCGCGACGGCAAAGCGCCCTCGCGCATGCGTCCTGCGCTCGGCCACCCCACCTCCCCGATCAGGATCTCTTTGCCCGGAAAGGCCGCCGCGACGCGGGTGCGGATCTCATCGACGTGAGCGCCAGCCAAATCGGCCGCGATCGGGAAATCTTCCCAATAAGGCAGAATGTGGATGGTGACGTAATCGACCGCCGCGGCAAGTTCGCGGTTGCGCAACCAGAATTCCCAGACGTCCGCGTAAGTCACCGGCTTACCGGTGGCGGCTTTGACCTCGCGCAAAACGGCTGCAATGTCCTCAGCCGCAAGTTCGCCGCGCAGCAGCACCTCGTTGCCGACCACGATCGCGCTGACGGCATCCGGATAGCGCCTGGCGAGCGCGATCGCGGCGTCGATCTGGATGCGGTTCTTCTGGCGGTCACGGCCGAGCCAAAGGCCTTGCAGCACTTTCATGCCGAGGCGCTGCGCTATCGCCGGCACCTGGTCGAGCCCGTTGTCGGTGGCGTAGGTGCGCACACAGTCTGTCAGGCGGGCGAGCTTTGAGAGATCCTCCTCGATCCGGGCGGCCTCCGCATGGGTCGCTGGGTTGAGCGGAGTCTCATCGCCGCGAAACGGCGTATAGGACATGCATTGGATGCGGCCCGGATCGGATGCGACCGCCGGCACCGCCGCCGGCCGGCCGAGCCACCACCATGCCGCCGCGGCCGCCGCCGCTGTAAGGATGAACAAGGCGAGGAGCTTTTGCATGAAGGTTCCCGTCGCGCGGGCGGCGTTCACCCGCTCGCCGTCCGCTCCCCTACCCTCCCCCGCAAGGGAGGGCAATCGCCCATGGCGGCGCAGCGCATTGCGTCCGGCGCCGCCGGTTGCCCGGAGCCTATCATTGGGACGGCCAGGGGCCCGACCCGTTCGCCGATCCGCTCCACGGCGGGACATGCCGCCTTACGGCCGCGATGTCGGCGCAAACATTTATGTTGCTACCGCACTCGACGACTGGACAAAATCCGCAACTTCGGCCATTGACGATAGGAAAATCCGGAGCCGTAATCCGATACACTGAGCCAGCTGGCTGGGCATATCCTTGCTTACGCCGGCTTGGACAGAAACCGGTCGTGCGATCATGTTCGTTGTAGCCTGGCGTTTCCTTGCAATTGTCGCGAGCGCGACAATGTTTGTGGCCACCCCGCTCGCCGCCCAGAACGGGGAGCAGAAACCGGTCGAAGCCAGTAAAGGGGAGACGGCCAGAGATGCGGCCGGTCGCACCGACGAAATCGCAGAGGCAGCCCGCCTCATGACCGGCCCGGCGGCGCGGGGCGAATGTGTCTGGCTCGGCGTGCGCGCGGTTGGCCTGATGTGGAAGGACGACCTCGACACGGCGTTCCGTCACCTCGAGCTGTATGATCGATTCGGCTGTCCCGCCGAGCACATTCAGATCAGTTTCCGCTGCGTGGTACGCCAGGGCGACATCGACCAGAAGGATCAGAAATCGGCCGACGCGTTCAATAAGCGGGTTCGCGACTGCTGGCTCAATCCCGCTCTGGCGGCGGCCCCCGCAGCTCCGCCGAGCGTAGCTGCAGATAAGCCGGGAACCAAATAGCCGCCGACGAATTTTAGTTTGAGCTTGGTATATCTTGTCGCAGCGGTTTTTATATTCTCGTAGTGATTTTGCCTTCAAAACGCCACGTCCTCTCAATACTCGAATATCACGCGATGCATTGCTATCGCGTCAAACTCCCAATGACCGCGCCTAGGGGACAAGGTCCCGGTCTATTTTCCCCGCCCCCATTTGGTTAAGCGTTCCATGCGCTCCGTCGCCGCCGTAGTCGCGCTTGTGGCGTGCCTGCATGCGGGCGCTTGGGCTCTTCGGCAGACCCAAGCCTCCGCTGCTCCCAATTTTGATGGAATCCTGAACAGCGTTTCATATTCGCCGTTCACGACCGGGGTCCATCCTGATCTCGAAGGCAGCCGGCCTCCGGAGGAGCGCATCCGCGCCGAGCTTAAGGCGCTCGCCCCCTATACCAAGGCGATACGGTTGTATTCGTCGACCGGGGGCGTCGAGCAGGTTCCCAAGGTTGCTGCCGAGTTCGGCCTCAAGGTCACGCTCGGCATCTGGCTCGACAAAACCGGCCGTCGCAGCGAAAGCGATCCCCCTCCCGAATTCGACCGCGACTGCAAGAACCGGTTGGAGCGGGAGATGGCCGCTGTGCTTAACTCCAAGTGCACCAGCCGCAACATCCGGGAAATCACCTCGGCTCTCGATCTCCTGCACAAGAATCGCAACGTCAACGCCATCATGGTCGGCAACGAGACGCTGTTCCGCCGCGACCTGACCGCTGACCAACTCGCTGAAGCCGTCAAGCAGGTCAAGCGCGAGGTCGCCGGCGCAGTGCCGGTATCGACCGGCGAAATTTACAGTGAGCTTCTGGGGCCCGATGACGAGGAGGCGGCTCAGCCCAGGCCCAGCAATGCGCTCGGCCTGTTCCAGCAATTGTCCGGCGCCGAGGCCGAATCGCAGGACCCCAAAGAGCGGGCGCTCGCGGCCGAGAGGCTAGTGTCGACGGTCGATTTCGTCGCCGCGCATGTGCTGCCCTACTGGGGCGGCATACCGCCCGAAGGAGCGGTCGACGCTGCCGTAAAGGTCTACGCGAAATTGCGTGCGAAATTCAAAGGCAAGCGCATCGTGATTGCGGAATTCGGCTGGCCGAGTTCCGGCTACAATCGCCGCGCCGCGGTTCCGGGCAAGTTCGAGCAGGCGGAGATCATGCGAGGCTTCGTCGCCCGCGCCCATGCGCTCGGCATCGACTATAACCTCATCGAAGCCTACGATCAGCCGTGGAAGACCATCGAGGGCAGCGTCGGCGCCTACTGGGGCCTGTTCGACAATCAGACCCATCAACCCAAATTCGCCTGGGCAGGACCGGTGACTGATGCCGACGCCTGGAAGGTCGGCGCCGTGGCGGTAGCGGTCGGGGTGCTGCTCTCCTTGCCAGTGCTCGGCATTGCGGGCGCGACGGCCGTGCAGGCGCTTCTGCTCGTGTCGGCAGCCCACGTGGTCGGCGCCTGGGCGGCCACCGTATTTGATTATTGGGTGAGCCATTACTTCGTCGCGGGGGCGGCGTTCGCGCTCGCCCTGGGCACCATACTGCTGATACCACTGGTATTGATCGCGCTGGGGAGGATCGATGAGATCGCCGGTATCCTGTTCGGCCGCTCGCCGGAGCGTCTGCTGAAGCGGAGCGGCGGCGCTGTCGGAGACTATGCTCCGAAGGTTTCGATCCACATCCCGGCCTATCGGGAGCCGCCTGAGATGGTCAAGGCGACGCTCGATGCGGTCGCCCGGCTCGCCTACCCGAACTTCGAATGCATCATCATCGTCAACAATACGCCCGATGAGGCGATGTGGCGGCCGGTCGAGGAGCATTGCCGGACGCTCGGCGAGCGCTTTCGCTTCATCAACGCCGAGAAGCTGGAAGGTTACAAGGCCGGGGCTCTGCGGCTGGCGCTCAAGCACACCGCACCCGATGCCGAGATCATCGGCATCATCGATGCGGATTACGCGGTGACCCCCGATTGGCTCGCCGATCTCGTCCCTGTGTTTGCTGACCCGAAGGTCGCCCTGGTGCAGGCGCCGCAGGATCACCGCGACGGCCGGCGCAGTCCGCTGCACCATGTGATGAATGGCGAGTATGCCGGCTTCTTCGATATCGGGATGGTCCAGCGCAACGAGGCCAACGCCATCATCGTTCACGGCACCATGTGCCTCATTCGTCGGACCGCCCTCGAGGCGGCGGGCGGATGGTCGAGCGACACCATCTG
>JAJPKK010000197.1 GCA_021323775.1 Hyphomicrobiales bacterium
CGCTGGCGCACCACGTTCTTGCCCTTCTTCGATTTCATCCAAGTGTTCGCTCGCGCGCTCCCGCAAGAGTGGAGGTCCTCTTACGGGCCAAGGGTTTGTTGGCGCCGGCTCCCTTAATCTCAGGCGCTCGCGCGTGGACGCGTCATCCTCCCCTCCTGCTCTCCTGACGCTAGCGCAATGCGCTGCGCTTATTGCGCACTGCGGGACTGCATTGCTACGAGAAGCTGATATTCCGCGGCGGTTGAGCCGTGGCGACGTTTTGCGTGTGGGAAGATGGCTTACCGATCGTCGACGCCCTCGTTTGCGGACCAAATGATCCTGATCACCGGCGCCGGCAGCGGCATCGGGCGGCAGCTCGCGCGGACATTGGCCGCAGAGGGCGCCCGCATCGGCGTTCTCGACCGCAACGGCGCTGCTCTGCAGGAGGTCGCGGTCCTGCTCGGCAAGCACGCCGCTTATGCGGTTGCTGACGTGACCGATCCGTCGGCGCTGCGCCGGGCGGTCGCCGACTTGGAGGAGCGCCTCGGCCCAACCGACGTGCTCATCGCCAATGCCGGCATAGCTCGCGAGACGCCAGTGGAGACGTATTGTGCCGACGACTTCGTCGACCAGATCAATGTCAACCTGATCGGCGTCAGCAACAGCGTGGCGGCGGTGTTGCCGGGGATGCGCGAGCGGCGCCGTGGTCATCTGGTCGCCCTGTCCAGCCTCGCGTCGTATCGCGGCCTGCCGTGGATGGCCGGCTACTGCGCCAGCAAGGCCGGCGTCAACGCGCTGTTCGATGCCTTGCGGGTCGAGCTGCGGTCCTACAACATCGCGGTGACCACGCTCTGCCCCGGCTTCATCCGCACGCCGATGACCGCGCCCTTCAGGCCGCCCGGCCGGCATATGATGGAGCTGGAGGACGCCGTCCACCACATGGTCCGCGCCATCCGCGCGCGGCAGCCGTTTGTTGCCTTTCCCCCCGCGCCGGCATCGTGGATGCGGCTCTTGCGCTACACGCCGCGCTCATGGAGCGACTGGCTGACGGCGCAGTATCTCCATAAGCTGAGAAAGAAGCGCGCGAATTAGCTGCGAAGGAATGGTCGACCCCTGAACATGGCGGGCTAACGCAGGGACGGGCGTTTGAGGCCGGCGAAGACAGGCGCGGTCTCTCCCTATCCAAGCCGCCTGGTCCGGCCGTCCCGCGCCGAAAAGCCGGCATGAAACCTGCTACCATCCCGCCATGCTGACCTACGTCATCCGCCGCATCCTTGCCACCATCCCGGTGATGGCGGTGGTGGCGCTGTTCGTATTCTCCCAGGGCCTGCTCGCCGCCGTGCCGAAGCTCAGCTCCTCGCTCGCCGGCACGGAGGCAAGGCTCGCCGAGATGCCGGGCGTGGTGCCGAGCCTCAAGGAACGCATGCCCGGATGCATATTCGCAAGCCGCTGCGCCGGGGCGCGCGATCGTCGAGCACATTACCCATCGGGTCGCCGTGATGTATCTCGGCAGGATCGTCGAGCTGGGCCACAAGCGGCAGATTTTTGCTGCGCCCAGGCACACTTCCACACAAGATGCCCGCACGTTTTCGCGCGCTGCCGCCGCGAGGAACCCGCACTGCGGCCAACGCTGGATGGGACTTTGGTTGCCTGTCACTTGCACGATCAGCCGCTGCCTAATCGCCCAGTATGTCCCCGATTGCCATGATCAGGTCGCAGCGGAACTCGTCTGCGGTTTTGCCGCTTTGATCCTCGATCCGGTGGTAACAGGCGCTATCGCCAAATGGCCTGTTTTCGAATTTTCCATTGCGGTCGCGAACCACTTCAGCGCGGACCTTTTTGCCCAGAAAATTATAGAGGGTCCTGGCCTTGGCTGCGTTGCAGGAAAAGATGACGATAGAACCATCGTCTATTACTGAACTCGTAGCAATCGCTTCGGCGACGCAGTCGGTCAGCCCCGCCACAGTCAATGTTCGCTCGTTTATTTGAGAGTAACTAGGCGAAGCAGCGAACATGACGCAAGACAACGCTGCGAAAACACGCATATTGGCCTCCAACTGACAGCTTATTAGACCACGTGCCGCGAGATCGAATCGCTTCCCTCGTCGGCATGGCCGCGCAATGACACCCCGCCGCGTTGCGCGGCGGAACCCCGTTGTCGCGGCCATCCACGTCTTTCTTGCGGCGCCTCGGCGAGCAGGGCGTCAATGGCCCGGACCAGCCCGGCCGGGGCTCAGAAGAAATGGTTCAACATGACCTGAACGCTCGCGTGCTTCGCCTTCCCCATTGCGAAGAGGCGAAGGGAGAGGATTAAGCCGCTGAGACTCGATGCCGATCTACGCCGTGCCATATTTCGTTTCTACCTCGATGCCGACGCTCTGAAGAAACGCGGTAGGCAGAATCCCGCCAGCGCATATGATGACCGCGTCGTTCTTAATTCGCATGCGCCGTCCTCTCTGTTCGATCTCAACGTCGTCACGGCCGATCCGCTTCACATTCGATTGAAGCAGCACCTTGAGGCGCCGGGACCTCCGCGCAGCCTCCACCTCCTCGCGGTTCTTCACCTTGGCGCGCGAGAAGGCTCCACTTCGATAGGACAGAGTGACGGTGGCGCCAGGCTCCCTGGCGAGCCTCGCGGCAGCCTCAAGCGCGCTGTCGCCGCCGCCCACCACCAGCACATGCCGCCGCCGATATTGCTCGGGGTCGATCATGCGATATACCACTTTGGCTTGGTCTTCGCCCTCGACATCGAGCTTGCGCGGCGTTCCTCGCCGGCCGATGGCGAGCAATACGGACACAGCCAGGTAGGACCCGCGGGTTGTCCGGACCTCGAACGCCGAGCCGCGTCGCACAATAGCTTTGACTTCCTCGCCGTACTTGATCTTCAACCTGGTCTTTCGAGCGACCTCTTTCCAAACCCTGAGCAGCTTCTCCTTGCTCACCGTTCTAAACCTGAGCTTGCCGCCGAGCGGCAGCGCTGCGGGCGCGGTCATGACGATCTTGCCGCGCGGGTAATGCGCAACTGTGCCGCCGAAGCTCTCCTGCTCGATCGTCAAATAGCGCAGCCTGTACTTCTTGGCTGCAAGACTTGCCGAGAAACCTGCGGGCCCGGCGCCCACGATAATGACATCGTAACCGTGTGAAGGTCTCGGTGCGGACCGCTTTCGGATGGAGTCGATCGCCTGACTCCCTTGCTCGATTGCGTTGCGAATGAGGCCCATGCCGCCAAGCTCGCCGGCAATGAAGATCCCCGGAATGTTTGTTTGAAAATCCGGCCTGACATGGGGGATATCAACGCCCCGGCGCTCCGTGCCGAAGACAAGGGTGATCGCGTCGTAGGGGCAAGCCTCGCGGCAGGCGCCGTGGCCGATGCAATGCGCGGGTTCAACGAGCTCAGCCTTGCCGTTGATCAGGCCGATGATATTGCCTTCCGGACAGGCGCGGACGCAGGCGCCACAACCCAGACATTTCGCCGGATCGAATTTCGGATGAAGTGATGCCGGCTCGAGAAGCCCGGCTTCCGCCGCCTCCTCCTTAGTCGCCCGGCTTCGCGCCTCGCTGCGCCGGCGCAACACGACGTAGAGCGCCCAGATGATTCCAACTGCCACCGCGTACACGGCAGTGATCGGAGCAAAGCTCATCGGATCCGAGTCCCCCTTTCACTTGCGCTTTTCGATGTTCGCTAACGCCAGGCATGGTCATTTCAGGAGCCGCGCAATTTCGGCGTGTCCCGCCGCCGCCGCGACCTCAATTGCAGTTTCGCGCTTCTTGTTCCGCAGCGTCGGATCGGCTCCGGCCCGCAAGAGCGCCTTGACGATGTCGGCTCGCCCCTCATGAGAGGCGATCATCAGCGCGTTATATCCAATGTTGTTGCGCGCATTGATCCGCACGCCCCGATTGAGCAGCCGGTCGACGATGTCACTCATGCCGGATTTCGCCGCGAGTATAAGAGGCGTATTTCCCGCCGCGGTGCGGGCTTCGAGAGCCGCTCCGTCCCCGATGAGCAATCGAGCGGCCTCGCCGTTGCCATTTTCAAGCGCCCTCAGCAGCGGCGTTCTGCCTTCTTTATCGCTGATGCGCTGGTCAGCGTTGTGCTTCAACAGCGCAAATATGCCGCCGGTGTTTCCGTGGTCGGCCGCCAGCCACAAGGCGGTCCGTTGCGCTTCGTCCACCGCGTCTACCGGTGCGCCCTTCGCGATCAGCAATTCCACCAGGTCGCTGGGACAGGCGGCGGCCGCCACCATGAGCAGCGTCATCCCGTGCTCAAGAGGAGCCCGCATGTCGGCGCGGCGATCGAGCAAGAGTTTGGCGACCGGTTGATGGCACCGGCGCGTGGCAAGCGTCAGGGCGGTGTCGCCGCTGCGAGTTCTCGCACTCAGGTCCGCTCCTCGGCGAAGCAGACCCTCCACAACATCGACGTGCCCTCCCGCCGCCGCGAGCATAAGCGGCCGCTCGCCGGCGCGGTTTTCCGCATTCACATCTGCGCGCGCCGCCAGAAGCATGTTCACCGCCTCAGACTTGCCGGCGGATGCCGCGCGCATCAGAGCAGTATTGCCGTCGCTGTCTCTGGCTGAAATGTCGGCGCCAGACGAGATCAACTTTGTGATGACGTCCGTTTGACCGCGCCACGCAGCGTCCACTATCTCCGGCGTTTCGTTTCTGGACGCTGCTGCAAGGGCGCGCAGGAATGACGCCTCAAGTTCCGCGAGGCGGATCGGCCGGGCGTCTGCGGGCGCCGCTTTGGCATCTGCGGCGCCGCGCTTGGATATTTCCGCAACAAGCTTGGCTGCGCCGTCGTATCCCTGAGACGCAGCTTTCTGCAGCCAGATTTTGGCGGCGCCGGCATCCGGTGGGGCTCCGCGCCCCGTCAGATACATCATACCAAGGTTGAACTGCGCGCGGGCGTGGTTTTGCTCGGCGGCGGCCTTCATCCATTTGAAGGCCAAACCGTCGTCTTGAGGTACGCCGCGTCCAATGCGATAGAGCGCCGCCAGGCGATATTGTGCCTCGGCGTTTCCAGACTCGGCGACCTTCCGGAGGGTCGCCGCCGCGCGGTCGAACTCGCCCGTACGAACCGCCTGATCAACCGTATTCATAATGACGGTTTCGCTGCCGGGAGACTGCGCGAACGCTGCCGCAGCGCCAGCAGCCATTGCGGCGAACGCCGCTGCGGCAGTCGGCGGCCACAGCGACAACTTGCGTTTGGGTGAAGCCATAGGCGTCGCCCCGGACCCTTAACACGACGGATCACCGGACTGGCGCGATCTGAGCGATCGAATGCGATGGAGGCCGGTCCGGTCTTGCCAGATACCGTCTTACATTTGATTGCGGCAGAATCTTAGAGGCGAGGACCTCGGCGCGGTGACGGAGTGGGAACGCGCCACAAAACTGTCGGTGTTTGTGCAACCTCTCGCCCATCCGGGAAGATCGGATCACCGCAATTTGCGGCTACCGACGAACGGCCACCGAACAGGGCTTAGTCATGCGTCAGAGGAGCAATAATGACCAGTTCGGCAATTTCTGAATTGCCTGTAAAAAATCTTGCCGTCCGGTCGCCGCGCAATGGCCATAACCATCGAGCGCCGTCCACAGCGGCTCGCCCATGCGCCGCAATCCCCCGCCCGCGGACGCCCGCAAGAGCCGATTCCGTTGGCGATCGGCCGCGCCCGTGGACCAACATTTTCCCAAAAATTTTCGGAACCGCCGTCGTCTTCGCTCTCTGCATTGGTTGGCTAAGCCGTGACGACAACGGCCTGACGCCTGGCAGCGGCGTTGGATATTGGCTTGGGATTGCTGGGGGCAGCCTGATGCTCCTTGTGACGCTTTACCCGTTGCGTAAACGCATGCGCTCGTTGCGAGGATTTGGGACGGTTACCTTCTGGTTTAACGCCCACATGATTCTTGGCGTGCTCGGACCAGTGCTGGTTCTGTGGCACGCAGATTTCCGGCTTGGCTCGATCAACTGCAGCGTTGCCCTCATCACGATGCTCGTTGTCGCGGGAAGCGGCGTCGTTGGTCGGTATCTGCACAGCAAGATCAATTTTGGAATGTATGAACATAAAGCTGTCGCTCAGGAAGTTGTGGCCGATGCCGACGAACTGAGGGGATTTGTTGGCGCCGATGCGCGGGTTGCAGACCGCATGATCGCCAAACTAAATGCTTTTGCGCAGCTCGGTGCGGCCGTCCCCAAGGGCGTCTTTGGCGGGCTGGTTCTGCTGCCCGTGATGAGCTGGCGCGGCGCCGCCCTTCGTGCGCAGTTGATTGCTTATGCGCGGCGAGCGATCGCGGCTGAAGGCAAGCGGCGTGGCCGGCCGCAAGCGGTTCGGCGCCAGCAGCTTGCCGGCGTGACAGAATTTGTGACGCGCCGTATCAGCGCCGCCAAGAAGGCCGCGGCCTTTGCGTTTTACGAGCGCCTGTTCGGGCTCTGGCACGTCTTTCACGTGCCCTTATACATTCTTCTCGTGATCGTGGCGACCATTCATGTCTTTGCCTCGCACCTCTACTGAGCGGAGGTTGGCGTTGGGTCGGAAGTTCGCACATGCGATTGCGGCCGGGCTCGTTATCGCAAGCGCTGTGGCGTCTTCCCTGCGAGCGCAGAACTTGCTTGAACAGCTTGTTATTCCCGGGCCGGTCGTCAGCGGACATGCCAAATATGAAAAGGAGTGCAGCAACTGCCACGAGCCGTTTTCAAAAAAGTCACAAACGCGGCTGTGCCTCGCATGCCACAAAGAAACCGCAGCCGATCGCCGGTCTGCAAAGGGGTTTCACGGGCGTCAAACCGATGCGGCGACCCAAGAATGCACCATCTGTCACACGGACCACAAGGGACGAGACGCCGACATCGTCTTCTTCGACCGCGAGACATTCAACCACACACTTACGAATTTCGAGCTTCGTGATGCTCACAAATCAGTCCAATGCGACGGCTGTCACGGACCGAACGTGAAATTTCGCAACGCCCCAGGACGCTGCTTCGATTGTCATAAGGCGGCCGATCCGCACAAGGGACGGCTGGGGGAAGCATGCGACAACTGCCATGGCGAGTCGACATGGCTTCAGGTCAAGGCGTACGACCATGACAAGACCAGGTTCCCGCTGCGAGGTGCGCACCGCAACGTCGCCTGCGCCTCATGCCATGTCGGCGAACACTACAAAGGTATCGGCGCCGGATGCGCCGATTGCCACACCATTCAGGACGTTCATGTCGGCCGCTACGGCGCCAAGTGCGACACTTGCCACGACCAGAATAAATGGACCACGATTCTCTTCGATCACGACAAGACCAAATTTCCGCTGCGGGCCGCACATGCCAAGGTCAAGTGCGATACCTGCCACACGGGCGACCTTTATCGCGACAAGCTCGCGACAGCATGCGTCTCCTGCCACCGCAAGGATGACCGGCATGAAGGCCAACTCGGCGCCCGCTGCGAGCGGTGCCACAGCGAGGACAATTGGCGCCGCATAGCGTTCTTCGATCACGACGTCACGCGATTTCCGCTGATTGGACGGCACGCCGTCGTGACGTGCGAGGAATGTCACCGCTCGCCCCGGTTCAAGGATGCGCCGCTCGCATGCGCCTCCTGCCACCGGGACGAGCATCACCAGGGGCGCCTGGGCTCCAATTGTGCGCTCTGCCACAACCCGAATGGTTGGCCGCGATGGCGCTTCGATCATGACACCCAGACACGCTATCCGCTGACCGGGGCACATCGCGGCCTCAATTGCCACGCCTGCCACGTGACCAGGAACGTTACCAAGATCACGCTGGCGACGGATTGCTATGCGTGTCATCAACAGGATGACGTGCATCGCGGCGCGCTCGGCCGGATTTGCGAACGCTGCCACGTGACGACTTCGTTCAAGCAGGTGAGTAAGAGGTAACGAGAACTGGCCATGTCGACAGCTGCTTGATTGCTATTTTTAATGCCCCAAAAACCGGGCCTGACGACATTTCTATTGCGGCGGAGAGCGGCTCCTGCGCGAGGAGGTTTGCTGAAGAGGCGGACACGGGTGTGCCGGACGATGGTGCGGCCGAAAGTGTGGCTCTGTATTGGCAGTCGCCTCGGAACGCGAGACCAGTTTGGCGGAAAGTTGAAAATATCTGAAAGCCCTCTCACGCTGGATCGCCGAAGATGCTCGCACTTGTGCGCCGGCCCCTGAGAGGAGCGGATTTTCTAACGTTCGGCAGGCTGCCAATTTTTATCCTGAGTGTTGCCTATTTCTTTGAACGGTTCGCTCGTCATTGGTTTGCGATTTTATGCAGAACATAGCCGCGAAATAG
>JAJPKK010000230.1 GCA_021323775.1 Hyphomicrobiales bacterium
GTCTCGACCGCTTAAGCGGCGATTGGCGCGCGATTAAACGCGCGCCAATCGCCCTTGACCGGCTGCCGCCGCCCGCAAGACTGCATCCAAGCGATCAAGGCCCTCGCAAAGGCCGCGCGCCCTTAAGGCTTCTGCACCACTTCTGCACCCACTCAAGATTCAAAAGAGGCTAATATTTCTAGGGCGGTAGTCGCGCCACGCCCGGTAATTCGCTCCGGGCCGAATTCTTATGGGATTCCTATATTGTTTGTTCCCGATCTCTCTCGAAGACTTATGCGATAAGTGGCACTTCATGCCGCGCCCGCGGGGTTCTGAGAACTTGATCCCGGTCAATTCATTGGTGTGCAAGCAGATGCTTGCTGTTCGCGGCGCAGCGGGGCGCCGGGAGGAGTCACCGGAATGCTGGACATCATCATGCTGGCCCTTGGTCTCGGCTTCTTCGCGCTGTCCGTCGGCTACGCGGTTGCCTGCGATCGCCTCTGAGGGGGGATGCCATGATTTTTGATTATTCGCTGGCGGGCCTCGTGTCGGCGGGGCTCCTGTTCTACCTCACTTTCGCCTTGCTGCGACCTGAGCGGTTTTAGGACAGCCGGGACAAGCGCGGCCGTCGCTCCGGAAACCGGAACGAACGCGCCCGAAGCGCAGGCGCTGAGCAGTTTTAAGAGGCACGATTATGACGATCATCGGCTGGATTCAAATCCTGCTCTATTGCGCGGTCGTGGCCGCGCTTGTGAAGCCGCTCGGCGGGTATATGACCCGCGTTTTCAACGGCGAGCGCACGTTCCTTTCGCCAGTGCTGCGCCCGGTCGAGGCCGCTCTTTACTGGGCCGGCGGGGTCGATAAAACCCGCGAGCAGCATTGGCTCTCTTACACGATCGCCATGCTGTTCTTCCATGCCGGCGGTTTTCTCATTCTTTACGCACTGATGCGCACGCAGGCGCTGCTGCCGCTCAATCCGGCGGAGCAGCTGGCCGTCGCGGAAGATTTATCCTTCAATACGGCAGTGAGTTTCATCACCAACACCAACTGGCAAAACTACGGCGGCGAAAGCACCATGTCCTATCTGGTGCAGATGGCCGGCCTCACTCACCAGAATTTCCTTTCGGCCGCGACCGGCATCGTGCTCGCGATCGCGCTGATCCGCGGCTTTACGCGCGCTTCGGCGAGGACGATCGGGAACTTCTGGGTCGATATGACGCGATGCACCCTCTACATTCTTCTCCCCATCTGCATTCCCTATGCACTGTTCCTGGTCTGGCAGGGCATTCCGCAGACGCTCGGTCCCTATGTGGAAGCCACCACCCTGGAGGGCGCAAAGCAGACCATTGCGGTGGGGCCCGTCGCGTCGCAGGTCGCAATCAAGATGCTCGGCACCAACGGGGGCGGCTTCTTCAACGCCAACGCCGCTCATCCCTTTGAAAACCCCACCGCGCTGTCGAACTTCGTGCAGATGATCTCGATCTTCGCGATCGGCGCAGCGCTCACGAATGTATTCGGCCGCATGGTCGGCAACGAACGGCAGGGGTGGGCAATCCTTGCGGCGATGGGAGTCCTGTTTATGGCCGGAGTCGCCGCGTGCTACGCGGCCGAAGCGGCAGGCACGCCGCTCCTCGACGCGCTCGGAGTGACCGGCGGCAACATGGAGGGCAAGGAGGTCCGCTTCGGGATCGTGGGGTCGGCCCTGTTCGCCGTTATCACCACTGCGGCCTCCTGCGGCGCCGTCAACGCCATGCACGACTCATTCACGGCGCTCGGCGGCATGATTCCGCTCATCAACATGCAGCTCGGCGAAATCATCGTCGGCGGCGTCGGCGCCGGTCTCTATGGCATGCTGCTGTTCGTGATCGTCGCGATCTTTGTCGCCGGCCTCATGGTGGGCCGCACGCCCGAATATGTCGGCAAAAAGATCGAGGCGAAGGAAGTCAAGATGGCGATGCTCGCCATCCTGGTCCTGCCGCTGATGTATCTCGGCTGGACCGCCGTCGCAGCGGTTGTGCCCTCCGCAGTTGCCGCCGCCGGCAATCAGGGGCCGCACGGCTTCACCGAGATGCTCTACCTCTACACGTCGAGCACCGCCAACAACGGGTCGGCATTTGCCGGCATCTCCGCCAACACGATGTTCTACAATCTCACGGGCGCGGTCGCGATGTTCGTCGGCCGCTTCTTCATGATCATTCCGGCGATGGCGATTGCCGGCTCGCTTGCGGCCAAGAAGACGGTCCCGGCCTCGGGCGGAACCTTGCCGACGACGGGCAGCCTGTTCGTCGGGCTCGTTGTCGGCGTGATCGTGATCATCGGCGGCCTCACCTTCTTTCCGGCGCTGTCACTGGGGCCAATCGTCGAGCATCTTGCAATGCTCGCCGGGACAACATTCTGAGCCATCATGTCGGAGCGATTTCGATGAAAGTCTCGACGATCAGCAAGGGGATGCCGGTATCGACACTTTTCGACCCCAAGATTGTGCTTCCGGCCATCGGATCGGCTTTCGTAAAGCTCGATCCGCGGACCCTGGTCAAGAATCCCGTCATGTTTGTGCTTGAGGTCGTATCGGCACTGACAGCGGTCATCCTGCTGCGCGATCTTGTCACCGGGACCGGCCAGATCGGCTTCGAATTCCAGATCGTCATTTGGCTCTGGTTCACGGTGCTGTTCGCGAATCTCTCCGAAGCGATTGCGGAAGGCCGCGGCAAAGCCCAGGCCGATTCGCTTCGTAAGACCCGCACCGAGACCCAGGCCAAGCTTTTGACCGGACCTGGCCGAAGCACATACAAGACTGTGCCCGGCACCAGCTTGAAAGTCGGCGACGTGGTCATCGTTGAGGCCGGCGATACGATCCCGTCGGACGGCGAGGTCATCGAGGGCATCGCCTCGGTGAACGAGGCGGCCATCACGGGCGAATCGGCGCCGGTTATCCGCGAATCCGGCGGCGACCGTTCGGCAGTCACTGGCGGCACCCAGGTGCTGTCCGACTGGATCAAGGTGCGCATCAGTGCGGCTCAGGGGTCGACCTTTCTTGACCGCATGATCAAGCTCGTTGAAGGCGCCGAGCGGCAGAAGACGCCGAACGAGATTGCGCTCAACATTCTGCTCGTCGGCCTCACCATCATTTTCGTATTTGCTACCGCCACGATCCCGAGCTACGTCGCCTATGCACAAGGCACGGTTTCGGTTGTGATCCTGGTGGCGCTTTTTGTGACGCTGATCCCGACCACGATCGGCGCGCTGCTTTCGGCGATCGGTATTGCCGGCATGGACCGCCTGGTGCGCTTCAACGTGCTCGCCATGTCAGGCCGTGCCGTGGAGGCAGCAGGCGACGTCGATACGCTGCTCCTCGACAAGACCGGCACCATTACGCTCGGCAATCGCCAGGCGACCGAGTTCAAGCCTTTGCGCGGCGTTACCGAACAGGAATTAGCGGATGCGGCACAGATGGCGTCGCTCGCCGACGAGACTCCCGAAGGCCGCTCCATCGTGGTGCTCGCCAAGGAAAAATACGGCATACGCGGGCGGGATCTGGCGGAGATTCACGCCAACTTCATTCCGTTCACAGCCCAGAGCCGGATGAGCGGCGTCGAGGCCGGCAACTCATGGGTGCGCAAGGGCGCGGTCGACGCGATCCTCAATTTCCTGAATGCCCCGGTCGCTTCGCCTGGGCCGTCCGGGGCCCTGCGGGCCTTGCAGCCGGCCGTCAGCAGCGAGCAAGTGCGGGAGATCAACGCGATAGCCGACGCCATCTCCAAGTCCGGAGGCACTCCGCTTGCGGTGGCGAAGGACGGCCGGTTGCTCGGCGTGATTCATCTCAAGGACATCGTCAAAGGCGGCATCCGTGAACGCTTTGCCGAGCTGCGCCGCATGGGCATCCGCAC
>JAJPKK010000105.1 GCA_021323775.1 Hyphomicrobiales bacterium
GCAATGAAATGCCTCGACATCACTGGCGATCAGTTCCATCCTGAATGGAACTACACGATCAGGCCACGCCCGCCATAATCGTAGCGGTTATTGTTCGGAGTGTCCTTAGATTCGGCCTCCTGGCCGTCCGGCATCGAAGTCTGATACTCTGCGCTGTCCCGCAAGAAGGAGGAAACCATGCGTGCCAGACCCTGCCTGATCCCGCTCATCGTGATTGCCGCCACCGCGTTTGCCACGCAAGCATCTGCTCAGGCGATGGTCCGCGAGCAGAAGGTCATCTCCAGCGCCGGCGCGCGCGCCATGGTGGACGCCTGCACCGCTTGGGCTGAGCGCAATCACCTGACTCTGGCGATGTCGGTTTTGGATTGGGCAGGAAATCTGATCGAATCCCATGCGATGGAGGGAGCAGCCGCCAACGCCATCGACACCGCGCTGCTGAAGGCTAAATCGGCGCTTCGCTGGCGCCGGCCTACCTCGGAAATGAACAAGATCGTGCGCAGCGGCCAAAATCTGGCGCCGACTTTCATGCACGACTTTCCGCAACCTGGAGCTTTGCCCATCGTGGTCGACGGCGAGGTGATCGGTTCGATGGGAGTGTCCAGCGCCGACGGCGAAAAATGCGCCCAGGCCGCAATCGACGCGGTGTTCAAGAAACAGAGCACTCCGCCGGCGCCGTAAAGCCGACGTATTCCGGAATCCGTTTCAGTAACCGGCCGCAGCCGCGCCCCGCGCCCGCAAGTCGGCTGCGCCGGTCATGGCCTCGGGCGCGATGGCGATTGAGTGTGCTGAGCCAAACAGAGAATCCAATCTCACTTTGTGCCCCATGGCCGCAAGCGCACGCACTTTGTCCGACGGAAAATACGTCTCGACAACAACTTCGTCCGGTGACCATTGATGATGCAAGCGCGGCGCGGAGACGGCCTCCCCGATCGACATGTGCCCGTCAATAGTGTTCACAATGACCTGAAGCACCGTCGTTATGATGCGGCTGCCTCCCGGCGCCCCGGTCACCAGAACGGGCTTGGCGTCCTTGAAGACGATCGTCGGGCTCATGGAGGATAGCGGTCGTTTGCCGGGTCCGGGCGCATTCGCGGCGCCGCCGACGAGTCCGAACGCGTTGGGCGCCCCCGGCTTGGCGGCGAAATCGTCCAGTTCGTTGTTGAGCAGGATCCCTGTCCCTTCCGCGACGAGGCCGAGTCCGAAATTGAAATTCAGCGTGTAAGTGTTGGCGACGACGTTGCCGGCTGCATCCGTCACGGAAAAATGCGTCGTATTGCCCCCCTCGGTCGGCACCGAGATATCGGGTCTGATTTCGCGTGAAGGGGTGGCGTGCCGTACATCTATCCTGTCGCGCAATGCCGCTGCGTGGCTTTTCGAAATCAGGCGCCCTATTGGAACATCAACGGCATCGCTGTCTCCGAGATATTGGGCGCGATCCGCATAGGCGAGCTTCATCGCCTCGAGCTGGAGATGAAGAGCCGTCGGAGAGGCGGAGCCGATCACACCGGAGGGATAGCCTTCCAGAATGTTCAGCATCTCAATCAGGTGAACGCCGCCAGAAGAAGGCGGCGGCATCGAGAAGACTTCGTAGCCCCGATAGCTTCCGTGAACCGGATTTCGAATGATCGGCGCATAATTCTCGAGGTCCCTGCGGGTCATCAGGCCGCCGGCTTGACGCACCGAGGCAACAATCTTGTCAGCAATTGGACCAGCGTAGAAAGCGCGCGAACCTTCGCGCCCGATCGTTTCCAACGCGTCGGCGAGTTCTGCCTGAACGAGCTTGTCGCCCATCGCCGGCGCGGCGCCGTCAGGCTTGAGAAAGATCGATGCCGAAGTCGGCCACCGCGACAGCCGTTGCCGTCCGCGCTGGAGCGAGTCGAAGAGGTCATCCTTGATGGCGATGCCATCCCGCGCGAGGCGCGCCGCCGGCGAGATCAATTCCCCCAAGGCGAATCTTCCGGAGCCGTAGCGCTCAAGCGCGAGGCTGAGCCCCGCTACGGTGCCGGGCACCCCCACTCCTAATCCGGAGTCTCGCGACTTCGCCGGGTCAGCTTGCCGGTCCGGCCCCAGGAATGTGTCAGCCGAAGTGGCTGCGGGGGCGGTTTCCCGATAATCGATCGCCGTAGTCTCATTGCGGTCCGCCATATGCACCAGCATAAAGCCGCCGCCCCCAATATTCCCGGCTTTTGGGACAGTCACCGCCAGCGCAAAGCCGATCGCCACCGCAGCATCGACCGCGTTGCCGCCCCTTTCCAGGACATCGAGCCCGATCCGTGTCGCCTGGCCGTCCTGGCTCGCGACCATGCCGTGGCGGCCGACAGCCACCTGGGCCGCCGGGATACCGTAGCTTTGTTCGAGGAGACGGTCTTGAAGCGCCAACTGGGCTGGCAGCGCGGTCGGCCACGCCAGCCCCAGCAAGGCGATCGCCGCAAGAATCGTCCATCGACATCTCGGCAAGGTGTATTTTTCCTCTGTACCCTCGCGGTCACAGTCCCGCAGCTGAAGTGAACGTCCTCATCCCCGGCTCTGGCGATGGTAGGCCGAATTTGGCCGCATGTCGGTCGCCGAGGCGATCCGGTTCGACATATTGAAAAAACCCGCAACTGCGGCGATATCCCAGATGTCGCGGTCGGTAAAACCCGCCTCGCGCAGCGCCTTACGGTCGGCTTCGTCGATTTCCCAGGGTTGCGCCGTCAATTTGACCGCGAAATCCAGCATCGCCCGTTGCCGGCGATCGAGGCGCGCAGCGCGGTAGTTCATCACCAACAGCTCGCCGAGGACGGAGTCGTCCGCGAGGCTGCGCACCGCAGCGCCGTGAGCGACAAGGCAATAGTAGCAGCGGTTATGAGACGAGACCGCCACTGCGATCATTTCGCGCTCAAGCTTGCTGAGCCCCGACGGCGCCAACATGAGGTCGTTGTACATGGCGACGAAGGCCTCAAGCTTCTGCATGTCAAATGCGTAGGCCTTGAGCACGTTAGGAACAAACCCAAGCTTTTCGGCGCACTTGTCAAAATATGCCTGCATGGCGGGCGTGAGCTGCGCGCTGCCGAGTTCCAATGCGGTAATGACGGCGTCGTCATGATCGGCCGCCCCTTTGGCTTTCCGGCTGCTCGGCGCCCCTTCCTTACTTTCGCGCATCGCCCCCGCATCCTCCCCTGCATGCAAGGATGGGACCGAGGCGGGGCGCCGGGGAGGGGTGGGAGCGGGCTTTTTCGCAGACTTGTGGCGCACGCAGCTCTCCTCGACCGGGCTTTTCACATGTTCCCGGAAGCTAGCAGGCGCCAAGTCGCCAAACCAGTCGCGAAACCACTCAATGCGAAATCAAAAATGACGCACCTGTGCCACATCGTCGCCGCAACGGCTCTTCCGCCGGATCGATTTCCGGAGCAATCTGCGCCGCGAATCAGAGAGGTTGTGACATGAACATCGATGCTCAGGAACGGCGGGCAGGCCAGACGCAGGACTTCGGTGCGTCGATTGACGCCTCCGAGGATGAGGATGCCGCTCGCCAGCTTGTGCGGGATGCCGGCGCGCTTCTCCGCGACCATGTCGGCGATGCACCTCCTGACTTTGTCGCGCAGGTCTTCGCCGACGCCGCGCCGGAAGACCTTGTGCATTATCACGCTTCAGAGATCGCAGAGATCGCAGAAGGCGCTTGGCGGTTTCTTGGCGAGAGGCGGCCGCAGACCCCCAAGATCCGCATTCGTACGCCGCCATCGGGTCAACGCCTCAATAATGTATCGATCGTTGAAATCCTTAACGACGATATGCCGTTTTTGGTCGATTCCGTCATGGCGGAATTGGCCGAACAAGGTTTCGACGCCCATCTCGTGTTGCACCCTCGATTCACGGTCGAACGCAATGCGAGCGGTGCGCTTATTGCGCTCCCGGCTTCGCCGGCCTCCGGCGCTTCCGTCAGACGGGAGAGCCTGATTCAGGTCCACGTCGATCGCATCGACAGCGAGGACATCAGCAACGCATTGATCATCGCCCTCGACAACGTGCTTGCCGACGTGCGGCGCGCGGTCGACGACTGGAAGCCGATGCTCGCGCATCTCAACGCGGCCATCGCCGAAATGACAAGCAGTGCGCCGGAATTGCGGGTCGACGATCTGAGCGAGTCCGTCGCTTTCCTCGAGTGGCTGATGGACGACAACTTTACTTTCCTCGGGGTCCGCGACTTTGTCTGCACTGAGGACGTCAACGCACCGGCAGTGATTTTCACCTCTGCGCTCGGCATCCTGCGCGGGCGCGAGGGCGACGTCTTTGCGGCGGATGGCGGGCGGCTTTCCCTGACGCCGCGGGCGCTGGCGGCGCTGCGGGAACCCAAGACGCTCATCATCACCAAAACCAATTCCCGCTCGCGCGTGCACCGGCGCACCTCCATGGATTACGTCGTTGTCAAACGACATGGCGTCGACGGCAGGCTGACCGGCGGCATTCAGATCGTCGGCCTCTTCACGTCCACGGCCTATGTGCGTTCGACCCGCAGCATTCCGTATCTGCGCAGCAAAATTGCCAGCGTGGTGGCGCGCTCTGGACTTGACGTGAAGAGTCACTCCGGCAAGACGCTCGTCAACGTGCTCGAGACCTATCCGCGCGACGAATTGTTTCAGATCGACGAGGACACATTACTGAAATTTGCGCTGACGATTCTCCAGCTCAGCGAACGGCCGCGCGTGCGAGTGCTGCCGCGTTGGGATGCTTTCGAGCGCTTCGTCTCCGTCCTCGTCTACGTGCCGCGGGACCGCTATGACTCGGCCGTTCGCGTCACCATCGGGGAGCACCTTGAGGCGGCGCTCGGCGGCAAGCTGGTCTCTTTCGCGCCCTTCTTTCCGGAAGGCCCGATGGTGCGGGTCCATTTCATGATCGCGCGGCGGGAGAATGATCGGCCGAGCGAACTCCGTCGCCCGTCGCGCCGGGAACTCGAAGCAGCCGTTACGCGGCTGATAAAGACCTGGCCCGACGAATTGTTCGAAGCGCTCCGAAAGGCCCATGACCCCTTCCATGCGCGGGCCTTGTACGCCAAATACGGGGAAGCGTTTCCGGCCGGATACCGCGGAGCTTTCGACGCCGCCGTGGCCGTGGACGACATCGCGGCGATTGAAGCGCTGTCGTCCGATTGCCCTGTCGCCGTCGATTTCCAATCCGGGAAGAGCAGCGAGGGCGCCTGCGCGAGCCTGAAGGTGTGGAGCTACGGCCGCCCGATTCCGCTTTCAGAGCGGGTTCCCGTGCTTGAGCACATGGGCTTCATCGTCGTCGATGAAAGCACCTACGACATAGAGATAGGCGGCTCTGACCAGTCGCTTGCGTGGCTTCATGCCATGCAGCTTCAGCGGCGCGATGGCGTCACCGCCGATATTGATGCTGCCAAGCCGCGGCTCGACTCCTGTTTTGCAGCGGTGATGCGCGGAGAGGCCGAAAACGACGGCTACAACGCGCTCGTTCTGGCCGCCGGCCTTGATTGGCGCGAGGTCGCGCTGATGCGGACGATCTCGCGCTATCTCCGCCAGCTTCGCGTTCCGTATTCGCAGGATTACATGTGGGCGACGCTTGTCAAACATGCAGCCATCGCGGAGCGGATCTGCGCGCTGTTCGAAGCCCGCTTCGATCCCGATTTGGCGATATCGCCGCAGCAGCGCGATGAACGCCAAGCCGCAGTGGCGAGCGAAATCGAGGCCCGGCTGAGCAAAGTCGATAGTCTCGATGAAGACCGCATCGTCCGTCACTTTGTCAACGTCGTCCAGTCCGCCGTCCGCACCAATTTCTATCAGTTTCCGTCACGCGATCTCGTCCCCCCTTTGGCAAAAGACGACCTGGCTGGGCGGACGGTCGCGATCAAGCTTGACAGCCGCAAGGTCGACGGCATGCCCCTTCCGCGCCCGCAATTCGAGATCTTCATCTGCTCGCCGCGATTGGAGGCCGTGCATCTGCGGTTCGGTCCGGTTGCGCGCGGCGGCATCAGGTGGTCAGATCGGCCGCAAGACTTCCGCACCGAAGTGCTGGGCCTCGTCAAGGCGCAGCAGGTCAAAAACGCTGTGATCGTGCCGGTGGGCGCGAAAGGCGGATTCGTGCCGAAACTCTTGCCTAGCGGCAATCGCGATGCGATCCAGGCCGAAGCAATCGCGGCCTACAAGATCTTCATGTCTACCCTGCTGGACCTTACTGACAATCTTGATCTTCAAGGCGTTCTTCCCCCGGATCGGGTTGTTCGCCATGACGGTGATGACCCGTACCTCGTCGTTGCCGCCGACAAGGGCACTGCGACCTTTTCGGATATCGCCAATCAGATCGCCCGGGAGCACGGCTTCTGGCTCAACGATGCCTTCGCGTCGGGCGGCTCGGCGGGCTACGATCACAAGAAAATGGGCATCACGGCGCGCGGCGCCTGGGAATCCGTCAAGCGCCATTTTCGCGAGATGAACATTGACCTCTCGCGGACGCCGTTCTCGGTCGTCGGGGTCGGCGACATGTCTGGCGATGTGTTCGGCAACGGCATGTTGCGCGAACGCACCATCCGCCTTATTGCAGCCTTTGACCACCGCGACATCTTCATCGATCCCAATCCGGACCCCGAACGCAGCTTCGAGGAACGCAAACGCCTGTTCGATTTGCCGCGTTCGAGCTGGCAGGATTTCGATCGCAGCGTCATCTCGCCCGGCGGCGGCGTTTTTTCGCGCAGCGCAAAGGAAATCGAACTCTCGATCGAGGCCCGCACGGCGCTCGGGCTCGCTGCCGCGAAGGCGACGCCCCAGGAAGTCATGAATGCGATCCTCAAGGCGCCGGTTGACCTGTTGTGGTTCGGCGGCATCGGCACCTACGTGCGCGCATCGGGCGAATCCGATGACTCCGTTGGAGATCGCGCCAATGACCCGATACGCGCGGCTGCGTCCGAACTGCGATGCAAGGTCATCGGCGAAGGCGCCAATCTCGGACTGACTCAGCGGGCCCGCATCGAGGCGGCCCTGCGCGGGATCCGCCTCAACAACGATGCAATCGATAATTCGGCGGGCGTCAACACTTCGGACGTCGAAGTCAATCTCAAGATCGGTTTGAGCGTTCCGCTCCGCGACGGCCGTCTTACTCGCAAGGATCGCGATATCCTCCTCGCCGGAATGACCGATGAGGTCGCGGCTCTGGTGCTGCGCAACAACTACCAGCAGACCCTGGCGCTATCGCTCGTCGAGCGCCGCGGGATTGAGGACCTCGGTTTCCAGCAGCGACTGATGCAGATGCTGGAGAAGCGGCAGTTGCTCGACCGCGCCGTCGAGTTCCTGCCCTCCGACATGGAAATTGCCGAGCGAAGGCGGCGCGGCCAACCGCTCACGCGGCCTGAGGTTGCAGTGCTGCTCGCGTACGCCAAGCTGGCGCTGCATGAAGATTTGCTCCGGTCGGACGTGCCCGATGATCCCTATCTCGCGCGCGAGCTTGGCCGCTATTTCCCCCAGTCCATTTGGAGTCACTTTCCCGACGCGTTCGAACGTCACCGTCTGCGTCGGCACATCATTGCAACTCAGCTCGCCAATTCCATGATCAACCGCGGCGGCCCGCCCATCGTGGTGAGAATCGCTGACCAGACCGGCGCCTCAGTCGCTCACATTGCTGCGGCGTTTGCCGCGGTCCGGGACAGCTTCCGGCTGACAGCGCTCAATACGTCGATCGAGGCGCTCGACAACAAGGTTGCCAGCGCCGTACAGCTTGACCTGTTCATGGCGGTGCAAAACCTGCTGCTCGATCGCATCGTCTGGTTCTTGCGCAATGTCGATGTCCGCCGAGGACTCGCCAGCATCGTGGACCATTATCGGGTCAAGATCGCGGCGATTTCAGGAGGGCTCGACCAATATCTGCCGCCGGAAACCCAGCGCGTTCGTGACGCCGCAGTGCTTAAGATGACGTCCGAGGGGGTCCCGCAATCGGTTGCGCGCAATGTTGCGAATTTACCGGCGCTCGGATCGGCAACCGACATCGTTCTGATTGCCGACCGCACCGGGCACCGCGTCGGCGAGGTTGCGGCAATCTACTTTGCGGCCGAGGCCTATTTCCAGCTCGATCGCATGGTGGCTGCGGCGCGCGATATCAAGCTCGTCGATTATTTCGACCGCTTGGCGTTTGATCGCGGGTTCGATGCAATGGGCGACGCCTTGCGTCGGCTGGTGGCCGAAATGATAGCCGCCGGCGGCAGCGGCGCAGAGGCCGTGACCGCCTTCGTGGAGCGTAAAGGCGGTAACGTCGATCGCGTGCGCGAAGCGGTGCACGAGATGGTGACGTCGGGCTTGTCGCTGTCAAAGCTCACGGTTGCGGCCAGCATGCTTGGTGACCTGGCACGGTAGGCGACCGCCGTGGTCGCCCCATTGACGGCGCCCCCGCGGGCCCCGGCCGCGGCGTCAACGGGCGACTTGAGCTGTCTTAAGCCGCCCCGTGCGTCCGCCGGCAACGAAGCGAGACAAGGCTCGCCCCAAGGTCGCCTCCAGCCGGCAATGGCGACATACGCCGCTTGCGCCGGCCCCTCCAGCGTTATGACTTTGCCTCAACACCTTCGGCTGGCTGAAGCGATCGACTGGTCGGGCCTTGAACGGACCGCGAGCTTGTGAAAGCCTTGCGAACGGCCGCCACGCGCTGCATGTCGCGATGCGGCCAGGGAGGAAGAGCGATGGACGTACGGACGCCCACCAGACTCGAGGTCATTCCGCTCACAAAACATATCGGGGCCGAAGTCCGCGGTGTGGACCTGCGCGATACGCTTGACGCTGGGACCATCCGGGACATCCATCGGGTCTGGCTCGATCACCTGGTCCTGGTGTTCCGCGGCCAGCGGTTTTCGCAGGAGGATCTCGTCAGGGTGACCGGATATTTCGGCGAGATCGGACCGCTGTCGCGGCCGCTGAAATATTTCCCCAAAGGGTACGCAAGGCTCCTCCCCAACATTATGCTGATATCGAACATCAGAGAGAACGGCGAGACCATCGGGGCGCTGCCCGACGGAGAGATGCATTTTCACCACGACATGATCCACGCCGAACTGCCGCACAAAGGGACGCTTTTGTATGCGGTGGAGATTCCGAGCTATGGCGGCGACACGCTGTTCGCCAGCGGATATGCCGCCTACGAAACCCTCGATCCGGCCCTCCGGCAACGCCTTGAGGGCCGCAAAGCTCTCAATCATTACAACTACGGCACCACCATTCGCGGCGATACTAAAAGTGCTGTCGAGGCGTTTGGCGAGGCCGTGCATCCGGTGTTTCGCACCCACGATGAGACCGGCCGCAAGGCAATCTATGTCGATCGCCTCATGACCATGAAGATCGTCGATATGGCGCAGGAGGAGAGCGATGAACTCCTCAGCGCGGTGTTCGACCACTCCGAGCGGGCAGATTTCGTCTATCGCCACGTCTGGCGCGTCGGCGATCTTCTGGTCTGGGACAATCGCTGCTCGGCCCATGCGCGCGATGATTTTCCCTCCGACCAGCGACGCCTGCTCTGGCGCACGACCGTGAAGGGAACGGTGCGGCCGTATTAATCACGGGCGCAGGCGCAGTGTCGGTGCATTTGGTCAACCCGCGCACCGGCCTCGCGCGAACCCGCCCCAAAGCTGGTCCCGAACCTCAGCAGGATTGAGGGAAATCGCCCGACACTCGCCGAAGCCCATGCGCACTAAGGCCTACGACTACATCATCATCGGCGCCGGCTCCGCGGGCTGCGTCCTTGCAAACCGGCTCTCCGAGGATGACGGGGCGCAGGTCCTCCTGCTTGAGGCCGGCGGGCGCGACTGGCATCCCTACATTCATGTTCCGCTTGGCGTGGGCAAGCTGCATGAGCGGCGCATGTTCGACTGGGGTTTCGTGACCGAGCCGGAGCCCAACCTGGACGGCCGTTCCATCGAGGCGAGCCGCGGCAAGGTGCTCGGCGGATCGTCTTCGATCAACGTGATGGCCTATACGCGCGGCCATCCGGGCGATTTCGATCGCTGGGCTCAGAAAGGCGCCGCCGGCTGGTCCTATGCGGACGTGCTGCCGTATTTCATGCGCTGCGAAACCTTCGCGGGCGGCGCAAATGCATGGCGCGGCGGCGCGGGCCCGCTCGGAACCGAATTTGCCAAGACCACCGATCCGCTTTATCCGGCCTGGATCGAAGCCGCGAAAGCCGCCGGTATCCCGCACACGCCGGATTACAACGCGGCGTCTCAGGAGGGTTTCGGCCGCAGCCAGTATACGATTCGAAACGGCCGTCGCTCATCGGCCGCGACTGCGTTTCTCAAACCCGCGATGCGGCGCCGAAATCTGACGGTCGAGACCCGGGCGCTGGTGACGCGGGTGACGTTGCGCGGCACGGCCGCAGCCGGGGTCGAATACGTCAAGGACGCTCAGGTGCTTCACGCCGAGGCCGCGCGCGAGGTGATCGTTTCAGGGGGCGCTTTCAGCACGCCGCAAATTCTGATGTTGTCCGGCATCGGACCAGCGGCTCATCTGCGCCAAGTCGGGATCAAGCCAATGGTCGATCTGCCGGTCGGCCGCAATCTTCAGGATCATCTCGCTGTATTTCTCTCTTTCGCGCGTTCCGAGCCGGGGCCCTTCCATCGCCAGATGAGGTTTGACCGCATGGCGGCTGGTATGATCCGGGCTTGGCTGTTTGGCACCGGTCCGGGGACAGTTGTCCCGGGCGGACTCCATGCATTCGTCAAAACTCGCCCCGAGATTGCGGTGCCCGACATCGAGTTTATGTTTCGTGGCGCCGCAACCGACGCGCATCTCTGGTTTCCGGTGATCCGTCCGCCGCGGCCAGACGGCTTTGCGATCCGGCCGGCCTTGCTGCATCCCGACAGTCGCGGCGAAATTCTGCTGCGCTCGAAGGAGCCGCGTGACCCGATGCGGATCGTCTACAATTTCTTCTCGGCCCCCAACGATCTGCCCAAATTGCGCGAGGGCTTCCGGCTTGCCCGCCACATTGCCTGTCAGCATCCGCTCGACCGGTTTCGCGGCGCAGAGACTGCGCCCGGCCCGCTCTGCAAGACCGACGGCGAGATCGACGCCTACATCCGCAGAACAGCGGTCACGGCGCACCATCCGGCAGGGACGTGCCCGATGGGGCTTGGTTCCGACGCCGTACTGGACCCGCAGATGCGCGTGCGGGGGGTTGAGCGCTTGCGTGTCGTCGATGCGTCCGCAATGCCGGACCTCGTTTCCGGTCACCTCAACGCCGCGGTTCTGATGATGGCGGAAAAAGCCGCGGATATGATCACAGGCAAGCCGCCTCTCGTCAGCCGCTTCGGCCAATCTGAAGGAGTCGCCCGGTCAGCGCCAAATTGAAGCGGCGGCCCGACCATCTGCGACTGCCTCCCCCCTTGTGGGGTAGGGATGGGCTGGGCGTCGTGCGCTGGCGCACAGCAGTGCCAACTCCCCTGTCCCCGACCCCAGCGGGGGAGGAGTCCGCAGCAACGTTGAACCTTAACCTAACGCCTATGAGGGTCGCCCCGACACGGTGGCAATGTGGGCGGAGCCAGCTTGCGGGGCGCCACCCAGCCGTGCCTGCTCGCCTTATTTCTTGGGCTCGGCCGGCTTGTCGAGGCGCTCGACCTTGGCGTCGGCTCGCAGCTTGGTGACGAGATCCACCTGCGCCTTGCGCGAGGCAAACTGTTCGATTTGGCCTCGAACCTGCTCGAACGGGGGCGGCTCGCGCGTGCGCTTATCCTCGACTTTGAGGACATGCCAGCCGAACGCGGTCCTGACCGGCCCGGAAATCTGGCCTTTTTCCAGACTGAAGGCGACTTCGGCGAACTCAGGCACCATCTGGTCGCGCGTAAAATAGCCGAGGTCCCCGCCATCCTGCTTGCCGGCCGGATCCTCAGTGAGCGCCGTGGCAAGGGTTCCGAAATCCTCGCCCTTTTTGATGCGCTCGATGGTCTGTTTCACCTTGTCCTCGGCGGCCTTGCTGGCGGCTTGATCGTTAGGATCGTTGACGCGGAACAGGATGTGGCGGGCCCGGACTTCCTGCTCGCGGGTCATCGTCTTCGTGGCGTCGTCATAGATCTTGCGCAGGGCCGGTTCGGTTACTGCGGCCTTGGATTCCTGTCCCAGCACGGTTTCCATCAGCGCTTTATTGCGAATGAAGGCGAGGCGCTGCTTGAATTCCACGCTGTCGGGGATTTTCTTTGCTTCCGCAGCCTTGGCGATCAGCAGCATATCGGTGAGATAGTTCACGAGATAATCGCGCTTGCCGGCTTCGTCGTTCGCTGGCATGTCGCGGCCGATATCCTCCTCCGCGAGGTTGAGATCGCTTTGGCGGATTTCGACGCCGTTAACCTTGGCAATCACCGTATCGGAGCCCGGAGCCTGGGCGGGCGCGACGGCAGTCATGGCCATGAAGGCCGCGAAGCCGAGCGCCAATGTGGTCGGAAGGCGGCGCGGTGCCCCGGTAGGTATGGTCGGGGGAACGGAACGGGTCGGAGGAGCCATATGGAGAATCCTTGATAGTTGGCGCCGCAAGCAACGCTTCTAAGGGTACGGACGACACTCGCTCAATCAGCTTCAATTGGCAACCGAGCCTGCCGTCGGGGCGAGATTATTTTTTGATCCATTCGTAACCAGCGCCGTCGCTTGCGCCAGCGCTTAACAGAAGCCCTGGACAGACTGATCCAGCCGCTGTCGGCGTTCACCGGATCGCCCGGTCAACTCCCGGAAGAGCGAGGGCAACATCAAGATAGCCGCGAAAAACGCCGTAATGGAGGCGCGATCGCTGCTGAAAGCAGCACTCTCCCGCCCGATTGACAAGAGTCCCACCCCCTCCTATCTCTCGAATGCCTGCCGGTCCGCTCGTCGGGGCATTCGCAATCGCGGCCTCATAACGCGAAAAGCATCGTCATTCGAGTGCCTTGGGGTCAATTTGCCGGTCGAGCGTTCATTGGTTAGGCGGCACGCCCCAGCGGACGAGAAAGGAACTCCGGCATGTTTGGCGCCGTAGCCCGCAAAATTTTCGGTACTGCCAATGAGAGGCGCATTCGCGCCTATCGTCCGCGCGTCGACGCCATCAACGCCCTGGAAAAGGAACTGGAGCGTCTCTCCGACGACGCCCTGCGCGCGCGCACGGACGCGTTTCGCAAAGAACTGGGGGAGGGCAAGGAACTCGATGATATCCTGGTCCCTGCCTTTGCGACCGTGCGCGAGGCCGCCAAGCGCACGCTCGGCCAGCGCCACTTTGACGTCCAGCTGATCGGCGGCATGGTGCTGCATGAGGGGCGCATCGCGGAAATGAAGACCGGCGAAGGCAAAACGCTGGTGGCGACGCTTCCGGTGTATCTCAACGCGCTCGCCGGCCGCGGCGTGCACGTCGTCACCGTCAACGATTATCTTGCCCGCCGCGACGCCGAATGGATGGGCCAGATCTACAAGTTCCTCGGGCTCAGCGTCGGGGTCATCGTGCACGGCCTCGACGACGCGCAGCGCAAGGCCGCCTATGATTGCGACGTGACATACGGAACCAATAACGAGCTCGGCTTCGACTATCTGCGTGACAACATGAAGTACCGGCTGGAGGACATGGTCCAGCGCGGCCATATCTACGCGATCGTGGACGAGGTCGACTCGATTCTGATTGACGAGGCGCGGACGCCGCTCATCATCTCCGGTCCGCTTGAGGACCGCTCGGATTTCTACAACACCATCGACGCCTTCATCCTCAAGCTCGACAAAGCCGACTACGAGATGGACGAGAAGCAGCGGACCGTCAATCTCACCGAAGTCGGGATGGAGAGAATGGAGCGCATGCTCAAGGAAGCAGGGCTCCTCAAATCGGATTCGCTTTATGATGTGGAGAACGTTTCCACCGTCCATCACGTCAATCAGGCGCTGCGCGCCCATAAGCTGTTCCAGCGCGACAAAGATTATATCGTGCGAAACGGCGAAGTCGTCATCATTGACGAGTTCACCGGCCGCATGATGCCGGGGCGGCGCTATTCGGAAGGCCTGCATCAGGCGCTGGAGGCGAAGGAGCACCAGACCGTCCAGCCGGAAAACCAGACGCTCGCCTCGATCACGTTCCAGAACTATTTCCGCATGTACGAGAAGCTCGCCGGCATGACCGGCACGGCGATGACCGAGGCGGACGAGTTCCTCGACATCTATAATCTCGAAGTGGTGGAAGTCCCGACCAACATGCCGATGATCCGCGTCGACGACGACGACGAGGTGTATCGCACCGCGGCGGAGAAATACCGGGCCATCATTGAACTGATTGAGGACTGCAAAATGCGCGGCCAGCCTGTGCTGGTCGGCACCACCTCGATCGAGAAATCCGAGCAGCTTGCCGAGATGCTGCGCAAGCGGGGCTGGGAGCAGCACGACTTCACTGATCCCAATGCGTTCGCCGCGCTCTATTCAGGCGACGAGGGCGCATCGAAGGCGAAGGTGTTCGCGATCCTGAACGCGCGCTATCACGAGCAGGAAGCTTACATCGTGGCGCAGGCCGGGGTCCCGGGCGCCATCACGATCGCCACCAACATGGCGGGCCGCGGAACCGACATCCAGCTCGGCGGCAATGCCGACATGCGCATCCGCCAGGAGCTCGCTGACATCGCCGACGAGGCGGAGCGTGAGCGCCGTAGCGAGGCGATCAGAGCGCAGGTCGCACGCCTCAAGGAAAAGGCGCTCGCCGCCGGCGGCCTCTACGTGCTCGGCACCGAGCGCCATGAATCGCGGCGCATCGACAATCAGCTGCGCGGCCGCTCCGGACGGCAGGGCGACCCGGGCCATTCCAAGTTTTTCCTGTCGCTGCAAGACGACCTGATGCGCATCTTCGGGTCGGACAAGCTCGACGGCATGCTCCAGAGACTGGGCCTCCAGGAGAACGAGGCCATTGTCCATCCCTGGATCAACAAGGCGCTGGAGAAGGCGCAGCAAAAGGTCGAGGCGCGCAACTTCGATCTGCGCAAAAACGTTCTCAAGTTCGACAATGTGATGAACGACCAGCGCAAGGTCATTTTCGACCAGCGCATCGAACTCATGAAGGACGAGAACGTCGCCGAAACCGTCGCCGACATGCGCAAGGAGGTGGTCGACACGCTCGTTGCGAAATTCGTTCCCGAGAACGCCTATCCGGAGCAATGGGACACCAAGGGCCTGAAGGAAGAGCTCGACCGCGTCCTCGGGCTCAACCTCCCGGTCGACGAATGGGCGAAAGAGGAGGGAATCGCCGACGAGGAACTGATCGCCCGCGTCGAGCGGCGCGCCGACGAGCACATGGCCGCCAAAGTGGCGCAATGGGGTCCCGACGTGATGCGCTACGTCGAGAAATCGATCCTGCTGCAAACGCTCGACCACCTTTGGCGCGAACACCTCTTGATGCTTGAGCACTTGCGCCAAGTGATCGGTCTGCGCGGTTTCGGCCAGCGCGACCCCTTAAACGAGTATAAGTCGGAAGCCTTCCAACTGTTCGAGTCGTTGCTTTCACACTTGCGGGAAGCGGTGACGGCGCAGCTCATGCGGGTCGAGATCATGCAGGCGCCGCAGCCCGAGCCGCAAAACCTGCCCTTCATGCAGGCGCACCACCTCAATCCGGCGACCGGCGAAGATGAGCTGGCGATGTCGGAAGCAGTCGCGACGCTCGCCCGCAACGCCGGCGCTGCGGTCAGTTCCGCAGCCGCTCCGGCTCGGGACCCCAAAGACCCCGCTACTTGGGGCAAAGTCGGACGTAACGAGGCCTGCCCGTGCGGCTCGGGAAAGAAGTTCAAGCATTGCCACGGGCGATTTGCCTGAAATTCGGACTCTGGGGCGCACCCGGCTCATATTGAGCCGGGCATATATGGCGTGATCGGTCACGCCGGTGCCGCCCCCGCTTTGCGCATAGCGAAGGCTTCGGGCGATGGCTGATTTCGGGGCTGACTCCCGCAGCTTCGGCGCCTGCTGTCCTACGCTTCGTGTTTCGCGTTGCCGCTCACTCGCAAGGCTCGCTTCCGGCTGGTGGCTCGGCCTTTGCCGGGAGGGAGTTGAACCCTCTGGACCGCTGCGAGAGGTTTGCGCTCGTGTTGACGATCATCCTCCCCTCCTGCTCTCCTGACGCTAGCGCAATGCGCTGCGCTTATTGCGCCCTGCGCGGCAGGGTTAAACCTTCAGGCCCAGCAGCGGCGGCAGCCGCCGTCTTGTCCAGCCGGTCGCGAGATCATAGGCATGGGCGAGCTGCAGGCAGGCAAGTTCGCCGTGATTGGCAGCTGCGATCTGCATTCCCATCGGCAGCCCTGCGGCATTGAACCCTGCCGGCACAGCGAGCGCCGGGTTGCCCGCCATCGTAGTCGGGATCACGCCCTTCTGCCATTCGTAATAGATTTCCATCTTCACGCCAGCGATGTCCTTGGGCCAATGGAGGTGGGCATCGAACGGAAAAAGCTGCGCGGTCGGCACGATGAAATAGTCATAGGTCTCGAAGAACCGTCTCGTCGCCTGATACCACTCCGTGCGCACTGCCGACGCAGCCGTGATATCGAGGGCGCCGAGCTTCTGTGCGCTCTCGATTTCGAAGATTGCCTCCGGTTTTAAGAGCGTGCGCTTTACCGGATCGCGGTAGTAGACGGAGAGCGCTGACGCAGTCTGCCAGGCGCGCAGCGGCAAGAAGGCCGCCCACAGCGCATCCATGGAAAAATCCGGCCGGGCTTCCTCGACGATGCAGCCCATCGCTTCGAAGGTCTTCAGTGCAGATTTACAGAGGTCGAGCACCCCTTCCTCGTAAGGAATGTGGCCTCCGTAGTCACCGGTCCACGCGATCCGCGCGCCCTTGAAGTCACGCTCCAGCGGCCCGCGAAATGCCGCGCCGTCGCCCGCGATCGACAGCGGCGCGCGGGCGTCGTAGCCGGCTTGCACCGACAGCAGCAAAGCGAGGTCCGGCACGTTGCGGGCCATTGGCCCGATCACCCCCATGGTGGGCATGAACGCGTCGCGCCCGTCGGCCGGCACGCGGCCGATGCTGGTGCGAAAGCCGAACACATTATTCCAGCCCGCCGGATTGCGCAGGCTGCCGGCATAATCGGTGCCGTCCGCCAGCGGCAGCATGCGCAGCGCCAGCGCCACCGCCGCGCCGCCGCTTGAGCCGCCCGCCGAGCGCGATTGGTCATAGGCGTTGCGGGTAATGCCATAGACCGGATTGAAGGTGTTCGAGCCAAGGCCGAATTCCGGCGTATTGGTCTTGCCGATGAAGATTGCTCCGGCCGCGCGGACGCGCGCCACCATGGCGCTGTCGGCTGACGGCACGTTGTCCTTCAAAATCGGCGAGCCCATCGTCGTGCGGATGCCCTTGACGGGCGTCAGATCCTTCACGGCGAACGGAAATCCGTGCAACACCCCGACCGGCTCGCCGCGCCGAAGCGCAGCGTCCTTCTCCCGCGCCTGAGCCATGAGATCGGCGCGCTCCTGCAACGCCACAATGGCGTTCACCTTGGGATTGAGCCTGTCGATGTGGTCGAGGTAGGCGGCCATCACTTCGACGCAGGAAACCTTCCTCGCGGCGATCGCGCCAGCGAGTTCGCCCGCATCCATCATCACGACATCGGAGGGCATTGTGGAATTCCCTTTGGGGTTGCCGGGTGGGCAAAGGCGCAGGGACGGCCGGCAAAGATGCGACCTCCTGCGCAACGCAGTGCAGTCTGCCAACGCCGCCACGCCTGCACTGGGACTCTGGTAGGTCAGCGGCTGCGACATTTCAAGCCGCGGCGGCGGGTGCGCTCTATGACCGGCGCATCGCCGATGCCGGCCGGCGGCAGACCGGGGCGCTCCGACTCCCTCACGGCACTGATTTCATTCACGAAAAAAGCGGGAATTCGTTTCCACAAAACGACGTTCGGGGTCGCCGTGTTCGCCCCGGGGAGAATGTACCCGAGAGGCAGGTGCCCGAACCGCAACGCGAATGGCGGGCGCAGCGGCAGCATGGGCCCGCATTTTCCTCGGGCATTCTCCATGGGCCGCGATCGTGTGTCAACGCAGGAGCAATCGGAGCCAAAGCTGACTTTGGCGCGATTGATCCGCGACGGACTTTGCTGCTAGAAGGATAAACGAGAGTGCCTATTGCACCTTGATGTTCGCCGCGCGGACTGCCTTCCCCCACCTTTCAATTTCCGCAGAAATGAATCTGCCAAAATCGGACGGTGAGCCCACAAGCGAGGTCGCCCCCAGATCGGTGAGCCGTGCCTTGATCTTTTCATCGGCCAAACCAGCGTTGATCTCACTATTGAGCCTTTCGATGATCTCGACCGGAGTATTTTTTGGCGCGCCGACCCCACCCGCGGAACTCACCTCGAAGCCTGGCACCGTCTCGGCGACAGTGGGCAGGCTCGGCAGTCCCTCCCACCTCTCAGCGGTCGTTATCGCCAGCCCCCGCAGCCTGCCTGCCTTGATGTGCTCAGCCACCAACCCCGCAAGGTCGAAGCTGACCTGCACGTTTCCGCTCAACACCTCGGTTATCGTGGCTGCCCCACCGCGATAAGGTACGTGGACGATATCCACACCGGCCGCGATTTTGAACAACTCGGCTGCCATGTGGACCGAGGCTCCGGTGAGCGAACCTTCGTTCAGTTTTCCCGGATTGGCCCGGGCGTACGCAATGAGTTCGGGGATCGTGTTGACTGGAACCGTTGGGTGCACAGAAATTGCATGAGGAAAGCGACCGACGCTCGCGACGGGCGCTATGTCGCGGACAAAATCGAAGTTGAGCTTTTCGTAGAGCGATGGGCTGATCAATGTGCTCGCCACTATCGAAAGAATAGTGTAGCCGTCAGCCGGCGCGTGAGCGGCGGCTTCGGTCGCGAGATTGCCACCCGCGGCGGGACGGTTTTCAATGATAAACGGTTGGCCGAGCCGCTCCGTCAGCCACTGGCCCAATAGTCGTGCGATGATATCGGGCGTACTGCCGGGAGCAGCCGGAACTATCCAGCGTACCGGCCGCTGGGGGTACTCAATGGCCGCTGCGACGCCGGGCAACGCGGACAGGACAATGGTGGCCCCTGCAAATCGCAAAAACTCATGTCGAGTGAGGCTCATTCCAGTCAAATCCCTCAGGCAAGAATGATTACGTCGTCTTGAAGGTCCGTAGCGTAGCGCGGCACAAGCGCCGCGCACCTTTGATCAGCCGCGGCCGCGGGAACGGATCATGAATGTATCGTAGCCGTACTCTGCTACCTGCCACCAAAAATATTCCTCGTTGCGGAACGCCTGCATCGATTCCAACACCCTCTTGAAGTCGGGATTCGTGGCAGCGGTTGCAGTATTTACTTCGTTCGACGCCTTGAGACACGCTTCCATGATTGGAGCCGAAAATGGCCTTAACTCGGTGCCGCCAGCGATCAGTTTGCGCAACGCAGCGGGGTTCCGCGCATCGTACTTTGCCAATGCTTCCGCATTGGCATAGGCGGCAGCACCGGCGACGATGGTTTGATAGCGCTTCGGCAGTTCGTTCCATTTACCGAGATTGATCATCAAGTGGTTGGCCGTGGAGCCTTCCCACCAAGCCGGGTAATAGTAGTATTTTGCTATTTTGTTAAGCCCGAGCTTTTCATCGTCGTATGGACCAACCCATTCCGCAGCGTCGATCGTGCCCCTTTCCAACGCTGGATAAATGTCTCCGGCTGCGATCTGTTGTGGGACGCCGCCGAGCTTTTGAATCGTCAATCCGGCAAAGCCGCCAATGCGAAATTTCAGTCCTTTGAAATCGGCAACTTCCTTCACCTCCTTGCGGAACCATCCACCCATCTGACATCCGGAGTTGGCAGCCGGCAGAGAATACACGTTGAATTTCTGACAGAACTCATTCATCAGCTTTAGGCCGTCACCGTCATAAAACCAGGCATTCTGTTGGCGCGTATTGAGTCCGAATGGAACCGCACAGAAGAGAGCAAACGTAGGGTCCTTGCCAAAATAGTAATAGGGCGCCGTGTGGCATGCTTCGACGGTCCCGTTGCTGACCGCATCCAGCGCGTTGAGCCCCGGCACGATTTCTCCCGCTGCAAAGGGCTCGATCTCGAACTGGCGATCCGTGGCCTCGCTCACGTATTTCGCGATGGTCTCGCTGGCGCCGTACAACGTGTCGAGCGACTTCGGAAAGCTTGACGTGAGGCGCCATTTGATTGCCGGATTAGACTGAGCGATGGCGGGTTTCGCAATTGCCGTTGTCGCGAGGCACAAGCTTGCAACTCGCAAGAATTGACGTCGTTGCATGGTAATCGCTCCTTACCAATCAGGCGATGCTGGGCCCAAGCGCATTTCAGTGGTGCTTTTCTGCCCTGTGCTTGTCGAGGTACCCATGAGGGTGCCATCACCCAAGCAGCCATGCTTTAAGAGGGGCTTGATTTCCGCTTTAGTCCGGCTTCATTTCTCGTCCATCCCTATCGGAAGGTGTGCTATAGCTTGATGAACGCTTGCATGTGCAGACGAGACTTAAATTGCTGTTTTTGTTTGATAATTACACATTGGATACGGATCGACGCGAATTGCATTGCGGCGCCGCAGCGATCGCGGTCGAGCCTCAGGTGTTCGACCTGCTCGCCTACCTGATAGAGAACTGCGAACGTGTCGTCAGCAAGGACGACCTAATCGCTGCGGTCTGGCGCGGCCGAGCAATTTCAGACTCGACCCTGACGACGCGGCTCAATGCCGCCCGGCGCGCAATTGGCGATAGCGGCGAGAAGCAGCACCTGATTAGGACGTTGCCGCGCAAGGGCGTACGCTTTGTCGGCGCGGTGCGCAAACAGCGAAAAGACGCCGCCGTGCTTGCCCAGCGCGCTACGACCGAGCGCCCCGAAGTGCCCTTAAGCCTACCAGATAAGCCTTCGGTTGCTGTGCTTCCCTTCACCAACATGAGCGGAGATCCTGAGCAGGAATACTTTTCCGATGGCGTCGTAGAGGAAATCATTACGGCCTTATCTCGTTTTTCGAGCTTGTTCGTCATCGCTCGCAACTCCAGCTTTACGTACAAGGGGCGTGCCGTCGACGTAAAGGTGGTTCGTCGCCAGCTCGGCGTGCGTTACGTGCTTGAAGGCAGCGTGCGAAAGGCCGGCAACTTGGTGCGGATTACCGGGCAGCTCGTTGATGCCGAGAGCGGAGCCCATATGTGGGCTGATCGGTTCGATGGACCTGTGGAGGATATTTTTGATCTCCAGGATCGCGTGACTGCGAACGTCGTCACGGCAATCGTGCCCAAGCTGGAACAGGCCGAAATTCGTCGAGTTATGCGCAAGCCGACCGAAGACTTGAACGCGTATGATTACTTTCTGAGAGCGATGGCCCGTTATAATCAGTATAGCAAAAACGCCAATAGCGAAGCTCTACAACTCTTCTCCAGGGCCTTCGAACTCGATCCTGGCTTTGCGACAGCCTACGGCCTTGCGGCGCGATGCTATGGCTATCGGTCGGTGAATCGCTGGATGACAGATGCTCCACGAGAAAAAGCTGAAGCCGTCCGGCTTGCGCGTCGAGCCATCGAGATGGCGGGCAATGATGCCGTCGCGCTTTGTACTGCGGGATCCGTACTTGATAGCATCGGCAGAGAACCGCATGCCGCGGCCGTGTTCATCCAGCGAGCGTGCGCACTCAATCCGAATCTGGCCTCCGCTTGGCTATTCAGCGGCTCAGTAAGAACCCATCTTGGCGATCCTGAGTTGGCCATCGCGGACTTTGAGCGGGCGCTGCGACTTAGTCCGCTTGATCAAATGATGTTTCTAATGCACACCGGTATGGCGTTCGCCCATTTCCTTGCCGACCGGCCTGAAGAGGGCGCGGTATGGGCCGAGCGGGCCTTGTGCGAGAAGCCGGATTGGCTTCCTGCCCTGCGCATTGCGACAATGAGTTATGCTCTTGCGGGCCAGTGCGATGGTGCGCGCCACGCTATGTCACGCCTGCTAAACCTTGATCCAAGTTTTTGCATCTCTAAAGTCAAGGACTTGGCATTGTTTGTGCGAGCGGAGGATCGGGCGCGATTGGAGCACGGCTTTCGGATCGCGGGGTTGCCTGAATAACGTGCATAGCGAGTTTGATCTTTCGCCATCTTATATTCGCGCAGAAAGGGCCGCCGAACTGAGATGGCGCGCATATAAGATCTCCTGGTAGCATTATCGTCGCGCTACCAGCATCGCCCCACGGCTGCCCCATCAGCCCTTGGCGGTGAGGCCGCTTTCTGCGGACGCTGCGCCCTTTTCCTCGCGTCGCGCGCCCGACCCTACCCCTGCGCCAGCTCCGCCGCCTCGCGCCTCGCGCGCTCGGCGACGGCGCGGTCGATGGCGTCGGCGAGGTATTCCGGCGCCTGTGCGCCGGACACCGCGAAGATGCCGCCGAGGATGAAGCAGGGCACGCCGTCGATGCCCGCCGCCTTTGCCTGCTCGGCTTCGGCGGAGACGCTTTCGACATCCTCGTCGCCGGCGAGCCGCTGGCGCACATGGTCAGCGTCCATGCCGCAGTCCCGCGCCGCCGCGACCAGCACTTCGCGGTCGGAGAGGTCGGCGCCTTCGGCGAAATAAAGCTCCATCAGGCGCTGCTTCATGCGCGCAGGATCGCCGCTCTCGCCCGACCAGCGGATGAGGCGGTGACAATCGAGCGTGTTGGGTTGCCGTGCGATCGCATCAAGATTGTAGGTGAGGCCCTCCTGACGCGCCGCCGCCACGATGCGCTGGGCGTTCGCCATGTAACGGTCGACAGAGCCGAACTTGGTGGTGAGATATTCGGCTCGGCTGATGCCGGCCCGCGGCACCCAGGGGTTGAGAAAATAGGGCCGGTATCGCACCCTCACGGAAATCTCGGGCTTCAGCGCGATCGCCTTTTCGAGTCGACGCTTGCCGATGAAGCACCATGGACAGACCACGTCGGACACGACGTCGATTTGCAGTTCGCTTGCGCCGGCGCTTGCGGGTGGGGTCATTGGGCACTCCTCGGTTTCGACGAGAGGATAGGATGCCGGCGAAGAACGGGGAATATGCCTCTCGCAATCAGCGATGCGGACGCCGGAATTTCGAGTTATGTGTCCGGCGTTTGTGGCAACGCTCATGATTGGGCCCGTATATCACGTCTGCCGCCTGCGCTCGCGTTTCTCGCGTTTAACGCTTCGCGATTGCTTGCGTTTTACCTGTCCCATTTGCCACGATGCCGCCTCATAGCCGTGCCTTCATGACGTCCTGGCAATGGTGGTGGGCGCTCAGTATGAAGAGGCGCACCATGTTGGATGCATTGAATCGAGCGTTGCCGCGGCCTGGCTAAGGGGCCAGCCGCGCGCGGCTATTTGCTGCTCGACCGAATGCGAAACCATTGCCAGCGGATGGAAGCGCATTGCCGCGCGCTGCGAGCGACGGAGGCGGTGCTCTCGCGCATGCTCGGCGGTCAGCCGCTCCGCAGATTGGCTCCGCAAAACGCCACAGCAGCAAAGCTCGAGTGCATGCTGCGAGACGGAGGAAGCGGGCGGCAGCCGCCGCGCACATGCGGCATGCCGTGAGGCGTGGACGCAAGCGCCATATCGCCATGCTGCAGCTCATCGCGGCGCGGGTCCGCTCTCTTTTGGACTGATGTTCTTGCAGGAAGCGTCGTTCTCATGTCGGGCAAAGATCGTCTCGATAAAGTCCTATTAGCCCAGCCCGGCATCCCGTAGTCGCCGCTATGCGAATGTGTATCCATTGGCTACACTGCCGCAATGGCAGGCAAAGACGCCGGACTTCGCATAAGGGTTGAGCGCGAGCTGCGTGACGATTTCCTTGAGATCTGTCGTGCCCAGGATAGGCCGGCGGCTCAGGTGATA
>JAJPKK010000249.1 GCA_021323775.1 Hyphomicrobiales bacterium
GCAAGGCTGGAACGTCATCCAGGCCCTCACGCAGGACGCGCAAATCCAAATGAGCGCGTTGCGGATCAGTTGACGGCAAAGGCACAACCTGGGCAGTTACGAATTTTTGAAAATCTGAGGCTGTTGTGATGTCCTTGCGTGATCTCCCTGGTAGCCAGCATAGCCAAACCACTATATAGCCACCGAAGGATTTGTCAACCATAGGTTGTCTTCCTGGTGTGTTCCTGGCGCGCAAGGCGCACTAGTGAAGTAAAAGCAGTTATGTGCGTGCTGTGACTATCCTTGGTTCCCGCAACACGTTCCCCCCTCCCGCAAGCGGGAGATTGGGGCGTTGCCCACACGGGATCGTAGGGCGCGGGGAGTGCGTCGCTGTCACCCGCGCTCCCGCGCCGCCTTGAGGTGACGGAGCACGCGGGCGCGCAGCTCGGCCTGCTGCTCGCGCGTCCAGGTGCGAAAGCCTTCGCCGGTCTTCATGCCAAGCTTGCCTTGTGCGACGAGCTTTTCAAGATAAGGCGACGGACCGGGCCGCGAATCGATTGCCGGCAGCACGGTTTGATGGATCGCGAGCGTGAGATCCGTGCCGACGAGGTCGGCATTCTCCAGTGGACCAAGTACTGCGAGGCGGCGGCCGAACGCGGCCTTGATCACAGTGTCGACGGTCTCGGCGGCGCAGATGTCATTTTCAACCAGCGAGATCGCCTCGCGCCACAGCGCGTGCTGCATCCGGTTGCCGACGAAGCCCGGCACGTCCTTCTTCACGTGAACCGGCGTCTTGCCGGCGGCGGCGTGGAGCTTCATCGTGAAGTCGATCGCCGCGGGCGTCGTCCATTCGGTCGCGATCACCTCGACCAGCGGCACCAGATAGGGCGGGTTCCACCAGTGGGTGCCGAGCGCGCGGCCGCGGTTTTCGAGGCCGCCCATGATGGCCGTGATCGGGATCACTGACGTGTTGCTGGCGAAGATTGCGTCTTTCCGCGCGGCGCGCTCGATGTCGGCGAAGAGCTGCTGCTTGACGCCGAGGTCCTCGCGCACCGCCTCAACGATGAAATCCGCTTCGGCTACGGCTTCGGCGAGGGAGGCGCAGACGCGGATGCATTCAAGCGCTGCGACATCGTCTCCGAGATCCTTGAGGTTGGCGAGGATGCGATCCTTGGCGCTCGCCAGCGTCGGCGCATGGCTGTCGGTAATGGCGACGTCATGGCCGGCGAGCGCGAACACCTGGGCGATGCCGTGGCCCATCAGTCCGGCGCCGATCACGGCAATGCGGGGCTTAGTCATCACCCCGCCGTATATCCGCCGTCGGCATAAAGGATGTGCCCGGTGTAGAAATCCGACGCCCGCGAGGCGAGAAACAGGAGCGGGCCGGCGAGATCGGAAGGCTCCCCGAGCCGGCCCTTCGGCACGCGGGCGAGAAAGCCCTTGCGCACCTCGCGCGCGCGTTCGGTGTCCTCGTACATCCACGCGGTCAGGGGCGAGCGGAAGACGGTCGGCCCCAGCGCATTGACCGTGATGCCGGTTTCGCCCAGCTCGCAGCCCAGCGCCTTGGTGATGCCGTCGACCGCGGATTTCGAGGCGCAATAGGCCGTATAGCCGGCTGGATGTCCCAGCAGCCCGCGCGCCGAGGAGGTCAGGATGATCTTTCCGCCAAAGCCGTTTTCGTCCTTGCCCTGCTTGAGCATCTGCCGGGTGGCGGCGCGCGCCATCAGCCAGGATTGCGTCACGTTGGCGTCCATGACGTCGAGGAAATCCTCCGGCTTCTGGTCGACGATCTTCGACACCTTGTTTAGGCCGGAGGCGACCACCAGGATATCGAGCCGGCCGAACGCCGTCACCGCCGCCGCGACGATCGCGTCGCAATTCTCCGCGGAGCTTGGCCGCTTCGCCACGATCGCGGTTTTGCCGCCAAGCGCCTGGCATTCGGCCGCGACTTTCCTGAGTTCATCCTCCCGGCTTGCCGCCAGCACCACATTGGCGCCGGCGCCGGCGAGCACCCTGGCGGCGAGCGAGCCAAATGCGCCCGACGCGCCGGTTACGATCGCGGTCCTGCCCCGGACGTCGAACAGAGAGGCGGGGTTTTTCAGGAAATCGTCGGACATGTGGTTTCCTCGCAAGCGTGGAGATGCAGCCCGCATTGAGCGAAGCGAAATGCGGGCTAGCGCGCCGCGGTGGCGAGGCCGTTCCCGGTTTCGCCGCCGCTCAACCCGGGTTACAAGGCCGCTACGAGCCCACGCTCATTTCGGCGCCGACATCGCCACCATCATGGTCACCACGTCGTTGCCGCGGTTGATGATCTCGCGCTCCTCATTGGGGCCGATGAAGCAACTGTCGTTGGCCTTGAGCACGGTCTCCTTGCCGCCCGCGATCACCGTCAGCTCGCCTGAGAGAACCACGTAGACCTTTTCGGTCGGCGACGCATCGGGGCCGGCGCCGCCGCCTGGCAAAAAGTACGAAAGGCCGACCACGAACTGCTTCGGCCCGCCGGCGTCGAGGCCGAACAGGCGGAGCGATGCGTAATCGCGGTGGTTGGGCGCCTCGTAGCGCTTTGCCTCGGCAAAACGTCTGACCTCCATTTAGAATGTCTCCCCTGCATTGATCCCGTCCCCTCGTCACCCGCGGGGCTTGGCAGCGACGCGCGTTAGAACGCCTCTCCTTTTTCGATGCGATAGGCGCCCGCCGGATCCACGATCGCGACCAGCCGGACGATGCAGCCGTCGCCGCGCTCCCAGTTCCATGGGAAGAACGCGAAGGTGCAGCGCCGGCCCGTCACCTTGTCGATGTCGCCGCCCACATTCTCGATGCCCAGAATGCCGTTGCGGAACAGGATGCGGTGAACCGGCTCCCACTCGGGGAAGTCTTCCTTCCAGTCGCGCCCGCCCGACCACTGCTTGTACTCCTCGGCGAGATGCGGATGCAGCGGCCCGTTGCGCTGCGGCCCGATGGCGGTCGCCAGCGGATGATCGTTGGCCTGGGTGTCGTGCCCCACCACCTTGACCTTCTTCTCCACGAACCATTCGCCGGCCGACGGCACAAAGCCCGGCGCGCGGCAGAAATAGTCCTCGCTGTCGTCGTAGAACTTGTGCCACCCGGTGTTGACGATGACGACATCGCGAGGCCGCACGTGCGGACCGGCGGCCTTTTCCAGATCGTCATAGGTGATCGGCTCCCATTTCTTCTTCGGGATCGACACCACGATGCCGGAGCCGAAAAAATGCGGGAGCGGCACCTCGTCGATGAAGGGCGTGCCCTGGACCACATGGGCCGGCGCATCGATATGAGTGGTGTTGTGCATGGACGTGGTGATGCGCTGCGACAGCACGCCCGATTTCGCCATGTAGTGGATGCGCTCGATCTTTACGTCCTCGAAATACGGCCAGTTGGGCGACTGATAGCCGAACCGGTGCGACAGGTTGTAAAACTTGAGCCCCATCGCGTTGTCGAGGTCGTCCTCGAATGTCACGCCCCTGATGGTCTTGGTCAAAGCTGCCTCCCCGGTGCGGTAGTTCGCAGACCGCACAGCTTCTCGGTTTCGCAGGATCATTAGCGCTGATATTCGTCGGCTCGCAAGGGGCTGGAATGTAGCGCAGGTGAAGCGAAGCGTAATCCGGGACCGGCAGGGCTTTACTGCGCCCTCCCGGTTGAGGAAGACAGCGCCTCCCGCAACAATGCCTTCACATGCGCATGATTTTCGGCCCATGCGACCCACACCGACGCGCGCCACTGCCGGATCATATCATCGCGCGGCTCACCGGCAGGCGCCGCCAGCACATCGGAAATGGTGATCGCTCCTCGCTGCTGCGGCGGAGCGAATCTGGGCCATTCCCGACGCCTCTTCGCGAGCTTCACGCCCGGCCGCAATCGCCTCCGCCGCGCCAAAACGCCGACGGCCGCGTTCGTCCAATACTGGAGCGAGCGTTTGATACCGCAGCCGAGTCGCCGATTGATCGATCGCCCAAATCTGGTAACCGGCCGCCACTCCCAGGGAATCCCTGCCGACAAAAAAATGCGCCACTGCCGATTCACTTATTCGCGGACGGGGCCTAAGTTTATCATCGAGCCGGCCAAAGGCCGGAGCCGGCGGCTCCGGCCAGGCTACAGAGACCCGGCCGGCAGAGCGTCGCGAGGCGGCCAAACGGCGCGACTTTTGCAACACAGGACTCTTGTCGAATGGGCAACCTGACAGGGAGAGCGACAATGCGGATCAAACGTGTGGGAGCCGCGATCGGTCTGACGTTCGGACTGGCGACAGTCTTGGTGAGCGCGGTTGCGACTTGCGCGCAGGCCCAGGTCAAATTGGGGGTCGGCGGACCGATCACCGGCGGCAGCGCCGCGTTCGGGGCTCAGCTCAAGAACGGCGTCGAGCAGGCCGTCGAGGACATCAATGCGGCCGGCGGCATCCTGGGCCAGAAGCTCACCTTGAGCGTGGGCGATGACCGCGCCGACCCCAAGGAAGGCGTGTCGGTCGCTAACAAATTCGCGGCCGACGGCGTGAAATTCGTCATCGGCCACTTCAACTCCGGCGTCACCATTCCGGCTTCCGATGTCTACCTTGAGAACGGCATCCTGGAGATCACCCCGGCCGCCACCAATCCCAAGGTCACCGACCGCCCTGGCATGTGGAACATCTTTCGGGTTTGCGGGCGCGATGACCAGCAGGGCATCGTGGCCGGCGCGCTCATTGCGGCGAAATTCAAAGGCAAGCGCGTCGCCATCATCCACGACAAGACCACCTACGGCCAAGGTCTCGCCGAGGAGACCCGCAAGGCCATCAACGCAAAGGGCCTTAAGGAGGTGATGTTCGAGGGCGTCAACAAAGACGACAAGGACTTCACCGCCCTCGTTTCCAAGATCAAGTCGGCAAATCCTGACCTCGTCTATTGGGGCGGCTTGCACGACACCGGCGGCCTGATCACGCGCCAGATGCGCGACCAGGGCGTCAAGGCGCCGCTGATGGGCGGCGACGGCATGGCCGACGACGAGTTCGCCGCCATCGCGGGTCCGGGCGCCGAGGGCACGCTGATGACCTACTCACCCGACCCGCGCAACAATCCAAGGAACAAGGAGATCGTTGAGCTGTTCCGCAAGAAGCGCGGTTTCGAGCCCCAGGCCTATACGCTCTACAGCTACGCTGCCGTGCAGATCATCAAGCAGGCGGCTGAGCAGGCGAAGTCGCTCGATCCCAGGAAGATTGCCGACGTGATGCACTCGGGCAAGGTGTTCGACACCGTGGCTGGCGGCATCTCCTTCGACAAGAAGGGTGATGTTTCCAACGACGGCTATCTCATCGCCGGCAAGAAGAAAGAGCGCTACGTGCTCTACACCTGGAAGAAGGGGCCGGACGGCAAGATAAGCTATTTCGAAAACAACGAGTAGAGACGCACGCTTGGCGACCTGTAGCCCGGGTTGAGCGCGAGCAAAACCCGGGGACGGGCTTGCCGCGAGGAGGCTGCGCGCCCGGATTTCGCTGCGCTCAATCCAGGTTGCCAGCCACGGGAGGGCGAGCGCCCTTTACCCGATCCGTCCCAGCGCCGGGAACCACTCCAACAGGTAGTAGCTTGCCTCGCTGACGAAGCCGGTGAGGAATGCGATGCCGGTGAGCACGAGGAGTCCGCCCATCGCCTTCTCAACCATTTCCAGATGGCGCTTGAAGCGCGCGATGAAGGCGGCGCAGGGCTCGACGGCGAGCGCTGCGAAGATGAAGGGAATGCCGAGGCCGGCGGAATAGATGGCGAGCAGCCCGGCGCCCTTGGTGACTGTCTCCTTGGAGGCCGCCACCGCCAGGATGGCGGCAAGGATCGGCCCGATGCACGGCGTCCAGCCGCAGGCAAAGGCGAGCCCCATCGCATAGGCGCCCCAAAGCCCGACCGGCCGCGACATCGGCACGCGCTTTTCCCGCATCAGCACAGCGAACCGGGTGAAGCCGAGGAAATGCAGGCCCATGACGATGATGGCGATGCCGGCCACGATGCCAAGCTCTCCCGACCACGCCTGCACAAGCGCCCCGATGGCGCTTGCACTCGCCCCGAATGCGATAAACACGGTTGAGAAGCCGGCGACGAACAAGAGCGCCGCAAACACCGTGTCCGCGCGCACCATCGGTTCCGGCTCGGCGTCGGCCAGCCGCTCGAGCGAGGCGCCGGCCAGATAGACAAGGTAGGGCGGCACCAGCGGGAGCACGCAGGGAGAAAGAAAACTGAGGACGCCGGCGAACAGCGCGGCGGCGATGGACACGTCAGCAGTCATGAACGCCTAAATGCGCCAATCGGATAGGCGAAGCAAGACTTAGATTAATAATATACCTGAATTTGTAATTTCGTCGAGCGCCATCATAAGTAGGTGCAAGTAACCCTCTGTTTAACCTTGAGCGGGCGCAGAAGCCGTAAGGCGCGCGCGCCTTGGAAACGGCCTTGATCGCTTGAATGCATTCTTGCGGGCGGCGGCAACCGGTCAAGGGCGCTTGGGCAGCGCGTTCTTTTCGCGCTGCCCAAGCGCCGCTTAAGCGGTCTGGACCCTTGACCGGCCGCCATCCGGTCTCGGGTTCAGCCGAGATCGGGGAATCTAAGATGCGCACATCGGCAACAGCCGGTGTGCGCCCGCCACAAAGAGCATCCAAGCGATCAAGGCCGCGGGCGATCGCGGGGTGGCCGCTCCGCATGGCCTGCCCCCTTTCAAAACAGCTGGCTTTTCAGACCCCCATTTCCTCACAGTAGCGGCGTGCCGCGTCAGCTTGCGACGTGGCGTTTGTCACGACCCACTCCTCGTCATCGCTTCGCACGGACCAGTGCCCGGTTTCGCGGTTGCGCTCGAACACTGCACCGTCATCCTCGGCACGGCGGATGCAATCTTCGTCACTGTCGTCGGCCGGCACGTACTCCTCGCCGTCAATCTCAAATACGCGCGGGCGGTCCCACAGCGAGGCCTCTGCCTTAATCGGTTTGCCGCCAGGCCATTTGCCGAAAATGGCGTCTGCACAGTCCAGATGCCGGTCAAGCAGATCGCGCGCATCTTGCTCCGTGAGAGCACAAACGCGGATGGCGATCCTGACCGTGGCATCGAAAGCATATTCGGGCATGGGTTCCTCCCCGCCAGGATGATCGATTGGCGCACGCATGGTCCAAGTCGAGCGAGAATATTAAGCGCACGCCCCCGATGCATGACCACGAGGCGTGCAGCCGTGAAGCCCTCGCTACTCGCCAACCTCGGCGTCAAGCTTCGGGTTGGGAGGAAGGCCCATAGAGCGTCGCACTTTCTCGACGGCGATGCGAACGGGTGCGCGCTGCGTCGTCATTTTTCCAGAGCGAACAATATTATTCTGCCATAGATTGCCGGTTCGGCTCCAATCGATCTGCCCCAACCGAACTGCAATCTGACGCCAATCGGAGCGCGAATCTCGGAACAACTCATATCCGATACGGCCTATTATGACCATTCCGGTCGCCGTGAGGCAAATCCAGCCTTCCTGCCGCCGATCCTTAATTATGTTTCTGGGAATCCCGGGAGGCAAAGAGGCGATTTCTTTGAGGACCGCTATCGCATCGGTGACAATATCAATGAACTCGACAAATTTATCCCGATCGCTCTTGTAACGATCCGTTTCATTCGAGCCAAGAAGCTCTTTCGCCTTGTCTTCAAACGGGCTGTCGGCCATGGCGTAATCGCCGACAAGCAATTCCTTGACCAATTGGCGGACCTGGTTTGTAAGAAACAGGTTCGTGCTAAGCACACTCAGCGATTTCGATGTGCTGTCGATCTTGTCGTAGAACAACTTGCACCGCTCGACGATGTCAAGCACCAGACCGTTCGCAGGATTGCGCCGGTCGTATGCCGCCAATTGCGATTTTGGAAGCGGTTTCGTTTTGGAGCAATCGGCAAAGTCTTGGTGGATCTGATTACGCTGCCCTTCGAGGGTTATCATAACGGCAATCGCGTCACTATCGAATTCGGCGCGCTGATCCTCACTCATATTTTCGTAGGCGCGAATAATCGCATTGGTTCGATGGCCACCGTCCGTGACCGAGAGTCGGGCGGTTTCTGGGATTACGATAAACACCGCGCCGAAATGGCCCGCGCCGACGTAGTGAGGACGATATATGGAAATCCTGTGCTGCACGTTAAGCGTCATCGGAGGCAGAATGTACCGTCCTCCCACGTTGTCCTTGATGTAATTTGCAATGGTGCTGACGTGATCCGGCATTACCGGCCGGTTTGTCGCGTTTTGAACGTCGGCGACATTTCCCTTCTCTTTTGCCGAGTCGACTTGGATTCGGGTCCGGACGCGCCGAAATGGAATCGCCGTGCTGATGCAGTACCGTGACCCCTGTTTGAAGAGAACGCCCGGAAGTGCAATTCCGCCGGTGTTGGAGGCTTCCTCCTGCGCCGCCATTGACGGCGTCTGAGGTTGCTCAACATCGACGAAATTGACGCTGCTAACCGGGACGGTTACATTCACATTCATAGCGGTTCTCCAATCGCTTGTGTGATGCCGCCGGGGCTTTGGTTGGGAGACCACCCGGCGGCATTTCCTTACGCTGATACGTGGCCGAAGTCAACATTCAAAAGCGGCGCCGTTATGAAATACGTGGATTGATCTACGTATTTCACGCAAGGATGAAAAGTTATGGACACTCCGAAGGAGCGCGCTAGCCTGGGCTTAGACATAATAAAAGACTCGATTTCCGATCTGCTCGCGCAGCATCCTGAGGGGCTAACAAACGTTGAAATAGCGACAATGCTTGGACTTGAATCGAACCGTGGAGGTCATCGGAATTTTCTTACTTGGACCATACTTGGACAAATGATGGCTGAAGGTCGAGTACGCTTTGATAAGGCTAATAATAACACGCGAGGACGCGACAGATATTTTGCCACGTGAATCGCTTCCTTGCTCATGGGCGAAGATGCTCATTGCGAGCGACATCGGAAATCGCACCGCGAGAATCTGAATGCCCCCCTCCCCCCTCGCCAGCCGCATCGCCCTGGTCACCGGCGCGTCGCGCGGGATCGGCGCTGCGACGGCGCTGGCGCTTGGCAAGGCCGGCGCGCATGTGGTGGCGCTGGCGCGCACGGTCGGCGGGCTTGAGGAACTCGACGACGCCATCCGGGCGGCCGGGGGCAGCGCCACGCTGGTTCCGCTCGATGTGACCGACTTCGAAGGGCTCGCGCGGCTCGCCGGCGCGCTCGGCGAGCGCTACGGCCGCCTCGACATTCTCATCGGCAACGCCGGGATTGCGGGCCCCTCCTCGCCGCTGGACCACATCCCCCTCAAGGACTGGGAGGAGGCGATGAAGGTCAACGTCACCGCCAACTGGCAGCTCATCTGCGCCATGGACGCCCTGCTCAAGCGCTCCGACGCCGGCCGCGCCGTATTCATAACATCGGGCGCGGCGCACAATATGCGCCCTTATCGCGGCGTCTATTCGACCTCGAAGGCCGCGCTCGAAGCGGTGGCGCGCACCTACGCGGCCGAGACCGAGCGGACGGCGGTGCGGGTGAACCTGTTCAATCCGGGCCCGACCCGCACCCGCATGCGCGCCCAGGTGATGCCCGGCGAAGACCCGATGACGCTGCCGCCGCCCGAGGAGGCGGCGGAAAAGATTGTCGAGCTGTGCTTGCCGGAATTTTCCGAGACCGGCCGGCTCTACGATTTCCCGAGCCGCAAGCTGATGTCGTTCCGCCGGCCGGAGTGATGGCGGAGCCTGTAGCCTCCTGTAGCCCTCTGCGGCCCGGGTTGAGCGCCAGCGAAACCCGGGGCTGCCGGTGCCTCAAACCGCGGCGTCGCTATCTTGGCCAAGCTGCTCCCGGATTTCGCTTCGGTCACTCCAGGCTACAAGCCTGCCCACTTCGAAAAACGCCCGCTCGGCTTGCAAACATTGCAGTCAATGCTTACAATGGATGCACCCAATGAGATAACGCCGATGGCCACACTCACCATCCGCAACGTCGATTCAAAGCTCAAGGAGCGGCTGCGAGTGCGCGCGGCCCGCAACGGCCGCTCTATGGAATCTGAGCTCCGCCATATTTTGAGCGCGGCGTTGGGAGGGGAAGAGAAGCGCGAGACGAATTTAGCCGAGGCGATTCGCCGTCGCTTCCTCCCGTTCGGCGGCGTCGATCGCCTTGAGCCCCATCCGCCGGTGCCGATCGGAAATCCTCCGGTGCTGGATCCGTGATCGTTCTCGATACAAACGTCATTTCCGAACTGATGCGGCCGAATCCGCATCCGGCCGTCGTCGCCTGGGTTGCGGCGCATCCGAACACGCAGCTCTATACCACAAGCGTCAACAAGGCGGAGATTCTCTACGGGATCGTCGCCCTGCCAGACGGCCGGCGGCGCGCCGCTCTGATTGCGGCAGCCGAAGCAATGTTCGCGGAGGAGCTTGCCGGCCGCGTTCTGCCTTTCAATGACGTTGCGGCCGACCACTACGCCGAAATCGTAACCGCACGCCGTCGCGCTGGCAGGCCCATTGAGGCCTTTGACGCGCTTATCGCCGCCACTGCATTGGCTGCGGGTGCAAATCTCGCCACGCGCGATGTCGGCGGCTTCGAGGGCCTCGGCCTCCCTCTCATCGATCCCTGGACCGCCTCGTGAGTGAGGCTCCGACCCGGCGCCCCACATAAGGGTTCGCCTTCTCCCTCATCGTCAGCCGGATCGGCACCCCGGGCAGCCCAAATGCCTCGCGCAGCGCATTGACCAGGTAGCGCCGGTAGCTGTCCGGGACGGCGTCGGCGCGGGTGCAGAACAGCACGAAGCTTGGCGGGCGCGTTTTCGGCTGGGTGACGTAGTTGAGCTTGAGCCGGCGGCCCGATACGGCGGGCGGCGGGTGCGCGGCGAGCGCCTCATCGAGCCATCGGTTGAGCGCGCTGGTCGGGATACGCCTGTTCCATAGCGCGTGGATCTCGATGACCGCCTTCATCAGGCGGTCGAGCCCGACGCCCGTGAGACCGGAAACCGCCGCCACCGGCACGCCCTTGACCTGGGGCAGCAGATGGTCGGCCCGCTCGTGCAGCTTGGCGATCGCGCCCGGCGCGGCATCCTTGAGGTCCCATTTGTTAATGCCGAGCACGAGCGCGCGGCCTTCGCGCTCGATGAGGTCGGCGATGCGCAAGTCCTGCTCCTCGAATGCGGCCGTGGCGTCGATCAGCAGGATCACCACCTCCGCAAAGCGGATCGCCTCCAGCGCGTCGGCGACGGAGAGCTTCTCGAGCTTCTCCTCGATGCGGGAGCGCCGCCGCAGCCCGGCGGTGTCGTAAACCAGGAAGCGCCGCCCCTGCCACGCGAGCGGCACCGCGATGGCGTCGCGGGTGATCCCGGCCTCGGGGCCGGTGACGAGGCGCTCTTCGCCGACAAGGCGGTTGATCAGCGTCGACTTGCCGGCATTGGGCCGGCCCACCACGGCAATGCGGATCGGCTTTTCTGCTGCGGAAGCGGACGTCCCAGGCCCAATCGCCTCTTTGCCGTCATCAGGGAAGGCAGCCCCCTCCCCACCCCCCTCTGGCCCCCACCCTTCCCTCCCCCGCTTGCGCTCGAGGGTCAGGGAGGAGGGCGGGGGAGGGTAGGGAGGCGGCACGGCAGCGCGCAGCGCGTCGTAGAGGTCCGCCAGACCGTCGCCATGCTCGGCCGAAATCGCCACCGGCTCGCCCAGGCCAAGGGCGAAACCCTCGTAAGCGCCAGCCGCGCCGTTGCGGCCCTCCGCCTTGTTGGCGACGAGAATGGTCGGCTTGCCGGAGCGGCGCAGCAGGTTGGCGAACACGCGGTCGTCCGGCACGATGCCGGCGCGGGCATCGATGAGGAAGAACACGGCATCGGCGTCCGCGATTGCGGCCTCGGTCTGGGCGCGCATGCGGGCCGCGAGGCTTTCGGGCCGGGATTCCTCCAGGCCCGCCGTGTCGATGATTGTGAAGTTCAGATCGCCGAGCCGCGCCGCGCCTTCGCGGCGGTCGCGCGTGACGCCGGGCGTATCGTCCACCAGCGCGATGCGACGGCCGGCGAGGCGGTTGAACAAGGTCGATTTTCCGACATTCGGCCGACCGACGATCGCAACAGTGAGGCTCATGGGAGCGATGTAGGATGGGTTGAGCGAAAAGCGAAACCAATCCCTCCGCCCCAGGCCCGGGTTGAGCGCAAACGAAACCCGGGAACAGAGCCGCCGTGTGGATAGCGTGATCCCGGATTTCGCTATCGCTCAATCCGGGCTGCAGAGGCGCCCTCAGCGCGCCACGGCGCCTTGCGATGCCGGCCACGCCGCCTGGGGCTGTACGGCTGGCCACGGCGCAGGGGCGGCCTGGGGCGGCGGCGGCTGGGCGGGCTCCGGGGCCGCCGTGCGGGTCGGCGTCGCTGCAGCATCAGACTCCGCCGGCGGCTTCCGCGCAGGCTTGCTGGCCGTGCGCTGAACCGCAGGCTTTGGCTCCGGCCTGGCCTTCTTCGGCTTTGCGGCTGGTTCCGCGACAGCCTCGGCGGCGGCCTTGGCTGGGTCAGGGCCTCCGCCCTCCGGTTCGCGATATCCCTTCACCAGTTCGGGGGGTATGCCGGAAGTCACGCCCGGGATGCCATCGGGAAACACCGGCTTGCGCTCGCCTGCAAGCTTCTTCTTGGTGTCAAATACATCGAGCGCATCGAGCGAGTCGCAGGCCGAAAGAACCGGACCTGCAGCGGCGACAACCGCAGCAAGGACCAAACGTGCAGGGCGTCGCGTCGGCCATCGCATCGGCGTCTCCTTAAGGCTTGCCGGCTTCGGGGAGCAGAGAAGCGAGCACCTCCATGCGCGAGCGCACGCCTGAAGGCGCTTCCGGATCGTTCTTGGCCGCGTCCGTCCAGCGTCGCGTCGCGGCGGTATCCCTGTTGCGCCAGGCCGAAAGCGCCAGCAGTTCTCGCGCGGTGTGGCGGAACGCGCCCGAGGGCTGGGCCAGCGGCTCGAGGCGCTGCGTCATCTCGTCGAGCTTTGCGGTGTCGACCAGCAGGAATCCAGCCCGGATAGCGGCAAGCTCGCTGATCAGCGGCTGCCTGGTCGTTTCGCCGGCGATCTTGTCATAGGCGGCAACGCCCGCCTTGGGATCGCGCTCGGAAATCTCGGCGGCTTCGCGCAGCCGGGCCAGAACCTGATAACCCGGCGTCCCGTCCGCGGCGATCTTGGCAAAGGCGGCCTCGGCTTCAGAGTGCTTACCCTCGGAGGCCAAGCGGGCCGCGGCATCGTAGGCCGCTCCGGTCTCGGCCGCGCGGCGGGTCTGCCAGTAGTCATAGCCGCGCCATGCCGCCACTGCGGCGATGACCAGGAAGCACGCGGCCACGATGTAATTGCCGTAGCGCTCCCACAGCTTTTTAAGCTGTTCCCGGCGTACTTCCTCATCGACTTCCGTGAAAATATCCGACACGAACCTCTCCGCCGTTTCGGCGCATGCTCTCGTCGCGCCGCCGCCTGCCTCCCCTGCCGCGCGCGCGATCGGCAGGCAGGGAAAGTGCGCTACATCACGTCCCGGCATGGCTGGGTCACGCCGGCATATAAGCGCGCCGCCGGCCCGATTCACGTGGCGACGCCAGAGCTTAAAGTGCACAAGCGGGCAAAGCCGGAATCACTGCTGAAGCGGCCCCTAAGATAGCGATGTGGCGCTGGCGTGGCAAACAATCGCCGGGAGGCTGCGACCATCGGTCTTGGGAAAGCCTACGCCTCCCCTTTCTTCACCGTATACACATGCTCTGGCCCCGGGAACCTGCGGCTCCTCACCTCGGCCGCGTAGGAAGCGACGGCCGTCTCAATAGCCGGGGCGAGGCTCGTATAGCGCTTGACGAATTTGGGCACCCACGGCGACAGGCCGAGCATGTCCTCCAGCACCAGGACCTGCCCGTCGCAGGCGGGGCTTGCGCCGATGCCGATGGTGGGTACGGCGATCTCGCGGGTGATCTGCGCCGCAAGCGGTTCGGCAATCGCCTCCAGGACGACCGCAAATGCGCCGGCGTCCGCCACGGCGCGGGCATCGGATGCGATCGGCGCCCACTCCGCCGGATCGCGGCCTTGCGCGCGGAAGCCGCCGAGCGCATTGACGGACTGCGGCGTGAGGCCGACATGCGCCATTACCGGCACGCCGCGCTCGACGAGAAACCTGATCGTCTCTGCCATGCGGTGGCCGCCCTCAAGCTTGATCGCGCCGCATCCGGTCTCCTTGAGGATGCGCGCCGCCGTCGTAAAGGCCTGTTCGCGTGACACCTCATAGGAGCCGAACGGCATGTCGACCACCACGAGCGCGCGCCGCGACCCGCGCATGACTGCGTGACCCTGGAGGATCATCATGTCGAGCGTCACCGGGATGGTGGTCTCCAGCCCGTGCATCACCATGCCGAGCGAGTCTCCGACCAGGATCACATCGCAGTGCTGATCGAGGATGCGCGCCGTATGGGCATGGTAGGACGTGAGCATCACGATCGGGGCCAGGCCCTTGCGGGCGCGGATATCGGGCGCAGTGAGGCGCTTCTGCGCCGGCTGCTGCGGCGCGGGGGGGCTTTGCGAGGGATGGAGCGACATGTCAGGTTCCAAATGCGGGCGTGCCGAACACCATCACGCCGACCACCAGCGGATGGAATACAAGACCGAGCGCAAGATAGAGAATTGTGCCGACGATGGCGGCGGCGATATCGTTCTTGCGCCCGCCCAGCGGAATCGGCGGTCCGCCGGGATCGGTGCGGCGCTTGAGCGAAATGCGGTCGTAGACCGCCCAGGCCAGCACCGCGCCGAACAGGATGATGCCGCCGAGGTCGCCGTTGGCGAGCAGATGCGCCGCCGCCCACAGCTTCACGCCGACCAACATCGGATGCTTGAGGATGCGCTTGATGTCGCCGGGCAGGTAGGCTGCGGCCACACAGATGCAGGCCGGCCACATCAGGAGCTGGGTGACGTAGCGCATCACATAGGGCGGGGACCACAGCGCGATCTCGCCGGCGTCGCGGTACATGCCGAAGCCCTTGCCCGTCACATAGAGGCCGGCGATCGAGACGACGGCGAACAAGGCTTTATAAGGCCATTCGCCGAGTTGCTTCACCGCGAGAGCGCGCTGCGGCCGCAGCGTCACGAACACGTGGGGGCCAAGAAACAGGATCAAGCCGAGAACGAGCACAAGGAGGCCCATTGTCTTAATCTCCGTCGGGCTGATTTTTTTCATGCAGTAGAGGCGAAGGCCGGCGCAGACGCAAGCCGCCCGGCTTTCATCATTGTGCAGCACTTATAGCGTTGGGCTCATCGCAATGCTATGCGCTCGCCTGGGGCGCTTTGTATCCGGCACGTTCCCGTGCTTTTATGCGGCGGCCCGGGCAGTGAGAGGGATCCCGCATGATGACCGACGTGATCGGCAAGCTGACGTCCGAGCAGGCATTGGAAATCGTCGAGAGACTATGCCGGAAAGGCGGCGACATTCGCGACGCCATCGTCGCCGAAGCGATGAGTCTGTTGACTGAATTCAGCCTCGACGACGTGGCCGAGGAGGTGTTCGACGCACTCGACCTGATCGATGCGCAGGATTGTCTCGACCAGGCGGGCGCCTCGCGCGACTGCGGGGCGTCCCCCGACGAAGCGGCGGTCGACATCATCGAGGAGGAGCTGCAGCCGTTTTTCGACCAGGTCGAACGCTATCACGAACTCGGCATGGCCGAGCAGGAAGCCGCCTACTGCATGGCGGTCATTCTCGGCATCTACCGGTTTGAGCACGAATCCAAATCGGAATTCAAGCAACTGGCCGCCGACGCTCCGGCCGAGTTTGCTTACAACCTGCTGGAGGATTGGCGCTCGCGCAACCCGCAGCAAGCCGCCACCGACGCGATGGACGCCTTCATCCGCGAGCGCTGCCCGAAATGGGCGAGCTGGCTGGAGGAGGAGTAGAGATTCAACAACATCATGCCGCGATATCTGCTCGCCGCCCTCGCCCTCATCTGCGCGGCCTTCTGCGCCGTCGCGGCGCGCCCCCAGGCCGTTGCCCCGGACTGGCCCACCCGCTCCGTCAAGCTCTATGTTCCGTTCGGTCCCGGATCGACTCCCGACCTCGTGGCTCGCATGATCGCAGACCGGCTGGCGCAGAAGTTCGGCCAGCCGTTCGTGGTCGAGGACAAGCCAGGGGCGAGCGGCAATCTCGGCACCGATGCGGTCGCCAAGGCTGAGCCCGACGGCTACACGCTGGGCCTGAGCATCGCTGGGCCGCTCGCCATCAATGCCCTGCTGTTCGCCAAGCTGCCCTATAATCCGCGCAAGGACTTTGCCTACGTCACCCTGGTGGCGACGCAGCCGAGCGCGCTTGCCGTCAACGCCCGGCTCGGCGTCAGCACGGTGTCCGAACTCGTTGAACTGCTCCGGCGCAATCCCGGCAAATACAATTTCGGTTCGATCGGCAATGGCTCGGTATCGCATCTCGCCATGGAGGCGATTGCGCTCAAAAGCGGCACGCAGATCGTGCACGTCCCCTACGCCAGTTCGCCGCAGGCGATGACGGCGCTGCTGCGCGGCGATGTCGATATGGTTTGCTTGCCGGCGATCGCCGTGACGCCGCAACTTGCGTCCGGCGCGGTGAAGATTCTCGCTGTCTCGACCGCCGCACGTTCGGCGCTGCTGCCCGGCATTCCGACGTTGCGCGAGAGCGGCATCGATGTCGAGGCCGACGCCTGGAACGGCCTGATCGCGCCGGCCGGAACGCCCGGCGCACTCGTAGCGAAGATCGCACGCGAAGTCGGCGAGGTCATCACGGCGCCGGACATTCGCGACAAGCTCGCCGCGCAATTAATGGAGCCGATCCCCGGGACGCCCGCACAGTTCCGCGCCCGCATCGACGCCGACCTTGCCCGCTGGGGGCCGGTGATCCGCGCAGCGAATATCAGGATTAATTGAAGAAGGCCTGGCCTGAAGCCTGCGCCGGTGGGGAAGAATGCAGGCGCGCCAGGCTTGCCGCCTGGCCGGCCAAAGGCCGGGCCCGGCGGGCGCGCTCCAGACCTTGTCGAAGGATGGCCGCCGCGCCCTGCCCCCTCTCTGCCCTCGCCCGCTTGCCGGGATTAGTAGGGACGGGCAGGTGGCCACGCTTTGCTCTGAGCTTGTCCAGGAGTGGGCGCCCCACCGAGGCGCTGCGCCACGCAAACAAAAGCGGCCGGGGCAGGCCCGGCCGCCGTGATACTACACGTTTCCTGCGTCAGTGCCTGTCGTCATCGTCATCGTCCTCATCATCGCGCGGAATCGCGCCTTCGGCGAACAGGCTCGAAAGATCGTTGGCGTGTGCGGCGTCGCCCAGGAAAAGCGGCCTGGTCACGTGGAAGACCTTCTGCATGGTGCGCAGATCAGACGAATGCGTGAGAAGGACCGGGCTGGCAAACGGGACGCCGTTCGCGTTGGGGTGAGCCAGAGGGGAAATCACGATCTCGGGAATGGTGTGACTGAAGTCGTCGGGGTTGTCATTCGCCGCATCCTCTTCGGATTCGTCCCACCAGAGGATGATCGCGCCGCGATCCTGATAGGCGCGGGACGCCATGATCGCGGGAACGACGATGCTCAGGAAGTTGTCGCCCTGGCGGATGTTGGCCGCGTCTCCGGTCAGGCCCAGAAAGCCGCCCGTAAGCGCGGTGTGCATGTCGTTGTACTGATTGGGCGTAATCCAGTTGTAGTCGGCCACGGTATTGCGGGCCAGATCAACAAACAACTGCTGCAACGGAGCATAGTGGCGGGACAACGGATTGGCCGGCGTCGGATCGTCGCCGCCGTTGCTGTCCGTGAAGAACACCATGGGATTGTGCTTTGCAGCGTAGTTAAACTGCGTCGAGCCGTTGAACTGATTGACGCCGGAGGCAAACCTTCCGGAGAAGCTGGCGAGCGGAACCGTCCACTGGCTCTTCGGCAGGACAACGTTGGTCAGTTGGCCGGCGACCGTCGTCAAGTCAATGTCTTCCTGATACGACCGCCAGGTCCTTCCCGCCTGGGTCAACAGACGCACAAGATGGAGCTGATTGTCCAGGTTGTTGACTTGATTCACGGTAGGACCGCCTTGCGGGACAAAGGGATCAGCATCGTTGAATATGTTGAAATTGAAGCCCGCTTCCGCCCAGATGTAGTTGGGTTCAGACGGATGGATATGGGGATTATTCCCGCTGGCCGTGGCCAGGACGTTGCGGTAGTTCGCGGCGTAGGCCACCTGCTGGCTGATCTTGACTTGGCGTCCATTGATCGTGGCGACGGCGGTTCCATTAACCAGGCTGTTGATGAACGGGGCGTTGGGGTTCTGGAAAATCTGCTGGATGGGACCGGAAAACTGGTTGGCCGGCTGCGTCCAGTTGTGGTTTTCCATGGCGATCACGAAGACCGTCTTGATTGAGCGGCCATCGTCGGCGGCGGCCGCCGTCACCGCAAAGGCCGCCGTCAGGCAGCCGAAAAGCATCGGACATTTCATGAGCCAAGCCTCCTCTATTCCTGTTCCTGTCTGGGAAGTTGAAAAATGCGATCGCCCCCTGCCGCAACCGCTCGACCCGCGACGGCAAAATAGGGCCGCTGTGTGACAGGAATGCTACGCGTGCGGCGCGGGTAAATCAGGGGCCTTTTGAGGCGGCGTCGCAGAGACTGAGGGCCTCCTTGTCACCGCGGTGACAGGGCTTTTGCGCTCCATTCCGCGAGCAAGCTGTCGGATGCCGCAGGCATCCCGACCGAGCATCGGTGCTCCGTCAGGACCTTTCAGGAGAAAACTGATGTCGAAGATACCAATAACTTTTGAATCTTGAATGGGTGCAGAAGCCCTAAGGGCGCGCGGCCTTGGCGAGGGCCTTGATCGCTTGGATGCAGTCTTGCGGGCGGCGGCAGCCGGTCAAGGGCGATTGGCGCGCGTTTAA
>JAJPKK010000170.1 GCA_021323775.1 Hyphomicrobiales bacterium
GTCTCGGGGCTCGGCGCCGTCGCCCACGGCGATTTTGCGATGGGCTGCGGCGAGATGTCGAGCGCGGAATTCGCGGCCTTCCTGCACACGGCGCTCGGCCATGCCGCGGCCTATTCGGACGACGGCGCGATCCATTTCGTGTGCATGCGCCGGACGAAACTCCGCGAGCTGCTGGACAGCACCGGGGATCTCTATTCCGAGACCAAGAACCTCCGCGTGTGGAGCAAGACCAATGCCGGCATGGGATCGCTCTACCGGTCGCGGCATGAACTCATATTCGTCTGCAAGAGGGGAACCGCGCCGCATATCAACAATGTCGAACTCGGCCGCTTCGGCCGCAACAGATGGGGTCGAAAAGCGTGCTCCTGCGCACGCTCGCCGCCGCTTCAAGCGCGAAAACGGCGGGTTTTGGCGTGCCCAGTTTTGTACCGAAGTGGCGCGCCCGACGGGAATCGAACCCGTGTTTCCGCCGTGAAAGGGCGATGTCCTAGACCGCTAGACGACGGGCGCAACTCAGGCGAGGCGACGTATAGAGGCGTTTGGCGCGTCCGGCAAGTAACCCGTGCGAGCGCATGCCGCGCGAATGCATCGATGGCGTCAATTGCCCACGGCAATGGGCGGCGATGTCTGGTGACGGCACAGCAAACCTGCCAGTCTCGTTACCGTAATCGCGTGCAAACCCGGAATGGTCTGAATTCGCGAGGCTTCGGGCCGCTGCCACGGGCTGCCCCGGGTCGCGGCGCACGGAACGGTGCGGTCGCCGGACGTCTCATTCCCTTCCCCCACCTCCGCAGGGCCGGCCCTTGGGGCGTCCCGGCTGGCAGCGGCAACGGTCGGAAGGGGCCCGCGCCGGAGCATCGCTGACTGGCGCGGGCTCGTCAAATCGTCCGCATCCTACCACCTCCCGGTATTTGGCATCGACTTCCACGGCTCCCGGGGCGGCAGCGGGGCGCCCTTTTGCAGGATTTCGATCGACTGCCGGTCAGGAGAGCGCACGAACGCCATCATGCCATCGCGCGGCGGCCGATTGATGGTGACGCCCGCTTTCATCAGGCGCTCGCATGTTGCGTAGATATCGTCCACCTCGAAAGCGAGGTGACCGAAATAGCGCGCTTCGCCGTAGTCCTCGGTGTCCCAGTTGTAGGTGAGTTCGATGAGCGGCGCATCGCGGCCGGCCGCGAGACTCTTCTCGACGAGCTCCCGGTCCTGCGGCGCGGCGAGGAACACATTCGTGTAACGTCCCTTCTCGTCGGGCCGCCGCCGGATCTCGATGAGCCCGAGCTGGTCGCAGAAGAACCGGAGGGCAGCATCGAGATCGCGAACGCGCAGCATGGTATGAAGATATCTCACGTGACTGACCTTTCGGTTGGGTGATACAAGTCGTGGAAAGCTTTGCAGGGCTTTGGCCAGAATTCAACAGTTGCGATCGAACAGTTGGCCAAGGCTCGCGACAACCCTGGAGCGGGCGGCAGGCGTAAGCGACATGATTACGGCTGATATTGAGACTGGGATTGCGCGGCTGCGCGACCTTGTGAATGGATCGGATGTCATCGTGCCGTTCACCGGTGCGGGGATTTCCACCGAATGTGGCATTCCCGACTTTCGCTCGCCAGGCGGCCTGTGGATTAAATATGCGCCCATTTCATTCGACGAGTTCATGGCAAGTGCCCAAATGCGAAGCGAGTCCTGGCGGCGACGCTTTGCGATGGACAAACAGTTTTCCACAGCACGGCCGGGCTGCGGCCATCTGGCGCTGGCGAGCCTGCACCGTTTGGGGAAGATCCCGGCGGTTATCACCCAGAATATCGACAATCTGCACCAGGCCTCCGGGTTTGCGGCCGATAAGGTTGTGGAGCTGCATGGCAATACTACCTATGCCACCTGCCTTGACTGCGGCCGGCGCTACGAGCTTCTCTGGGTCAGAGAGCGCTTCGAGGCTCACGGCTCACCGCCCGACTGCGAGGAGTGCGGCGGCTACATCAAAACCGCGACGATCTCGTTTGGCCAGGCGATGCCAGAAGCTGCGATGCGACGGGCCGAAGCGCTGGCCAGCGCCTGCGATCTCTTTCTCGCCATCGGCTCGTCATTGGTCGTCTGGCCCGCCGCGGGCTTTCCGCTGTTGGCGAAGCGGAGCGGGGCGCGCCTCGTCATTCTCAACCGTGACCCGACCGATTTCGACGATGTGGCCGATCTCGTTATTCGCGCTGAAATCGCGCGCACGCTCGAACCCTTCATCGCCGTTTGACGTGGTTTGCTGTTTCGGCGTGACGGAAAATATCGAATATATGAAGCGCTTGGCGCTGTTATACGGCGCGCAACCAGCGCATCGCGGTGTCCACAAATGTACGATTGCGTGCATAATACCAACAAAAAACATTCTTTTCCAGGCCGCAGAGAATGGTATGTTGAATCAGAAATTCACGAAGCGCCCGAAAAGAGGCGCCAAAAATGGCGGCACTGTGCGTCCTCATGACGACGAATGTAATTAGGCCCAAAGGGTCAGGAACACCTTTCGTGTTGGAATCGGATTCGCTCGACAATTTGATGGGCGATGCGACGACATCGCTCATCGAGATTTCGGGTGTGATCAAATGGTTCGATGTCTCCAAGGGGTTCGGCTTCATCGTCCCCGACAACGGCATGGCCGATGTGCTGCTGCATGTGACCTGCCTGCGCCGCGATGGATACCAGACCGCTCATGAAGGGGCGCGAATTGTGGTCGAGGCCGTGCAGCGGCCCAAGGGTCTGCAAGCCTTCCGGATCCTGTCCATGGATGAGTCGACCGCGGTCCATCCGGCGCAAATGCCAGCGCCGCGCACTCATGTGACGGTCACTCCGACAAGCGGTTTGGAACGCGCCATCGTCAAGTGGTTCAACCGGATGCGCGGCTTCGGCTTTCTCACGCTCGGCGAAGGCACGCCGGATATCTTCGTCCACATGGAAACGCTGCGGCGCTACGGCATCACGGAACTGCGCCCCGGCCAGACCGTTCTGGTGAGGTTCGGCCAGGGCGCAAAGGGCATGATGGCCTCGGAGGTCCGCCCGGACGGCGGAGGACATTTCCCCGCCTCACATTGATCGCGACCGTTGCTTGAGTCGTTCCTGCTCCGCGCAGGGCGGACGAGGCGAAGCCCTCGTCCGCCGTAGCCTCCGCCGCAATACGCTTCGCTATTCCGCCCGACGCGCTGAGAGCCCGGTCGTCTCCCGCAGGGACCTCGACGATGCAGGCGAGACGCCCGCTCCCAGGGAAGTGCGGCTTGGCGCAGCGACTCCGATTGCGGTTGGCCGCGCGATAGGGTAAAGGGCGAGCATAAGTCCGGTCATCGACAAATCCAAGATGAAACGTCCATGATGAAACGTCTCGTCTGCGCCGCATTAGCCGCGGCGGCTGTAGCGTATCTGGCGGTGCTCCCGGCCGCACGCGGCGCCGAGCTGCAGACGCTCGAGATCGCCTCCAAGAGCGGGGTTCATGTGTTCTCGGTCGAGCTTGCCGTTACCGACGAGGAGCGCGAACGCGGACTGATGTTTCGTCGCTCAGTGCCGGAATTCACCGGCATGCTCTTCGATTTCAAGCGTGACCAGGAAGTCACCATGTGGATGAAGAACACATACGTATCCCTGGACATGATCTTCATTCAGAGCGACGGCCGCATCCGCCGCATTGCGGAAAACACCGAACCCGAATCCCTCAAGATCATACCCTCCGGCGGGCCGGTTCGGGCCGTGCTCGAAGTCGCAGCCGGGACCGCGAGGAGACTCGGCATTCAGCCAGGTGACCGGGTCGCGACGCCGGTTCTGCGCCGCTGAGGTCCGCGCAGGTTGCGCCCGCGCCTCGGCGCGTGAGCAACGGCGCACCGGCGAACGTGCCGCGAGTACTCCCCTCCGTTGTCGGGCGCGGGGCAGCGCACACTACGTTGCCACCGTGCGGCGAAGCGTGTATCCACTCTCGACGCTGGCGTCGTTTCCGCGGCGTCGCCATATAGCTCTTTGTGCCCATCAAGGCCCTGGCGGGGTATAGCGCAGTCTGGTAGCGCGGGAGTTTTGGGTACTCCAGGTCGCAGGTTCGAATCCTGCTGCCCCGACCAGCTAAGTATTTGATCTTCCTCGATGTGATTTCTGGCATCGGAGGGGGGTGATTCCGAAAGTTTCATGCGCTGCAGGTCGGGCCAGGCCCGGTGGAAATCTCTTTTGAATCTTGAGTGGGTGCAGAAGCCCTAAGGGCGCGCGGCCTTGGCGAGGGCCTTGATCGCTTGGATGCAGTCTTGCGGGCGGCGGCAGCCGGTCAAGGGCGATTGGCGCGCGTTTAA
>JAJPKK010000216.1 GCA_021323775.1 Hyphomicrobiales bacterium
ATAGATTCAGAACTTTTCTCCCACAGGAATCCCCCCAGCCATCCCAGGCCACAAATTCCAAGACACTGTTGCGCTACGGACTCAGTTCAGAGCGTTGAACAGCCCTGCGCCCGGGAGGAATAGCTTTGGCCGCAATCGCTTCACATGCCCGTGCCCGGACTCCGCAGATTAGGAACTCGCTTAATCCTTTGTAGGTTGTTGAGGCAACCTAGAACGCATTCCGCTCAGGTTAAAGCACTTGGCGCCTCCACCCGCGCCGCGGCCGGGCTTGTCCCGGCCGCCTCGGCTATTTGTGCTGGTGTCAAAACAGCTCGGCGCCGCCGGGACGAGCCCGGCGACGTCATGGTGATTCGACGCGGAAATCCCGTCTAGTTTAGTCGGAGTAAAGTCAATGTTGAAAGCACGTTCTGCTGCGGTCTGTGCCGTTGCCGTCATCGGTGTGCTGGGATTTTGCATCGGAGCACAAGCTGACTGGTGCATCATGATGCAGATGATCACCGCTGGGACAGGATGTAATGCGGTGATCTTGGCTTACTGACTGCAAATAACCGCTCCGCCCTGGCTCGCGAACGACCGCACCGCGGCGCGAATGGCGCCTGTGATCGGATTGGGCTAAGCTTTCGGGCAATGGCTTCAATCCAGGAGGAATGCCCATGCGCGCCACCACGCGTCTCATGCTCGGGGTCGGCTCTATCATTGCAGCGATGTCGGCTGCGGATGCCGCGACCATCACCGGAACCGTGACCGGACCGGACGGCAAGCCGTTCCGAGGCGCCTTTGTGCAGGCCCGCAACCTCAGGACCAAGATCACCGTCAGCGTGCTGTCCGACAGCGCCGGCAAGTATCGCGTCGAGAATCTGCCGGCCGGCGAATACCGTCTGCAAATGCGCGCCATCGGCTTCAAGGCTGACCCGAAGAGCGGCATCACACTGACCGCCGATCAGAACCTCACGCAGGACCTGGCGCTACAACAAGGCATGGTGCGCTGGAGCGATATCTCCATGTACCAGGGCAAGAAGCTTCTGCCTGAAGCGAGGGGCAAGGAGGAACTGTTCGCCCATTGCATGGCGTGCCATGGCTTCGAGAGCCGCATGGCGGCGGTGGTGCGCGACGAGGACGGCTGGCGCGACCGCGTCAACTACATGAAGGATGCGATGGGCTACTTCATCATGCGGCCGGCCTTTGGCTTCAATGAACAAAAGGCCGAGAATGTCGTCTCGTATCTGAACACGATGTTCGGCGAGAACTCCAAGCTGCCCAACTCGCCGGCCGATTTGCCGCAATACCGCAGCGAGGTTCGGCCGATCAGCGACGAAGCCTTGAAGATCGTCTATGTCGAATATGACACGCCCGGTCCCAACCGGATGCCGTGGAGCGCCCATCCCGACAAAGACGGCACGCTCTGGGTGCCCTATTACGGAGACGCCAACAAGATCGCACACCTCAATCCGGTGACCGGCGACATGACGGAATATCCGGTGCCGAATGTGGGGACCGCCGCGATCCACTCCGCGGTCCCGCATCCGGACGGCAGCGTGTGGCTCACCGAGCAGGGCTCCAACAAGCTCGGCCGCTGGGACCCGCAGACCAAACAGATCACCGAATATCAGGACACCGTGGGCAAGCACACAGTCCGCATCGACCCCAAGACCGGCATGGTGTGGTCGACGGGCGCGCTGTCGGTGTTCGATCCGAAGACCGAGAAGTTCACCCACATCCCAGAAGTGCCGACCTGCTACGGCATTGCGCTCGACCAGGACGGCAATGCCTGGTTCACCGAGCTGACGCCCAACGGCAAGGTCGGCAAGGTCGATGCCAAGACCCTGGCGGTGACGAAATACACGCTGCCGACCGTGAATGGCCGGCCGCGCCGCATCCAGGTCGACGACAAAGGCATTGTGTGGTTCGGCGAGTTCGATGCTGGGAGGATCGGGCGCCTCGACCCCAAGACCGGCGCCATCACCGAGTTTCAGCTCCCGGGCCCGCAGCCCACGCCCTATGCGCTCGGCATCGATCGCGACGGCATGGTGTGGTACTCGTCCGAATACATGGATCTGATCGGCCGCCTCGATCCTAATACCGGCAAGGTGGTGGAATATCCCTACCCGCGCGCCGAGAACTCCATGCGCGACTTCTTCATGGATGACCAGGGCCGCATGTGGTTCGGCTCGCCGGCAAACGACAAGGTGGGCTATTTCTACCTGGCGAAGGAGTGAGGGCGGCTCACTCCGCCTTGATCCCGGCCGCCTTGATGATCGGCCACCATTTGGCGATTTCGGCCTTGTGATAGGCCGAGAGGGCCTCCGGCGTGAGCTGCTCGCGCGGGAAGATGTCCTGCGCGATGTCGGTGAGGCGCTTGCGGACGGCGGGCTCGTTGAGGGCCTTCACGACGGCGTCGTTGAGCCTGGCGGTGATGCTCTTCGGCGTGCCCTTGGGAACCCAGAAGGCATGCCAGAATGAGAAATAGAATCCCGGCAATCCGGCTTCGTCGACCGTCGGGATGTCGGGCGCAATCGCAAGTCTGCTTTTGGCGGTCACCGCATAGGCTTTGAGCGTGCCGGCATTCACCTGCGAGAGAGAGGTCGCCGGCGTGTCCAGGAGCACGTCGATCTGCCCGGCCACGAGGTCCTGCATCGACAGGCCGGCGCTGCGGTAGGGCACCATCTGGAAGTGCGCCCCGATGAGGTTCTGGAACAGAATGCCGGCCACGTGGCTCGGGGTGCCGACTCCCGAGTTCCCCTCCGACGCCTTGTCGGCATTGGCCTTCAGCCAGGCGATGAGATCGGGGAGGTTGTTCGCCGGCATGGTCTTGCGGGCGACGATGAGGAACGGCTGGCTCGCAATCAGCGCGACCGGTTCGAGGTCGGCCAGGAGGTCATATTGCAACGGGTAGATCGCCCCGTTCGCCATGTTGGTGCCCCATTGGCCGATGCCGATCGTATAGCCGTCGGGCGCCGAGCGCACGACCCGGCCGACTCCGATCGAGCCGCCCGCGCCGGTCACGTTTTCGACGATGACCGGCTGGCCGAGGAAGGGGCGCATGCCCTCGGCCATGATTCGTGCGAGTGTGTCCGTCGAACCGCCGGTCGCAAGCGGCACGATCATCATGATGGGACGCGACGGATAGGTTTGCGCCGCGGCAGATCCTGCGCTGCCCACGATTCCCGCACAAACAGCAGCGGCGACTATCAATTTGCGCATGTTCCTCCCTCTTTTTAATCTGCGGGGCCTTTGAGGCCAGCCCTATGGTCTTCCCTCTTGCCAAAGACTCTTTAGCATGAGAGGCGGCCAGATGATGACCGTCATCAGATCATCGAAAGATCATCGAAATTATCGGATCGAGCCGGGGGCCGGATGGGAAAACCCACGCAGATTCGCATGGGCGGCTACGGTCCGCCCACCACCTCCTTCAGCCGCGCCTTGCAGCGCATCGGCGATCGGCTGGAGGCCGAGTTCGGCGACCGCGTCGACATCAAATACGTCTGGAACATCATGGACCTCGGGTACGAGGCCCAGGATATCTTGTGGCTGGTGGAGCACGGGCTGCTCACGCTCGGTTACCAGTCGAGCAGCTATCTGACCGATCGGGTCCCCGAGCTTGGCGTGGTCGATCTGCCGTTCCTGTTTGGCGCCATTGCGGACGCTCGCACCGCCATTGACGGCGCCCTCGGGCAAATGCTGGCGGAGAAGATCGAAGAGCGGGCGGGTTACCGCATCCTCGGCTTCTTCGAGAACGGCTTTCGTCATCTCTCGAACCGCCTGCGGCCCGTCCGCTCGCCATCTGACCTCGCCGGGATGCGGACCAGGGTGCTCCCCAGCCGGGTTCAGGAGCGGACCTTCGAACTGTTGGGCGCGGCGCCGCTGCGCATGGACCTCACCAAGGCGATCGCGATGATCGCAGGCGGCGAGCTCGATGCGCAGGAGAACCCGCTTTCGAACACCGTGACCTACGGGGTTCATAAGTTTCACCGTTTTCACACGCTCACCAGTCACTTCTACATCTCCCGGCCGATCTTTGTGCATCGCGCCGCGTTCGATGCCTGGCCGGGCGATCTCCAGAGCGCGATGCGGAGCGCCGTCGCCGACGCGATCGCATTTCAGCGCGATCTTCATGTCCGTGAGGAGGAGGAGGCGCGTGCCGCCATTGCGGCGGCGGGCTGCGAGATCGTGGAATTGACCGCGGAGGAGCGCAACGCGTTCGCAGCGGCCGTAAAGCCGATCTATGCCGAAGCGCGCCGACAATACGGCGACGACGCGTTGGCGCTCGCCGGAGTGGCGGATCCGTGACTGACGGCGGAACCTACCCGGAAAGACCCATCCTCGCGGTCAGCGCCGCCATCATCCGCGACGGCAAAGTGCTGATCGTGCGCCGCGCCCGGCCGCCCGCGGCGGGCCTCTACACGCTGCCGGGCGGCGGCGTCGAGCTTGGCGAAACGCTCCGCGACGCGGTGGTGCGCGAGGTGCGCGAGGAGACGGCGCTTGTGGTCGAGCCGGTGGCGCTTGCCGGCTATCGCGAAACCATCGGGCGGGATGGCGAGGGCCGCATCGAACGGCATTTCGTCATCCTGCCTTTCGCGGCCAGATGGATCGCAGGGGAGCCTCGCCTCAGCGAGGAGCTTTCCGAGGCGGCGTGGCGCGACCCGGCCGCGATCGCCGGCCTCAACACCACTGCCGGTCTCGCGGAGATCGTGGCGAATGCGATGGCGCTCGTGGGAAAGACGCGGTAGCGCCGATTCCCTCACGTCTCCGCCAGAATGCGGTCAGCCGCGTCGCCGCCGGCTTTGATCGCGCCGGTGAAGCCGCCGAAGCCGGCAAATGCCGAGGCCAGATAGAGCCCCGGAATGGCGGTCTTCGCCGAGCGCTCGAAGCCGCGCCAGATCGGGCCTTGCGGCGGCAGGGGCGCGAATCCATAGATGGCGCCCGCCGGCGCGCCCAGATAACTCATCATGGAATGGGCAGTATTGAACACGGAGGCCACGACGTGGCTCGCAAAGCCGGGGAACTCTTGGTCGATCGCGGCCGCGATGGCGTTGCGCCAGAGGTCGCGCTTTAAGTCGTAGCTTTCGCGGTCGAGACCGTTCCAATTGGCGAGGCGGTCGGGGCCGACGACCGACACCGGATAGGGCGGACCGCCGAGCCCTGAATCGATCGCGGAAAAATCGACCACCGTCATCACCGGCGTCTGCTCGGCCGGAAGCTCAGCGAGCAATGCGGCGCTGCGACCGTAATCGGAAAGCTTGCGCATCCACGCCGGCAACAGGAAATTCGCGTAGGCGCGCATCCCGAACTTGCCCGGCGGCAGCGACAATCCGTAGGTCGCGGAAAACACTGACATCGATGGTTTGCGTCGCCCATAGGCCGCCGCAAATGCGGCACGGGCCGGCTCCGGCAACATCTCGGCAATTACGCCCGGCGCGGCATTGGCAATAATGACCGGAGCTGCGTGCTCGTTTGCGTTTTCGCCCTGCCGGTCCGTATGCGTCACGCCCGCCGCGCGCCCGTTGCGATGAAGACGGATCGCGACCGCCCGCCTGCGCAGGAGGACATCTCCGCCCGCGGTCTTGACGGCCCGCGCAAGCGCGCTTGACAGCCGCTGCGAGCCGCCGCGGATGAAGCGGCCGCCCCAGCCGAGATAGCCGCCTTGGGCGAGCGCGAAGAACACCCACGACAGCCTGTCGGGATCGTCATGGTAGTAGGCGAGATTGGCGGCCAGAGCGCATTTGATGGCCTCGTCGTCCCCGAAAGCGCGGGCAAAAACTTCGCTCAGCGAGCGCCGCCAGTCGCGCAGGAGGGGCCTGAGCTTGAAGAGCGCCGCTGCGCCTTCCCGCAAATCGGAGAAAGCCGCGCCCCCACGGCTGAGCGCACCAAGCCCTGTCGCGACCCGCTCGGCATCGCGGAGGACTGTTGCTATTCCGGCGCGAGCCGCAGGAAATCGACCCAGCAGTGCGGCGCGCGCTGCGGCGAAGCCCTCCGGAAGCACGAATGGCGCCCCGACCGGCCCGCCGCGCACTTCGTAGAGGGCGCGGGTTGAAATCCACTCCACCGCGTCGAGCACGCCGGCCCGCGCCAGCACGTCATGCTTGGGATCGCGCGGATCGCGCGGGTCGGCGGTTTCATGCAGGCCCGCCTCGATGACGAGATCGCCAGCTTTGTAGGTGGAGGCCGCCCCGCCCACGGAATTGCTGCGCTCAAGGACAAGGACCTTGCGCCCAGCGCGCGCCAGAAGCGCAGCCGCCGTCAGGCCGCCGAGACCCGATCCGATTACGATGACGTCATAGGCCTCGCGCAATGGCTGAACCCTTCTGTCCGGCGCAATTGGCACAGGCATGTCGGCGAGCGCGCAGGGCGGGCAAAATCGCCCGCAACGGCCGTGATGATCGCGGCAAGCGCGACCTGCGATTTTGCCCACGCGGCCGGTGTTGCGGGATTGGACCGCGCGGGCAAAGGAGGAACCGCAGCCATCCCGCTGAGGCGCCGCTTCGGCCGCCTTTGCCCACCCCCACAACTGTAAACTGGGTCATGCTAAAAGGGCGGCCTTTGGCCGCCCTCTCAATTCGCTGATTTCTGGCCGGTGAACGGTTGCGCCTCTAGAAATCCATGCCGCCCATTCCGCCGCCTGGCATCGGCGGGGCGGCGGGCTTTTCTTTGGGCGCTTCGGCAACCATCGCTTCGGTGGTGACCAAAAGGCCCGCAATCGACGCCGCATCCTGCAGTGCGGCGCGCACCACCTTGGCAGGATCGATGATGCCCTTCTCGACCATATCGACATAGTCTTCCGTCTGAGCATCAAAGCCGAACGTCTCGGATTTGTTTTCCAGGATTTTGCCGACTACGATTGAAGCTTCGACACCGCAGTTTTCGGCGATCTGGCGGACCGGCGACTCCAGCGCCTTGAGCACGATGTTGATGCCGGCCTGGACGTCGTGGTTGTCGTTGGCGAGTTTGCCGACCGCCTTCTTGGCGCGCAGCAACGCCACGCCGCCGCCCGGCACGATGCCCTCCTCGACCGCGGCGCGGGTGGCATTAAGCGCGTCCTCGACGCGGTCCTTTTTCTCTTTCACCTCCACCTCGGTCGCGCCGCCGACCCGGATCACCGCGACGCCGCCGGCGAGCTTGGCCAAGCGCTCCTGGAGCTTCTCGCGGTCGTAGTCAGAAGTGGTCTCCTCGATCTGCTGCTTGATCTGGCTGACCCGCGCCTCGATATCCTTCTTCTTGCCGGCGCCGTCCACGATCGTGGTCTTTTCCTTCTCGATGATCACTTTCTTGGCGCGGCCCAGCATGGCTGGCGTGACGTTCTCCAGCTTGATGCCGAGGTCCTCGGAGATGAGCTGGCCGCCGGTAAGGATCGCGATGTCCTCCAGCATTGCCTTGCGGCGGTCGCCGAAGCCTGGCGCCTTCACAGCCGCGACTTTAAGGCCGCCGCGCAACTTGTTGACCACGAGCGTGGCGAGCGCCTCGCCTTCGACGTCTTCAGAGATGACCAGCAGCGGCTTTCCCGACTGCGCGACCGCTTCCAGGAGCGGCAGCAATGCCTGCAATCCGGACAGCTTCTTCTCATGCAGCAGAACGTGGGCGTCTTCCAGCTCGGCGACCATCTTTTCGGCGTTAGTGATGAAGTAGGGCGAGAGATAGCCGCGATCGAATTGCATGCCCTCGACGATCTCCACCTCGGTCTCGAGCGACTTCGCCTCTTCCACCGTGATGACCCCTTCGTTGCCGACCTTTTGCATCGCCTGGGCAATCATCTTGCCGACTTTGCTGTCGCCATTGGACGAGATCGTGCCGACCTGGGCGACCTCGGCGGATGAGCCAACCTTCTTGGCGCGCTTCTCGATGTCCTTGATGACGGTGGCCACTGCGATGTCGATGCCGCGCTTGAGGTCCATCGGGTTCATGCCGGCCGCAACCGACTTTGCGCCTTCGCGGATGATCGACTGCGCCAGCACCGTGGCGGTGGTGGTCCCGTCGCCCGCCCTGTCGCTGGTCTTCTGGGCGACCTCGCGGAGCATCTGCGCGCCCATGTTCTCGAACTTGTCCTCAAGCTCGATTTCCTTGGCGACCGTCACGCCGTCCTTGGTGATGCGCGGCGCCCCGAACGATTTGTCGAGCACGACGTTGCGGCCCTTGGGGCCAAGCGTCACCTTCACGGCATTGGCGAGGATATCGACCCCATGAAGCATTTTCTCGCGGGCCTCGGTAGAGAATTTTACGAGTTTGGCAGCCATTTCCTAAGATTCCTTTCAAGTGACGGATGTCAAATGGCCGATTTCGGATGTCAGATCAGCACGCGAACTCAACCGCGCTTGCGTCCTCCGTCTTCCGGCACGTCTTCTGTGTTCAGGCGAGCACGCCCATGATGTCCGATTCCTTCATGATCAAGAGTTCCTCGCCATCGAGCTTGACCTCGGTGCCGGACCATTTTCCGAACAGCACTTTGTCGCCGACCTTGACATCGATCGGGATCAGCTTGCCGGACTCGTCGCGACCGCCGGGACCGGCTGCAATAATCTCGCCCTGCTGCGGCTTCTCGCGCGCGGTGTCCGGAATGATGATGCCGCCGGCCGACTTTTCCTCGGCCTGGATGCGCCTGACGACCACACGATCGTGCAAAGGACGGAACTTGGTTTTCGCCATGGTGACCTCGTCGCCGCTCAACGGGCGGGCTCTGGGGATCGAAGGGAGCGGGCTGTTAGCACTCAACTCCATTGAGTGCCAAAGCAATCGGGAAATATGGCCTCGGGCCGATACTGTCAAGCGCGGCTGCGACGGCAGATAGACAGGCTCGCGTCGTGCTTTCTTACCTTCAAGAGCGGTCCCGGTCGATCCGCCACGGTTTATGACGGGGCGCGGCGATCAACCCTTCACGCGCGCAATGAAAGTCCCGAAAGCGTCGAGCTGCTGGGCGATTATCTTGCGCGTGGGCTCATCCTTCAGCGCCAGCGTCTTTTCGTCGAACTTCGTCTGCGCCAGGCCGACGAAGACCTCGGGCGTGCCGAATACGAAGGCATTGAGAAATGTCAGGGCCATTCGCAGATGATATTGCATACGAGCGCCGCCAAGCGGTCCGCCGGTGGCCGATTGAATCGCGACCGGCTTGTTCCTGAACGGCTGGTCGGCGAGGCGCGACACCCAGTCGAACGCGTTCTTGAGCGCGCCCGGGATGGTCCAATTGTATTCGGGAGAAATGATGATGACGCCGTCGGCGGCCCGGATGGCATCGGCCAGCGCCACGACGTCGGCCGGAAAGCCGGCGCTTGCCTGCAAATCGGCGTCGTAGAGCGGAAAGCCGCGGAAGGACGGCGCTTCCGTGAGCGCCATGCCGGCCGGCGCCAGAGCGGGCAGGGCGTTCATGAGCGCGCGGTTGAACGATCCCTTGCGCAGGCTGCCACAGATCATGAGGGCGTTGATGGTCATTTCGGAGTCCTTAAAGCCGCATGTCAGTCGAGAGGCTTTCCGATAGCTGAACTGCACCGCGGCGGAAAGTGCGTTGCAGCAGCCTGCAGGACGTTCCGATGAGGTCGAATCACTCCCTCCGCGCCATGCGCGGGCGGGCATCCATGTCTTCTTTGCGGCGCCTCAGCGAATAAGGCGTGGATGGACGCGACGCGCCCCGGCTTGCCCCGGCGGTCACGCGCTAAAGCCCCCCTGCTCAGCATCGATCCGTCGGGCTTCCGCCCGAGTCTGATCTCCATCGAAGGCGCCGACGGTTTCTCACTGCGGCGCCGTATGCTTGCGAAGGCAACCGGACGAATCAGGCAGCCGGCATCAACGGCGTTCGGCCGGCCGACTCATAAGGGCGCCCGACCAGAAACCTGATTTCATGCAATTGTCCCATTGAGCATTGCAGACCATTGGTTGCATGTAGCAACGTTCGCCGCAATCTGTCCTCGACAGGCACAGCGCTCTCAATCCGGAACAAGTCGAGCCAGTGCCGGCCGGCTGATCTGATGCCCCGCGCTTCTTTGCAGCAGCCGGAAATGCAACACACATAGCAAGTATCGCGGCGATTGTGAGCATCATGCGCATGACCGTCCTCCCTGGTTTCGGCAGCCCCCAACGAGTCGGGCACGGACAGGTATATTCTACGCGCATTGGCGGCCTTGCGCCACACGACCCGCAGCATTTGAGCAGAAAGTCACATCGAATGTCACATGCGCACCCGCAGCATATCACTGAGAAGACCCGGAAGCTGTACGGAATACAGAGCATGAATACAGAGCCGCCCGCCGGCGGCTGGACAGGGCTTGTCATGCGGCCATGGCGCGTCGCGCTCAAGCCGGCCCCCTTACCGTTTTGCCAGCTCGCCGGCGGCCCTTTTACAATCATTCCAACCTGACGAGCTTCTTGCGGCTTCGACCTTGACGCTCTCATGCAACTGCCGCACATGAAACAAAGCCGCTCGGGCCGCGCGGGAGACGATATGACCGATACTGCAGGGTTCGCCGAACCGCCCATCCCCCTGGGCCTGGCCAATCGCGGATTCTGCGGCCGCATCGACGGAATTCATGTCGGCGAAGACACCCATGGCTCGGCCGCGCCCGAAATCGAGAGCCGTTTGCTGGAGCTTGGATTCGTTGAGGGCGCCGAAATCAAAATCCTCCATGAAGGTCCGATTGGCCGCGATCCCATAGCTGTGCGCATCAACGACACCACAATCGCCCTGCGACGTCGTGAGGCGATGGCGATCATGGTGACTTCTTCATCGAAGCGATCCGCATGAGCACGCAAACCGAAATCGGCGTACCGCACTTCGCGCTCGTTGGCACTCCGAACAGCGGCAAAACCGCCTTGTTCAACGCCCTCACGGGCAGCCGGCAGAAGGTCGCGAACTACCCTGGAGTCACGGTCGAACGGAAAGCCGGGGTGTTGCAAACGCCGTCCGGCCACCGGGTTCATCTCGTTGACCTCCCCGGCACCTATTCGTTGCGCGGCCGCAGCCCGGACGAGGAGATCACGCGCGACGTGGTGCTGGGCCGGCTCGCCAGCGAAGCCACTCCGGATCTTCTGCTGTGCGTAGCGGACGCCACCAACCTGCGGGTGGCGCTGCGGCTGGTGATTGAGCTCAAACGCGTCGGCCGGCGGCTGATGCTCGTCCTGAACATGATCGACATTGCGCGCCGCCGCGGCGTCGAGATCGATCTTGACCGCCTGTCTGCGGAGCTTGGCGTGCCGGTGGTGACTTCGACTGCTGTGCGGCGCGGCGGCACGGAGGAATTGCTGCGGCGCATGGACGAAATGGCCGCGGGCCCGTTGGAGGCGGCGGGCGAAAATACATGGAAGCCCATGACGGCCGGCGAACTGCGTGCCGCGCAGCGAGAGGCCGACCGGATCATTGGCGCCGCGGTGGGGATGCCGAAGCGGCCCGACACGGTAAGCGGGCGGGTCGACGCCGTGCTTCTCCATCCTGCAGCGGGACTGCTCATTCTGCTCGGCGTCCTGTTCGTGATGTTCCAGGCAGTGTGGATTTGTGCGAAGCCCCTCGGGGATCTGATCCAGGACGTCTTTGATGCGCTCGGCGCGACGGCCCACGGCGCATTGCCGGAGGGTCTGCTGCAAAGCTTCATTCAGGACGGCGTAATTAAGGGCGTCGGCACCGTGATCGTGTTCCTGCCGCAGATCCTGATCCTGTTCTTCTTCATTCTGATGCTGGAAGATCTGGGCTACATGGGGCGCGCGGCGTTCCTGATGGACCGCATCATGGGCGGAGCGGGTCTGCACGGCAGGGCCTTCATACCCTTGCTGTCGAGTTTTGCCTGCGCCATCCCGGGCATCATGGCGACGCGGGTCATCGACAACCCCCGCGATCGGTTGACCACGATCCTGGTGGCTCCGCTGATGACGTGCTCGGCCCGGATTCCGGTCTATACGCTGATCATTTCCGCGTTCATCCCGGCAACCTACCTGTGGGGATGGGTGAGCCTGCAGGGGTTGGTCATGTTCGCGCTCTACGCGGCAGGGATCACAAGCGCGCTTGCGGTTTCCTTCGTCGCCAAGCGTTTCTTCCTGTACGAAGACCACACCCCGCCATTCATGCTCGAATTGCCGGCCTACAAGCTGCCGAGCGTGCGGAGCGTCGCAATCGGCCTGTATACCCGCGCTAAGATCTTTCTGCAGCGGGCGGGGACAACCATTTTTGCCATGATGGTGCTGGTCTGGTTCCTGGCTTCCTTCCCGCGGCCGCCCGAAGGCGCCGAAGGGCCTGCGATCGATTACAGCCTTGCCGCGATGATCGGCGGCGCGCTGCAGCCGCTCCTGGCGCCCGTCGGATTCAACTGGCAGATCAGCGTCGCGCTGATCCCCGGGATGGCGGCGCGCGAAGCGGTGGTTGGAGCGCTGTCGACAGTCTACGCCATTGAGGGCGGCGAGGAAGCGGTAGAAAAGGTCGGCCAGGCGCTTGCCGGCAACTGGAGTCTCGCAACGGCGCTGGCAATGCTCGCCTGGTACATTTTTGCGCCGCAATGCGCCTCCACCCTGGTCACGATCCGGCGCGAGACCGGGAGCTGGCGATGGATGGCCATTACTTTCGCTTATATGCTGGCGCTGGCCTATGTGGCGGCTTTCGTGACTTACAACACTGCGGTTGCGCTCGGTGCGGGGTAGGCGTGCATTGGGCACGCATTGGCCGAACTGAGGCCATAATATCTCGTTTAAAGCGTTACTCCGAAGCGATGGCGGGCTGGTTTTGGCCATCCATGTCTTGCTAAGCCTTTGTAGCCCGGATTGAGCGCAGCGAAATCCCGGGGGCGGTCAATCAACGAGGCAACGCCTCTTCCGGGTTTCGCTCGCGCTCCACCCCGGGCTAGAGTATCGGTTAGGCATCTTGTGCGTTTCGATCGTATGTGAGCGGTCGTCGTGTGGGCAAGGTCGCCCGCCGCAGCCGTAACAGCGGATCAAAATGCCAGTAGTCGAGTATCGCGGCATGGATCTGCCACTTCGCGGCCCCCCGCCCTCCCCTGCCTCACGTGCGGCAGAGGGTAAGGCGGCGGCGCGTGAGATCGGCGTCGGGGCTGTCCGGCGGCGGCATATCATCTACGTCGCCGGTTATGAGCCGCGTGGCGCCAGAGGATATTACCGCCTGCTGGAGCGGGAATGTGATCGTTTTCGCCGGATTTGGCCGGTGTCGCTGAAGATCAAGCCCGCTGAGTTCGAGACAGAAGATATTGCGCGCTGGCTCATCGAGGTGCGCGCGCCGCATTGGCGCGTTTCCACCGCTTACGATTTTCTTCGTCTCGACAAATTCATCCAGTCCGATCTGGCCGAGCCGCTCATCCGTCAGATCCCGCGCTCGCTCGGCTGGGTCATCGGCGATCTTGTGAGCGGCGCGCAATTGCGCATTTTTCGCGCATCCTGGCGCTTTGGCCTCCACCTCCTGTTCGTTCAATCGGTGTTGCTTTTCTGGTTGGCATTCGCAACTGCGATTGGAATGACGGCCGGATACGTGGTGACGAGCCGCTTCGGTTTGTCCACGCCGGCGGGCATCGTGACCTCCATGGTCATGGCGCTTGCATCCTTTCTCGCGCTGGGGCCTGTCGCTCGCCGGTTCGGAGCGATCCAGATCCCAAGTTGCTGGGTGACCTTGCGGAGGTTTGCCCGCGGCCGAGCGACCTGGCTCGACCAGGTTATCGATATTGCCGCGCAGCACCTCATGGCGGTCGCCCGCGCGAATGCCGCTGACGAGATCGTTGTGGTTGGCCACAGCGCGGGCTGCGTCATCGCGTCGGCGGCGGTGGCGCGCGCTCTCGAACTCGATCCGGAACTCGGTCGCAGAGGAGCCCGTCTGGTCCTGTTGACATTGGGCTCTGTCATGCCGGCAGTCGCCCTGCATCCGGCTGCGCAAAGAATGCGTGACATCGTCGCCCGTCTCGCCGTCGAACCGGCGTTGGCCTGGGTTGACTGCCAGTTCCGCAAAGACGTCATGGCCTTCATAAACTTCGACCCGGTCGAGGGCATCGGCGTACGCGCCGGCGCGCGCCGGCGCAACCCGCTGACCTGGCGCGTCCCGTTCAAGGACATGCTCTCGCCTGAAGGCTACCGCCGTCTGCGCTGGAAGTTCTTCCGCGTGCATTTCCAATATATCATGGCGAGCGAGAGGCCGTGCCCGTACGACTACGTCTTGTTGGTCGGGGGACCGATGGCGATTGCCGAGTGGGCAAAGAAACACTCGGAGCTCACGCTCTCGTTCATCTGGGACGGAATGCGAGATGAGCGAGGTCGCATCCCTTCCTCACCCGCCGCCGCCCTGTCCGCTCCTGCGAGCCGGGCAGGGTAAGGCGGAGCCGTGGGCTGGATCAGCCGTGTAATCCGCGATCGTGTCCGGATGCGGCGGATTATGCCTTCGGCTAATACTACTGAGTCAGTTTTCTGAGTCAGTTGGTCGCATATGATCTTGCTGTAGAATCAGGTGGTTGTCGAGATTCCTATCAGCGGGAGGCTGGAATGGGTCTCGG
>JAJPKK010000204.1 GCA_021323775.1 Hyphomicrobiales bacterium
CCGAGACCCATTCCAGCCTCCCGCTGATAGGAATCTCGACAACCACCTGATTCTACAGCAAGATCATATGCGACCAACTGACTCAGAAAACTGACTCAGTAGTATTAACAAGCCCGCACGGGCCATTCCAGGCGGAGAGAACGCGATGCACAGGAGCTTTGCCCTGGCGCTTTTCTCGGTCGGGTTGATGCCGATCGAGCGCGGCCAACGACCGACATGGGCCCCGCAGCATCCGATCGGACTCGCTGTGCCGCGTCCGCCAGGCGCGTTCTCGGCGCGCCATCGGCCGCCGCCTGTAGCGGTTCCCGGTCGACTGGAATCACTTGTGGGGTGGGCGAAGGCGCGAAGCGCCGCGCCCACTGGCGCTCGGCCTTTCGAGGGCGGATGGGCTTGCGGAGCCTGTAGGCGCCATGGCGGCGCATGTGCGAATTCCAGGTCACTCAGACATCGGCGCTTGCGAGGAACCTTGGCTGTCCTGATGTTTGGGATTGGGCTTCTCGCCGCGAGCGGCGTGGCGGTCGCCCACCACTCACTCGCGATGTTTGACCGGGAACATCCGATTCAGCTGATCGGCACCGTTCGGGAGTTCAAATTCGTCAGCCCGCACGCATTCATTGCATTGGAGGTCGGCGGCAAGGAAGCGCGGACCGTCATCTGGAATCTCGAAGGCGACAGCCCCAACAGCCTTAAATGGGACGGGTGGTCGAGCCAGTCGCTCAAGCCCGGAGATGAGTTGCGTGTGACCGTCGAGCCATTGCGCAGCGGCGCCCCTGGCGGCGCCTGGCACGCACGCAACACGACGTACAAGGACGGAACGCCGATCGTGGGCCGGCCGTGAAAGATAAAGGGGCGTTGCGGCAAGGCTGAATTACCGTTCGAGCGCCATCCCGCCCCTTTTCCCGGCGTCCGCGTCTGTCATGCGTCCCCTCGGCGAGAAAGCCCGACCAAGACTCCGTTCAAAATGACGCGAGCGCGCTCCCACTTGCGGTTCGTCATGCCGATGCGGTCGCGGGTTTCGATCGCTTTACAGCACCCTCAGATCAACGTTGAGCCAATATCGATCGTAAACTCCCCCATACTATATTTTGGCTACACTTTGCCTTGCCAATAAAGCGCAAGATGTGCATGCTTCTTACGCTGCCGGGCCCGCGGCTGAATTTAAAATCTTCAAAAAAGCGAACTCGGAACTTCCTCGTTCGAACCGGGAGGAAACTGTGGATGGCGTAACCGATCAAGCGCTGTTGGCGACGCTGCCTGCCGACAAGCCGCGTCAACGCAGTCGGTGGCCGCTCTTCATTCTCATCGGCATTCTCATCGGCGTCGCGGTCGATCGGCTCGTCCTCGCTCCGGCGCAGAACGCCGACATCGCATCACGCTCCCAGGAGACGAGAGCCGTGGCGCCTGCGTTCTCCCGCATCGGCGACCGCATTATCGTGCCTGAGACTTCCCCGCTGCGGACCCTGCTCGCCGTTGCGCCGCCGACGGTGAAAGACGTCCCTCGCACCTTGGTGCTGCCCGCGACCGTGGAAGCAGACCCGTCGCGCACCGTGAAAGTGATGCCCCCTGTCACCGGTCGCGTCATTGAACTTAGGGCGCAGCTTGGCGGGCGCGTCGTCCAGGGCCAGGAGCTTGCGGTGATCGACTCGGGCGATCTTGCGCAGGCGTTTTCGGATATTGAGAAGGCGCGCTCGGCGGTCACGCTCACCAAGAAGGCGCTTGACCGGCAACTCAACCTGGAGAAAGCCGGCGGGGCAGCGATCAAGGACCGCGAGCAGGCGCAGAGCGACTACGCTCAAGCGGTCGCCGAGCTCGAACGGTCCGAATCGCGGCTGCGCGCGATCGGGATACCGGCCGATCAAAAGGAGCAGTCGCGGCTGCTGTCCGTGAAGGCGCCTGTGTCCGGCAGCGTCATTGATCTTCAGGTCGCTCCCGGCGCATTCCTCAATGACGCCACCGCCGCGATGATGACGATCGCCAACCTCGATACGATCTGGGTCACCGCAAACGTGCCGGAGAAGGACATCGCCTTCGTCTTTCCTGGGCAGACCGTCAACGTCACTTTCCGCGCATATCCTGACGAGGTGTTCAGCGGCAAGGTGCTGTTCGTCAGCGACGTCGTGGAGTCGGATACGCGGCGCAACAAGGTCCGCATCGCATTCGATAATCCGGACAGAATCCTCAAACCCAACATGTTCGCTGACGCAGCTTTCGTTGCGCCTCCGGTATCGCGGCTGGTCGTGCCGACGTCCGCGCTCCTGATGACCAATGACAGGACGAGCGTGTTCGTCGAGGTTTCGGATTGGGCTTTCGAGCGCCGCACTGTCGAGATCGCTTATCAGGAAGGCGCCAGCGTCGCGGTCAAAAGCGGAATTCGACCTGGCGAGCGGGTGGTGGTGAAAGGCGCGGTGCGGCTCAATGATTGACCAGTTCGTCGCCCTCTGTTTCAGGAAGCGTCTTGTCGTCCGGCTGATCGCGATATTCGCCGCCATTTTCGGCATCTATGCCTGGACGCAACTGGCGATCGACGCCTATCCGCTGCTGAGCCCGGTCTCCGCTCAAGTCACCGTGCAGGTCCCCGGCCTCGCCGCCGAAGAGGTCGAACAACAGATCACGATTCCGCTGGAGAGGGCGCTCAACGGCACGCCTGGCCTCACCAGCATGCGATCGGTCAGCACCTTTGCGCTGTCTCAAATCAATCTTCTGTTCCGCGACGGCGCCGAGGATTACTGGGAGCGCCAACGCGTCCGGGAACGCATCGCCGACGCCACGCTGCCGCCCGGGGCTTCAGCCGGGCTTGACTCCGTCACCGCGCCGGAACTGGAGATTTACCGTTATACGCTTCAATCCGATACCAAGAATTTGATGGAGCTGTCGGAATACCAGCGCTGGGTCGTCCAGCCGGCGCTGCGGCAGGTTCCAGGAGTCGCCGAAGTTGATAATTTCGGGGGCTTCACCCGGCAATTCAGACTCGATCTCGACCCGACCGAACTCTTGCGGTACGGGCTCGGAATCAACGACGTGATCAACGCCATCAACAACAACACCGCAAATGCGGGCGGCGGCCGGGTGCCGCGCGGCGACCAGAGCTTCATCGTGCGCGGCGTCGGACTTGTGCGCACCCTTGACGACCTCGGCAATATCGTCGTCACGCAGACGAACAGCATGCCGGTTCTTGTCCGCGATCTCGGCTCTCTGAGCTATGCCCATCAGGAGCCGGAAGGGATCCTTGGCCTCAATGAGAACCCGGCGACGATCGAAGGCATCGTCATGGGGCTCAAATACGCCAACGTGTCGGAAGTCATTGCCGGCATCCACGCCAAGGTGGACGAACTGAACAAGCAGCTCGCGTCCGACGATGTCCGCATCGTCACCGTCCTCGACCGCAGCGACCTCGTCAATGCGACGGTAAGCAAAATCGGGCATACGCTGCTCGAAGGCATCGGCCTGGTGATCGTGGTCCTCATGCTGTTCCTCGGCAGTCCGCGCAGCGCGCTGGTGGTCGCCGTAACCATACCGCTGGCCGTTGTTTCCATATTTGTGCTGATGAATGCGGCCCACATGTCGGCGAGCATGCTGTCGCTCGGCGCCCTCGACTTTGGCGTGATTGTCGACGGCGCCATCGTGGTGACGGAGAACATCCTGCGGCGGCGCGAGGCGAAGCCGGCCGAAGAATTGACTGAGGAGGACGTGAGATCGGCGACGAGCCAGGTGGCGCGGCCGATCTTCTTTGCCACCCTCATCATCATCACGGCGTACTTTCCCCTGTTCACGCTCCAGCGCGGCGAGGCGGCGCTGTTCACGCCCATGGCCTATACGGTCGGCTTCGCTCTGTTTGGCGCGCTGATCTGCACGCTCGCGCTGGTTCCCGGTCTCGCCTATTGGGCGTTCCGCAAGCCGCGCCCGGTGTTCCGGAACAGGCCGCTCGAACGGCTGGGGGGCGCATATCGAGCCGCGTTGCGCCGACTTCTTGACCGGCCGGTCCTTTCATACTTCGCGACCGCAGCGGCGTTTGTCGCAGTAGGGGTTCTGGGTCCGCTCGTTGGCCGGGATTATCTTCCGGATCTGGACGAAGGAGCCCTCTGGCTCCAGGTCCAATTGCCGAGCGGTCTTTCCCTTGACGCCGCCAGCGAGATGGCGAGCGAAATTCGGCGCGCCGTGCGGGAGTTCCCGGAAGTCCGCTATATCATGACCCAGCTCGGCCGCGAGGATGCGGCCGTCGACGCCTGGACATTCTCGCATATCGAGGCCCCCATCGGACTGACGCCTTATGACACCTGGCCGAAAGGCGAGACCAAGGCGGACTTTGTGCGGAAGCTGAACGCGCGCCTCCGCGGGCTGCCCGGGATCAACATCGGGATCAACCAGCCGATCAGCGACATGGTTTTCGACCTGGTGGGCGGCGCGCACAGCGCGCTGGTCATTCGGGTGGTGGGCGACGATTTCGCGGAGGACCGCCGGATCGCCAGCGAGATCGTGGATGTTCTGCGCAATACCAGGGGCACCACAGAAGCGTCGATTTTCCAGGAGCCGCCGCTTCCTCAGATCGTGATCGAGGCGGATCGCGCCGCCGCCGCCCGCTACGGCATCAGCATCTCCGATATCACTAATCTGATCCAGACGGGCGTAGGAGGGGCGGCGGTCACTCAGGTCTTCGTCGGAGACCGTGTCTATGATGTCAGTGTGCGTTTCCCGCTGAGATCTCGCGACGATCCAGACGCGCTCGGCAATCTGACGCTGACCAACTCCGGCGGAATGCAAGTTCCGCTCTCCCAAGTCGCAAAAATCACGCAACGGAACGGCGAGGGCACGATCACGCGCACCAACAACCACCGCCACCTGACCGTCCGCATTGATTTGGCTGACCGTGACCTCGCCTCTTACCTGGCCGAGGTGAAAGCGAATATCGCCCAGTCGGTGCACTTCGATGAGTCGAAATATCACCTCGAATACGGCGGACAATTTGAGAACCAGGAGCGTGCGCAGCGCCGGTTCACGCTCATTCTCGGCCTGGTCCTCGGCGTCATGACGCTGCTGCTCTACACCGAGTTCGGAAAGCTGCGTCAAGCCCTGCTGATCCTGGGCATCGTTCCGCTCGCGACTCTGGGCGGCTTGATTGCGCTGTTCGTCAGGGGCGAGACGCTCAACATCGCGACAGCCGTCGGCTTCATCGGGCTGTTCGGCGTCGCCGTGCAGAACGGCATTATCATGGTGGCAAACGTCAATCGGGTGCGCGAGACCGGCCATTCGCTCCGCGAGGCGATCTTGATCGGCGCATCGGAGCGTTTCCGGCCCGTGCTCATGACCGCGACAGTCGCGACCATCGGCATGCTGCCGGCCGCACTGGCGACAGGCGTCGGCAGCGACGTTCAACGCGGCGTCGCCACAGTAGTCATCGGCGGCCTCATTCTCGCGACGCTGCTGACGCTGTTCGTGGTCCCGGCCTTTTATTACTCGCTCGAGCGCATCGTCGAACAGTGGTCGGCACGAAGGCAATCAGCATCGAATTTGGCAGGCCGCAGCGCTTAGTCATTCCGTTACGCGATAAAGGGACGCCGGGTCGGCGTGTTTGCATCAGTTGCAGCGGCGGGATTTCATCCCCGTCCGCATCTGGCGGCGAGAAGATGGGGTGGTGAAGCCGCAAATGTTCTCATTGGCTCGGCTACGCCGTCTCGGCCCATCGCTCCTCTGGCTCCTGCTGTGGGCTCAGGTGGCGGGCATCGCGCCGTTGATCAGCACCCATATCCAACACTCATTTGAGAACGAGCAGGATATTGCTGCCGACCTGACCGAGGCCGGCAAGGTCACGCATGTCCACCATCATCACGCCCATCACGATGACGGGCAGCACGAACACGGCAGCAATGATCCGGACGATCAGTGCTGTACCTTGCACCACCACTTGGCAGGCGTGCTCTCGATTGCGGGCAGCCCAGGCCGGAGCGATCTGAAAGTGTCGGTCGCTGCGGCCCCGCCGCGACCGCTTCCCGGTATCGAACCTGCCTCGCTGGAACGTCCGCCGAAACTCCCATTGTCGATCTGAATCGCGCCGCGCCGGCCGACTTGGCCTCGCGCTCGTTTGGATTAGACAACCGCGGAGTTTTCATGCGCGCGCATCTTTGGCGGCATGCCGCCCGGCCGCGTCACGGCAAGCCGTTCCACTCCATTTTCCTTTCGGTGATCGACGCGGCCATCATAGCGACGGCGGTCATCGCGACCGGTGCGCCGCCTGTTCGCGCCGACGGCATCAGGACCGAGACGGCCTCAGTTGATACCGAGCACTTATTCGGATTTGTCGAAGGCGCCGATATCGGCAGCAAGGGTGAACGAGAGTTCGTGGTCGATTCGACCCTGCGCGCTGGCAGAAGCGCCGGCTCCTTCGCCGGCACGGCGTCCGAGCTCGAGTTCAAATACACAACGTTCCAGAACTTCCGGATTTCGGCCGCTGCAGCCGCTGCTTATTACGACATTGCCGGCGTCGTCGGAATTGAGGATGCGCGGCGCGCCGCCATTCAATCAATGTCCGTCGACGCACGGTTTCGACTGCTTGATCGCGCGCAGGCCCCCTTCGGCCTAACCCTCAGCGTCTCGCCGCATTGGGGCTTCGTCGACGAAACAAGCGGCGTGCGGACCGGCCACTATGGCGCTGAAATCCGCCTGCTCGCAGACCGCGAGCTTAAAGCTGACCGGCTGGCCGGAGCCATCAACCTCGTCTTTGCCAACGACCGGGCGCGGCTGCTTGCATCCGACGGCGTCCAGCACGAATCCCTCGTGGCCGGCGGCGTCGCGGTCGCAGCGCAGATCGCGCCTGGCCTGTGGCTGGGAGGGGAGACGCGCTACCTGCGCGATTACAGCGGCGCCGCGCTGAATGTTTTCGCGGGCCAGGCGCTGTACACCGGCCCAACCGTCTATGCGCGAGTCGGCAGTGATGCGTTCGTGTCGGCGGCGTGGGACATTCAGATCTGGGGTGGGGCCGTGGGGGCGCCCGGAGCTCTCGATCTGGCGAACTTCGAACGACACCAGGTCAAGTTGCGGTTTGGTTTGGAATTCTGATATGAGCGCAATTCTCCCTCTTTTGAGTCTTGAGTGGGTGCAGAAGCCTTAAGGGCGCGCGGCCTTGGCGAGGGCCTTGATCGCTTGGATGCAGTCTTGCGGGCGGCGGCAGCCGGTCAAGGGCGATTGGCGCG
>JAJPKK010000192.1 GCA_021323775.1 Hyphomicrobiales bacterium
AGCCCGCCATCGTCGTGGCGCTCGGCGTGACAGCCGCGCGCGGCGTCCTTGGCCGCAGTGTCACGATCTCGAAAGTGCGCGGCGAAATTCTGGCAGGCGACGACGGCGGCCGGATTCTGGTCACCGTCCACCCGTCCTCTCTGCTGCGCATCGAGGAGGACGAGGAGAGAGCGCAGGCTTATCGAGGCTTCGTGACGGACCTTCGTGTCTGCGCCCAGGCGTTGGAGCGGCTTGAACGTCAGCAGCCGCTCAAGGGCGCTCCCGAAGGCAGGAGGTGAGATTCAACGAACTGCCGGAACTGCGACATGGTCGCGAGATTTGTGCCGCATGCGCGGCAGATCACGTATTCATCATCCGTTGCCGCGTCGGGATAAACAACCGACTGTGAGGAACAGTTCGGACAAGCGAATTCTTCGGCCATGGAATTTCGCAGCAGAGCCCTTATTCCTTGCGGGATTCCTTGGGGCCCGCCCATTCCCTACCCTCTCCCGGCTCGCGGGAGAGGGTAGAGAGCGGGGGAGCAAATCACAAAACCGACGAAGCGGTCGGAAAGTTCCCCGCCCCCCGCCGCTGATCACCGCGCCGGAGGCGTTCCGTTGAACATGGGATTGTGCATGGGCAGCGATCTTCGTCATCACCGATTTGACGAGGGCGCCAGGTTTCCCACCGAAATTTCCACATCAAGCCGGCGATGACGCCGCGACTTCCGCTCCTTCTTCCGCCCCTCTTGCACTGTTGACAGCGGCGGAGGCATCCCGGAAGCTGCCGATGCCAGGACCGACGCGAATCTACGCTTCTTGATCGGTGCTGCAACTGCAAGGTGAACGAGATGAGTGTTGCCGCGCCATCTTCGGCCGCGGACAGCCGCGCTGCAATGATCGAGCGGGCGTTTCGGCTCGAGTACCTCACTTTTGCATGGATGATGGTGGAAGCCGCCGTAGCGATTGGCTCCGGTCTCGCGGCCGGGAGCCTCACCCTCACGGCCTTTGGCATCGACAGTCTGATCGAACTGGCTTCTGCCACGGTTCTCCTCTGGCGGCTGACCGTCGAATTGCGAAACGGCCAGTCTTTCGCCGAGGATGCAGAGAGGACGGCCGCGCGCGTGGGCGACGCCCTCCTGTTCGCGCTCGCTGCCTATGTGGTGGCGAGCGCTGGATGGAAGCTGTGGACGCGGGATGGCGCCGAGTTCTCTTTACCCGGCCTCATCGTCAGCGTGCTCGCCATCCCGATCATGTCCTTCCTTTCGCGGCGCAAGCTCGGAGTCGCGGAGGCGCTCGGCAGCCGTGCGCTGCGCGCAGATGCGGTCGAGAGCATCACATGCGGCTGGCTCGCCTTCGTGGTGGTCGGCGCGCTCATCGCCCAGTTTCTTTTTGGCGCGTGGTGGCTCGACGCGGTCGCCTCGCTTGGCATCGTTTGGTTCCTCGTGCGCGAAGGCCGGGAGGCTTGGGAGGGAGACGAATGCTGCGATGATTGCGAGTGACGGTTAAATCGCTGTGGCCTCAAGCTCCTCCTCGGAAGGGTCGAGGTGGCCGTGGGGGAGCATCGCAGGGTGGGCACCCTTCGACAAGCTCAGAGCGAAGCGCGCCCACCCGCCCCGCCGCTGCTCTGCGTGAAGGCGCGGTGACGGTGGACGCGGCGCGCACCCTTCGACAAGCTCAGGAGCGCGCCTTTGCCCACCCTCCGCGATCAAACGGCCGCGCCCTCCAACTCCTTCCCGACGCTGTCGAACCGGCCGTAGCGCAGCGCAAGCGTCGGCAGCACGATCAGGTTGAGCGCCATCGAGCTGATCAGGCCGCCGAGGATCACCACCGCCATCGGTCCTTCGACCTCGCGCCCGGGGTCGCCCATGCCGACGGCAAGCGGCAAAACGCCGAGGCCGGTGACGATTGAAGTCATCAATATGGGAGTGAGGCGATCGGCAGCGCCACGGATCGCCGTGTCGAGCTTCCACGGCATGCCTTCCACTGCCACGAGGCGCTCGTAATGGGCAACCATGAGGATCGAATTGCGGACCGTCACGCCGAACAAGGTGACAAACCCGACCATGCTGCCGAGGGACATGAGACCGCCGGTCACGAATACGGCAAGCACGCCGCCGACCAGGGCGAACGGCAGGTTGGCCAGGACGAGCAGAAGGTTCCGCCAGTTGCCGCTGACGATCGAGAGCAGCAGAATGACGCCGATGGCCGCGATCGACGAATTGATGATGAGATCGCGGCGCGACTGCGATTGCGCCTCCGCAGCGCCGGCAAATTGCACATAGGTTCCGGCAGGAAGCTCAACATTGGCGGCAATCGCCGCCCTCGCGGCGCCCACAAAGGAGGCGACATCTCCGCCGGCCACATTGGCGGTCACCGTCTGGACGCGCTGCGCGCCTTCGTGCAGCACCTGGTAGCGCCCCGCGCCCTGGAATATGTCGGCAACTTCCTTGAGCATGACGAATGTGCCGCCGGGACTCCGAAGCGGCAAATCGCCGACTCTCATGATATCAGCGCGGCTCTCACGATCGAGTATCACCAGGACATTGAAGACCTGGTTATCCTGATAGGCTTGCCCGACGATGTCTCCCTGATAGGCCGCGCGGACAAGGTCGAGCACCTCGACGGCATCGAACCCCCATCGTTCCAGGTCGCCCTTGCGCAGTCGAATCGTCAGTTGCGGGAGTCCCGGCGGCGAGGCCACTTCGACATCGCGCGCCGCCGGCACTTCGCCGAGGACACGGGCTATTTCCTGCGCCTTCTGATCCAGGATGTCGAGGTCGCTGCCGAAGACGTTGACCGCGACCGAAGCGGTAAATCCAGACAGCGTCTCCTCGACGCGCTCGGTGAGGAACGTCTTGGCCGCGAAGTTCACGCCGAGAAACCCGGCGAGCGCCTGGCGGATTTCGGCTTCCGCCGCTTCCGCCTCATCGCCGCTCAAAGGGTTGAGATCGACCTCGAACTCGCTGTAATGCGTACCCCATGTATCGTCGGCTTTCTCGGCCCGCCCGACCCGTTGCGCCACCGAGCGCACCGCCGGCAATTGCCGCAGTCTCTCTGCAACGCGCTCTCCGAGGCGCAATGACTGCTCGATCGAGGTGCCCGGCACAGCCGACATGTGAACCGTGAAATGCCCCTCCCTCAGCTCCGGAATGAAGCTGCCGCCGAACAGCGGCAGCGCCGCACAGCCGGCGATCACCAGCGCGCTGGCCGCAGCGATGACGGTGCGCGGTCGCTGGGCGATCCTTCGCAGGAGGTTTTCATACGCGCTGCGCGTCCATCGCACGACAGGAGGGTCTGTTGGGGGCACCCGGCGGACGCCGAGGAGGACGGCCGAAAGGGCCGGAACGACAGTGAGCGCGACGAGAAGCGAGGCCAGCACCGCGAGCGAATATGAAAAGGCCAGCGGCGCGAACAGCCTGCCCCCAAGGCCGGGCAAAGTCATGACAGGGAGCACGACCAGGATGACCGCAAAGGTGGCATAGACGACGGCGCCGCGGACTTCGAGGCAGGCTTCCAGCACCACGCGCGCCATCGGTCGCGGCTGCGCCAGCCGGCGATTCTCGCGAATACGCCTGACGATGTTCTCAACGTCGATCACTGCGTCATCGACCACAACGCCAATCGATATGGCGAGCCCGCCCAGAGTCATCGTGTTGAGCGTGACGCCCAATCTCTCCAGCACGGTCGTTGCGGCCAGGAGCGAGAGCGGGATCGCGCTGCATGAGATCGCGGCCGTGCGAAAATCGAAGAGAAAGAGGAACAGCACGACCGCGACCAGCACCGCGCCGAGCAGCAGCGACTGTCCGACATTGGCCGTGGCGACAGTGATGAAGTTGGCAGGGCGGAACAGATCAGCGTGCAACACGATGGCCTGCGCTTCGAGTCCCGCGCGCATTTCCTGCAGCGCCGCCTCCACGGCTTTGGTCACCTCCACGGTGTTGGCGCCGAACTGTGCGGAGACGTTGATGACCACCCCCGGCTCTCCCTGGACGGCGGCGCCGCCGATCGGCGGCTCTGCCGCCTCGATCACATTGGCGATATCGCCAAGCGTCACGCTCGCAGCCCCGCGGCTCAGCAGCACCGTTCGCGCGATATCATCGGCGGTGAGCGATTGGCCTTCGGACTGGAATACGACCCGCTGGTTCCTGGTGTCGATGAATCCGGCACCGCGGACGCCGGTGGCGCGGCGCGCCGCCGTCAAAATATCGTTCAGGCTGAGGTTGTATTGGATCAGCCGCTCGGGATGGATTTGCACCTGGATCGAGCGCACGTCGCCGCCGAACACAACGACCTTGGCGACGCCGGGCACCGCCAGCAGGCGTAGCCGGAGCATCCGATCGGCAATCGTACGCAGCTCCATCAGCGAACGGCTGTGCGACGTAAGCCCAATGACGAGAACCGTGCTGGTCGACGAGGTCAGGGGCGTCATGGCAGGCGACTGCGTGCCCTCGGGGAGTTGCTGCGCGGCAACGGCGAGCCGCTCGGCGACAACCTGCCGATCTCGGTAAATGTCGCCCGCCGGGTCGAAGAACACCGTGACCACGGAAAGACCTTGGATCGATGCCGAACGCAGTTTCTGCACGCCGGAAACGCCGTTGATCGCGTTTTCGATGGGCCGCGTGACGAGAATCTCGACTTGTTCCGGCGTCAATCCGGGCGCCTCGGTCTGGATGCCCACCTGTGGCGGCGCAAATTCCGGGAACACGTCGTAGTTTGCGCGGGAAAGCGCGTAGAAACCATAGGCAAGCAGCATGCCGGCGAGTGCGATCACGATGCCGCGGAACCGGATCGCAAAACGGATCAGCGCCGCCTGCGGTCCGGCGGCTGCGCGGGAATTCATCTCACGTCCTCGCCGACCCTGATCTGCGCGCGGAACTCCTCAGACAGCAGCAGCTGGGCTCCGCTGGTCACGATTTCCGCGCCGGCGGGCAGGTCCTTGACGACATAGGCGCCGGCCGCTGCCGGCTGGTCCGTCGCGATTTGCATCCGCATGAACAGTTCAGGGTCGATGCGCCGGTAGACCCAAGCCCGGTCCTGCCACCACACGAGCGCCTCCGCCGGCACTGCAACGCCCTCGACGGCCGCGCCCGACGGCAGAAATGCCAGCACATTCATGCCCGGCAGCACACCGCTTTCTGCGGGCACTATATAAAAGAAGCTGACGCCCTGGATTCTTGGATCGGTTCGCGTGGCCGGCGACACGAACGTGATTGCAGCCCGGAAATTTCGGCCCCTCTCTATTGCGGCAACGGCTGGAGGTTCCGGGAAAGACAGGCCCGGCGGCAGGGTCACTTGCAACAGAAAGTCCCGCCGCTCGATCAAGCGCGTGACCATCGAAGACTTTTCGACGAGGGATCTCCCAAGGACCGGGCCCCATTCCTGGTATGCGGTCGCCGCTATGGTGCGAAGCTGCGACTCCGCAGCCGCCACTTGAGCCTCGTCCGCCCGGAAGGCCGCCTCTGCCGACTGCATCGCCTGGAGGGATACGCTGTGCTGATCCTCATAAAGCCGCTGGGCGCGCTCAAATGCGGGCTTCGAGGCGGCGATCTTTGCCCGGGCGATGTTGAGCTGAGCTTCGGCGCCGGCGTAGCTGTTGGCAAGATCGGTCAACCGGGCAAGGTCGAGAACCATCCCGTAGGCCCGAACCTGCGCCGTATAAGGCGCCGCCGCCAGTTTCGTGACCGCGATGCCGCTGCGCTCCTGCGTTCTGGCGTCAACCCTGATGGTCGGTGCGCCGTTCTGCAGCGACACTCTGATCGGCGTCTTGATGGGCCGCTCGCGCTCCGCTTCGAGCGCCAGCTCTTCGCGACTTTCCACGAAGGCCCACACCGCTGCGCCGGCCGCTGCGATGATAATCGTTATCACAAGCGCACCGCGCAGGAGTCCCCCCGCCCCTTTACGCGCGCCAGGCGTGCTCATCAGAAGAGTTCCCGCCCCGTTGTCCGCCGAGCGCCCTCGCCGCAGGCTCGCAGCACCAATGCGCGCCGATCAGCGGCCAAACTGATTTTATTGTGACGTTAACATTATTTCCGGCGCCGCCGCTGTCAAATCGCGGCTTGCGGCCATCGCCAAGGCGCTCGGCATCGGCCGGGCGAGCATCTGCCGGGTCCTGGAAGGTGGGGAGTTTTTGCCCCCAGCAAGCGCGGCTGCCCGCAAGCGAGCCGGGTCACGCTCGCCCAGGGTTGCCGCTGCAACAATTCGCCCGGCGATATGGGCAGGTATCGCCGTCTAGATCACGGGAAATTTGATGGAATGAATGAGCTGCGGCTTGCGTCCGCAGCCGGGGTTCTTCGTTCGGTTAGGTCATCGCTTGCGACGACTTCTTTCGCCTCAACCCGTTCGGGCTGGGCGGGGAGACCAAGATGTCCGCGGAGCGCGAGGGCCAGAGCATAGGGTCGAGACATCGCCGGGTGCTTAGATTACTCGCCAACGCGCCGCTTGGCCGCGCCGACGGAAAGCTCATTGCACGGTTCAGCAGCGAGATCTTTGAGCTTATCGCCGCCGGCCTGCTGGAGGTGCATGAGGAAACAAGGAAGGAACACGGCCGGACAATAACGACTGTGAGCGTGAGAATTACCTTGGCTGGCCGGCGAGCGGCCAAAAATTGATCGAGTCCTGCTGTAGTGCGTAGTGTTCTGGCGCTGACGCTTTGATCCAATTAATCCAATCAGGTCATGGCGGGGCGCCATCGCACATCGGCTGTTGCCGATGTGCGCATCTTATCGTCGCACATCGGCTGTTGCCGATGTGCGCATCTTATCGTCACACATCGGCCGGTGAGCCTGTCGAACCATACCGATGCGGGCATCTTATAGTGCGATCTCAGGTGAAGCCGAGATCGGATGCGGCGAGCCCGGAATCCAAAACCATTTACGGGGTTATGGATTCCGGATTCGCGGGCAGAGCCCGCGCCCCGGAATGACGGGTGCAAGCGTAGAAGGGAAGCGGCTGCTTGCAATCACCCTTGTGTTCACGCCGGTTTGCGGCGCCTGGCGGGACCGCACCCGCAGTGACGCAGAGCCGCATTCACGGATCGACGGCGGCCACTGGGAAGGCTAAACTGATGAAATGCCCGACCCGCCGTCATCACGCGTCCGCACTGTGTCCACCAATTCCGAGTGGGACATCTATGTTGTGCGTTCGACTCCGGCCAAGAAATGGCTCGGCACCGTCGAGGCAAGGGATGTTGACGCGGCGGTTGCAGAAGCGGTCTGGCGGTTTGACGTGAAAGAGCCGCATAAGCTGATGGCCGTGCGGCGGCGATAGCTTCAGGTCAAGGGAATGGGCTATGTGCCATACGATCCGCCATAGCCCGTCCTTTTGCCCATGATATCGTCTGCGGGCCGCCACAATGGCGGATTGGCGTTGGGGTTACAGCGCTTGCGGTCGGCTTCGCCCTCGTTTGCGCCTCTGACACCCCAGCCCTCCACACCCAGGTCATGTTCGGACTGTGGATTGCCGCTCGTTGGCATTTTTTTACCAAATAGTTTGCTGAGATAGTACAGCCGGGCGAGCTGGGTCATCTGAAAACGGCTGACGGTGCCGGTGCAGACAGACCATCGCGCGAACATGTAATTCTCGGCCGCCGCCAACTCGAGATCGAGGGAGGCCGGCGTCTCCCCGGGCTTTGGCGGCACGTCCCGCTGAGCCTTCAAGGCCTTCCAGGCGTTGCCGATGGTTCCGCAGCATATGTCGCCGCCGCTGCCAGCTCTGGCGATCGCTTCGTTGATGATCTGACGCACGCGATCATCGTCAACCGACATTGACACCCCTCCTTCCAGTTGATCGAGTTCCGTTGACGCAGCCGTAGCCGCTATTCGCTCACACGCGTGCAATGGTCCCGATCGCCACCTCATGAGTGCACGCAACCTGGCTGAAGGTTCAAAACGCCATATTCACCGCGCCGGGTCCAGCGGACGGCTGCCGCGTCTTGCCACCGGCTCGGATTGAAAAAACCCCCATCGGAAAGCGGCGGGCCAAGTCGGATCTCAAAGCCGCCCCTAGCCCCAGCGATCCCATGAAAAGCGCGTCACGAGCAAATAAGGATGGCAGGAGTGAAGGGACTCGAACCCCTAACCCCCGGTTTTGGAGACCGGTGCTCTGGCCAATTGAGCTACACTCCTAATCCGTCACCGCGGCACGCGCTCCCCGGCCTGCCTAGCCTCGGCGCTGCCCGGTGCCCCGCCGCACGAATTGCCGCTGGTAACACGCTTTATAGCAGCCTCAGAGGGGCTATCAAGCGGAAGCGCCGGCCTCTCGTCGTCCGTTTCAGGCACGACGCGGGCAAGCCCAAGCGGACGAAATAGATCAGCGACGGGCGCAATGCAAATCTCGTCCCGCATCAAATAGATAGTCGGTTCTCCGAGCCTCGCCAGCCCGCCAGCGGCGCCGACGATCCTTCGGCAGCAGGGCGGATCCGCCCTGCTGCGTCAGAAGTCGTTCCAGGGCGCGACCGCACATCGCTGATGAGCATCTCGAACCATGCCGATGTGCGCTTCAGCGACGCGTGATCCGCCAGCCGGCGGCGCGATGCGATGCGCTTGGGTTTATCATCGCGCCAGCCAAAGCCCGGCCCGGGCGGCTATTGTCCCCCGCGGCCGCCAGGCAGACCGCGTGCTGCGCCTTGGCAAAAAGCCCGATCCCGGGTTTTGCCGGGATCGGGTCATGAAGCTTAAAAGCCGTGTCGTCGGCTCATTGCGGCTTCACGAACAGGACGACGAGGCCGGCTGCGCCTTTCGTATGGCCGGCGAGCTTGGCCTGCAGCTCCGGCAATGTCAGACCGGGCGGCAGCTCCTTGGGATCAAGATCGGTCGCGATCACCATGTAGGTGTAGTGGTGCGGCGAGCCGGGCGGCGTGCAAGGTCCCGAAAAGTAGCCGACGCCCTGAGTGCTCTTGCCGCCGACATACTTGGGCGATTCCTTGCTGACTTCGCCTTCGTCGAACGAAGTCACGTTGGCCGGAATGCCGTACGCGACCCAATGGAACACGCCGAGGCCGCCGCGGCCTTCCGGATCCACCATGGTGAAAGCGAAGCTCTTGGTGCCCTCTGGTACGCCCGACCACGAGAGCTGGGGCGAAACGTTGTCGCCGACGCAATTCGGATTCTGCGGATTCTTGTTGGCAACCTTCTTCGGCATCATGGTGCCGTCCTTGAAGGTTGCGGAGCTGAGCGTGAACGGATCGGCTGCATTCGCAACCCCGCCCACGCCCCACGCCGCCAGGGCCAGACCGGCGGCCGCGGCTAGACTGCCAAGATGACGTTTCACAAACATGACATCCCCTTTGACGGTTTCTCGCCGCTTAGCGAACTCGCCGCCCTTTGACGTTGATCCGCCAGGGTTGGCGCGCCGGACGTTGAAAGTCCGGCCTGCGAGACCTCAAGCGAGAGAGCTGATCACGTGCCCGCGCGGACACGCGGCGCACTCATAGCGCATCGGCCAAGCGGTATCAATCACGGGAGACGTGGGCAGCCGGCCGTAGCTGTCGCGCCCGGCGCTCGCTTCCGCGACCTTGCAGGGCGACCGTCATTGGCGCTACCCCATTGTTGCGTCGGCCCGCTTCGCAGGACGCATCGATATCATTGATGAGGCAAGATGCCCTGAGCTTTGGCGGAGGAGGGCGCCGGGAAGATCGGCATGAAAAAGGGGCCCTCGCTCGGATCGCCTCGCCAAGCCGCCGCGCACAATGACTGGACAAATCGCTCTGCCTTTGTAACTGTCGATCAATGCACAACAAACAGCTCAGCACGCGCGACATCCTGGCCGGCCGCGCGCCGGCCGACGCGGCCGTGACGGTCAAGGGCTGGGTGCGCACCCGGCGTGACTCCAAGGCCGGCATTTCGTTCCTCCACGTGTCGGACGGATCATCATTTCATCCCGTCCAGGTGGTCGCGCCGAACACGCTGCCCAATTACGCCGACGAGGTGTTGAAGCTCACGGCCGGCTGCGCCGTGGCGGCAACCGGAATGATCGTCCCGTCTCCCGCCAAGGGGCAGCCTTTCGAGATGCAGGCGAGCGCGATCCAAGTGATCGGCTGGGTGGACGACCCGGACACCTATCCGATTCAGCCGAAGCCGCACACGCTGGAGTTCCTGCGCGAGGTCGCGCATTTGCGGCCGCGGACCAACGTGATCGGAGCGGCGACGCGGGTCCGCCACGCGCTGGCGCAGGCGATCCATCGTTTTTTTGACCAGAACGGCTTTTTCTGGGTCAATACGCCGATCATCACGTCGTCCGATGCGGAAGGCGCGGGTGCGCTCTTTCGCGTTTCGACGCTCGATCTCGCCAACCTGCCGCGCACGCCGCAGGGCGGCATCGATTTCGCGCAGGATTTCTTCGGCCGCGAGGCGTTCCTGACGGTCTCGGGCCAGCTCAACGTTGAGGCCTACTGCCTCGCGCTCACCAAGGTCTATACGTTCGGGCCGACGTTCCGGGCGGAGAACTCGAACACCAGCCGCCACCTCGCCGAGTTCTGGATGATCGAGCCCGAAATCGCCTTCGCCGACCTCGCAGACGATGCGACGCTGGCGGAAGGGCTGCTGAAGTTTGCCTTCGAGGCTCTGCTGAAGGAGAGGCAAGAGGACCTCGCCTTTTTCGATGAGCGGATCGAGAAAGGACTCCTCGCCAAGCTCGCCGGGATCGTCGGCTCGGAGTTCGTGCGCATGGATTACGGCGAGGCGATCGCGGTGCTTGAGCGCGCCAAGCAGAAGTTCGAGTTCCCGGTCAAGTGGGGCGTCGACCTGCAGTCGGAGCACGAGCGCTATCTCACTGAAAAATACGCCAGGAAGCCGGTGATCGTGATGAATTACCCGAAGGACATCAAGGCGTTCTACATGCGCCTCAACGACGACGGCCGCACCGTCGCCGCCATGGACGTGCTGGCGCCGGGCATCGGCGAGATCATCGGCGGCAGCCAGCGCGAGGAGCGCCTCGACGTGCTCGACGCCCGCATGGCCGAGCGCGGCATCGACAAGGAACACTACGCCTGGTACCGCGATCTGCGCCGCTACGGCACCGTGCCCCACGCGGGCTTCGGCCTCGGGTTCGAGCGCACGCTCGCCTATGTCACCGGGCTTGCCAACGTGCGCGACGCGATCCCGTTCCCGCGGACGCCGGGGAATGCGAGGTATTGAGGCATCGCACGCACGTTGTGTGAGCACCAAATCCTAGGCGGACTTCGCTTCGCTCGGTGTGACATGAGCGCAGAGAAAGCACATGCCTGACCTGTTGGTTCCTGATCTTGATCCCGCCATCTGTGAGCGGCTGCGCCAAGCTGCCGCCGACTGGGGTAAGTCACTGGCGCAGACGGCGCGCGATCTGCTCGTCGAAAAATTGCAGCCGTCGAAAGCGGAGGTTTGGACCGCCGCCGATCTCCTGCGTAAGAAGATCGGGAAGGTGTCGGGCAATTCCACCGCCGGCATCCGGGAATGGCGCGATAATGTCGATGCGCATCGGTGATGGGCGTTGATGCCAGCGTCGCGTGAAGCGGGTTTTTGGCGCGCCTGGCACTCCCCCCCTAGATGAAGATGACGCTATATTATGTCTTGCGAGCGCTTGATGCAAAGGAGCGGTCATGCCCGCCCAAACCGTTCTTGAGGAACTTACAAGAAATGAGCTGACGCACGAACACGTTCAACAGCGTGTCGATGAGTGGGCTAAGCGCATCGAGGCACTCTATCGTGAGGTGGAGAGCTGGCTTCCTCGCGGGTGGACTGCCAGGCGCGGCGCGTCGGTTGCGATGCATGAAGAGCTGATGAGAAAGATGGCCGTAGAGCCGCGGCAGCTGCCGACACTGGAGCTGGTTCACGACGGGGCTGTCAGGGTCAAGCTTCGCCCCTACGGCCTGTGGATCATTGGCACCAATGGTCGAATAGACCTCGTCAAGGGGCAACAGCGCTACTTCCTTCTCGACCATGCCGGGACATTCGAGGCGGCCGATTGGCATGTCGCTTCGGCAAGCGCGCGTCGCGACTCCAAACCGTTCGACGGTGCCTGGCTGAGGGCAATGCTCGCAGCATGAAGTCGCTGCCTCGGATCGGAGCGCTGTACGAGGAGATCGACGGCCACTTCGACGCTGAACTCGATAATGCCGTGGCCAAAGGGGATACCGCCGCAGCTCAACGTATTGAGCAAAAGCAGCTGCTTAATGACCAAGCCTACTTCGTGCTCTGTTGGGGTCAGCTTGAAGCTGAGATAGATGAGGCGTGCCGTACAGCGATCAGGCAGCGAAAGGCAAGCACGAATTGGGATATCCGCAGAGGGTTTGACTTCTACGATCCTGACGACAAGAGGCTGTCGGGCTTGTCATTCGATAGACCTGTGGCGCTGATTCTCGATCGCGACAGCGGGCCCGGAAAGCCGTACGCCAGGGTCATGGCGTACTACGAGACGCGGAACAAAATCGCTCACGGCAGGCTTGAGGCGACCCGTATCGACGTTTCTGCGGTGGTTGCCGACTTTTATTTAATCCAGGGAGCGCTGACACGCTAACGTTCGGCGCGCTTCCTGTTTGCGTCCGCCCTCTCAATACCGCAGCAATCCCTCCCGCTCCCCCAACCAGCCCCGCTCATCCGCTCCCGCCAGCGCATCCAAGTCCTGCGGCGTCGCGTCCGCATCGTCCACCCATTGGCGCAGCAGAGGGCCGCCGGTGATGACATCGATGGCGAGCTTGCCGTGCTCGTACTCGTAGGGGAAATCGCGCCAGAGCGGATAGTCCGGATACAAACGGCGGATCGCCTTGAAGGCGAGCGCCTGGAGGCGCCAGGGCTTGAACGCCGGGTGATCGTAGGCAGGGCCTTCGGTGTGGATCTGCACTCCGTTGCAGAGCTTGCCCGCGTG
>JAJPKK010000351.1 GCA_021323775.1 Hyphomicrobiales bacterium
ACGGCGGCGTAGCAATCTCCATACGGCGATGCGCCGGCTCTGTGTTGCAACAGGAGCCGAATGGCTGAAAGTTGATCGTCGCGGCCGGCAGGGAAGCTATCAGGGGATAAGCCGCCGTGAGCAGCGCGGAGGATGGGTTCAGCGATAACGAAACCCGTCCCCCTCCTACCCTCCCCGCATGCGAGGGAGAGCAGGAAAGGGGGCGCGAGGCCGATGGCGGGGTTTCGCTGCGCCCAACCACCATTACGGAGCCAGCGAGCCGACATACGCGGAAATCGCGATGATGTCGTCTTCGGACAGATGGGCGACGACAGGCTTCATCAACTCCGCGGCTTTCCCTGCGCTCGAGCCATACTGCATGTCGAAAAGCTGGCGGGCGACGTAGAGCGGCTGCAGACCCGCGAGCCGCGGGACTTCGCCAAGGCCCTTCAGCCCCTCGCCGTGGCAGACCGCGCATGGCGCGGTCTTGCCAGACTCTCCCCCTTTGACCAGCGCTTCGCCTCTGGCGAGGCTGCCCGGCGGCACGTAGGCGATGAAGCCGGAATGCGGGTCGCGGATTTCCGTGCGGTACGGATCGGCGGGAATTTCAAGGATGCGGCGTCCGATCGGCTCGGTGCCGCCGTCCGGATGGAGCTGACGATGGCGTCCTGCAGTGGCGATGAACGTCTTTGGCGGCGTCGCGGTCTCGATCACCTTCACCCACACCGCGGGCTTCAACGCGGCGAAGTACTCGGCCGCCTGGCGGATGTCTTCGTCCGAGGTGGCCTTGGCGATGGGACCCATGCGGGCGTCGTCCTTGCGCGCCCCCGACTTGTAGTACGTCATCTGCCGGATCAGGTATTCCGCGGGCTGGCCCGCGATGTCGGCGGATTCCGGATGGCCCTGACCGGACATCAGATGGCACGAGCCGCACGCAAATCTGATGCCCTGGCCGCCGGTCACCGCCCGCGGCGCCGGCGGGTGTTCATCGGGAAACCAGTCCGGCGGATTGGCATTGCCGGCGACCTTGGCCCACTCGTACTCTTTGGCGCTGCCGGGCGCCTTGACGATGCCTTCGGGCCGTATCGCGGCCGGCTGGATCTTGTCGGGGATGTTGAATGCCCAGTCCGGGAGGCCCGCCGGGACTTTAAGCGCTTCCTGCGCATTGAGCTTCCCCGCCACGGCGAGCGGAGCGAGGGCGCACACAACAACGGCAATACAGGCGGACGTGTTTGTTCTGAGGATTCGGCGGTTCACGGCGGGGTCTCCTCTCCCAATTCTCGACGGCAATCGGCGGCAAGTTATCGCTGGCCGAGGATAACGAGGTCTGCCGGAGCGCCGCAAGACCCGTTCCCCCGCGCCACGCCTTGTTGATCCACGCCTCATTGATAGTGAATCGCGAGCCAGACGGTCGCCGCCGACGGGTCAGTCCACGCAACGCGATGACGCACATGGGCGTCGATGTGAACATAGCTGCCGGGCTCAAGCACAAGCGGCTCGGTCTCTCCCTCAAAGATCAAGCCGGCTGACCCGGCAAGAAGCAGCACCCACTCGGCCCTGTCCTGATCATACCACTGGTCAGGCGGGTTCGCATGACCGGTCGAGACGATACGCTCGATCCTGACGTTTGGAGCCGACAGCAATGCCACAACTTCTTCGTGGGGAAGCTTCCGGGCGACATTCTCAAACAGGTTGCCTTTGATCATTGCCCCCTCAACGACCATCCTGTGCGATGCGCCGCTGCTGGTACGGCGGGGATGCCTTCGACATGCGCCACGCATCGCGGAAGAACGTGAACCAATACCAGATGAGCACGATCGGGACCGCAAAATCATACAGCGCGTCGATGCCCGGAATTGGCTCTATCGGGATGGCGAGGGCGCCGGCCGCGGCCGTTGCTCCAACGCGGTAGGTCAACGCCGTGAGGAGGCGTTTGAGCGGGTTGCTGTCGGGCAGCTTCGAAACAACGACAACGAGAGCGATAAGCAATCCCGTCATCGCGGCAACGAAGATGAGAAGATCGCGGATGATTTCGGCTATTGTCGAGAGCACTTCCATTGGCGTGGACCTCTTGTGGGCGGCCTCTTGCGGTCGCCGTTTTGCGCGCCGGATCTCGGATTTGCCCGAGATCGGCATTGTAGAGGCGCACATCGGCAACAGCCATGTGCGATGTCCGCCGGGAACAGGGCGACCGCAAGGGGTCGCCCTGATAGGCGTTACGTTAAGCGGTCGCCGAACCACTCGCGACTCCCTCCCGCTTGTCGCCCCCCGCACCCCCGACCCCTCCCCACAAGGGGACGGGAGGAGTTTGCGGCGCCGCCGGGGCCTAAGTTCAGACCTCCTGACATAAAGCGCCTATGAGGCGGCGCCTTGCAACGGCTTGCGCCGCGTCCTCAATTAGGTTTATCCCCACGGCCCGCGTCGAGCCCGCCGGCCCCAGGCCGAGCGCATCACCCCCATCTGCGCTGCGAGCTGCTGCAAGGCGGCAATCCTGTTCTCGGTCGATGGGTGCGTGGAGAACAGATTGTCCATGCGCTGCCCGGACAGCGGATTGATAATGAACAGATGCGCCGTCGCGGGATTCTGTTCAGCGGGGACATTCTCGATCTCATGGGCGGCAGCGTCGATCTTGGCCAACGCGGAGGCAAGCGCATCAGGGTCGCGGCTGATGCGTGCGCCCATGTCGTCGGCGGCATATTCGCGGCTGCGGCTGATCGCCATCTGCACCAGCATGGCGGCGAGGGGCGCAAGCAGGATCATCAGCAGCGTCCCGATCACCCCAAGGCTGCTGTTGCCGTCGCCGTTGCGATGCCCGCCTCCGAAAAACATTCCGAACTGCGCCAACATCGAAATGGCGCCCGCAATGGTCGCCGTGACCGTCATCAGGAGCGTGTCGCGATTCTTGATGTGGGCGAGTTCGTGGGAAATCACGCCCGCCACCTCTTCGCGCGAAAGCATGTTCAGCAGCCCGGTCGTCGCCGCGACCGCGGCATGATCAGGATTGCGTCCGGTCGCAAACGCATTCGGCTGCGGATTGTCCATAACATAGACGCGCGGCATCGGCAGGGCGGCGCGATTAGCAAGCTCAGCCACGATATGAACGAACTCAGGGGCTGTGTGCTCGTCGACCTCCTGGGCGTCGTGCATCGAGAGCACGAGCTGGTCGGCATTCCAGTAGGTGAAGGCATTCATCGCGGCGGCGATGAAAAGCGCGATCACAGCGCCGCTCCATCCGCCAAGCAGATAGCCGGCAGCCATGAACAAGGCGGTCAGCCCCGCAAGGAGAATTGCCGTGCGCAAGTAGCTCATCGCCGTCACCCACGCTGGTGCAGGCTGAAATCCCGTGCGACGCCGACGCGGGAATTACATAGACGCGGGGACTAAGTAGGGCGGATTAGCGTTAGCGTCATCCGCCGTCCCTCGCCAGGGCGGCGCGTTACGCCAAGCCCGCCGCTGGGCGGACCCGCCCCACGCAGGGCGACGTGGGGGGTGCAAGGAAGCGTTCAAGGACGCGCGTCGCAATACCGCAATGAACCTCCGTGCGGCCTTGTCCGACAACTCTCCCAAAGGCAATTGAACGCTGATGACAGGAGGCTCTGATGAGCTTCGCGACGCGCATCGGACTGCTGTTCGCACTGCTGGCCTCGCCGCTCAGTGCGCCAGCGCAGGCCGCGGATGATGCAGGTGTGGATTATGAGGCGGGGACCAGCCTTGTCTGCGACACCCAGGCGCAGGTGGAACGCTTCGTCAAGCTGTTCACTGGCGATGCGCAGGCCGCCATCCGCGTCGTCAATGCCGAGGAGCAAAATCCAAGCGCCTGTGCAATCATGAACGTCGCCTACCTGCGCGGCGCGCAAGTCGGAATGGCGCGGCACGGCGACAGCGCATTCGCGATCGTCCGCATCCTGGTGGTCGGCGTCGAGACCGGCAGCGGCATCGCCCCGGTTCGTCCAGCCGTCTATTTCTCGCTGTTCGGCGTGAAGGAATTCGCAGTATAGCGGCAGCGGGCCTTCTTCCGGCGCGCGGATTTCCGGATGACGGCGAGCGGGGCGAGACAGGTCAGCGGGCAAGGGCCAGCGCCGGACGGCCCGTTCCAGTGACCCTGGAGGGATCCCACTTGCCGGCCTTGGCGCAGGCCTCGATCGCCTTCTCGGTGAAGGCGTCGAGCGGCATGCGGGCGTCCGGCGTGAGCTTGCTCATCTCCGGATCGGCCTTCCAGATATCGTTGAGCTTGCCGAGCGGGCTCTCCTTGTACGGGCTTTCCGTGTAGAGGTCCGGATGACGCTCGGCCTGGCCGTTCAGGGGATAGGCCTTGCCGTCGGCGGCGATGAAGATCGCCAGCGCGGGGCCGCACACGACCCTCACCTCCGGCACGGTGAAAGGCCACTGCGCGCCGACATCCTTCGACGCGATCGCGATGTCATTGCCGTTGCACCCGGCGAGCGCGGCAAGCATGGCCAAGCCGAAAGCTTCGAGGCCGGCAGTTCTGCGATTGATTTTCATCCGTCCTGATTCCCTAGCAGACCCGAACCATTGCAGGCTTCGCAGTTGCACGGCGTGCTGACGCCTTTACTAGCTTTCTTCTTTATCTCTCAGCAGTCTTGCCATGAATTCTAACATTTGCATGGTATCACGCCACGCCCACCGGCCAACAAAGGCCAGAAGAATTGCGAAACCAACTACTGGGATACACCATTGGAATGTAATTGTTATGTGGAATACGTAAGTACCGAACGCAAGTGAAAGGATTAACGCTGTGACGGAGGCTGCCGCGATGTTGAACCCTGTCCACCGACGAAACAGCCACTTATGAATTCCCTCATAGCGCTCCCGCAGGATACCGTGGTCAAACATCACACCTGCAAATAGCTCTTGGCGCCGTCGCTCTCGCTCATTTTGAGCCGAGTCCGCATGTAAAACTTGCAATACTCGAGTCAATGCTTCTTCATTTAACACGACTTCATGGCTTGAATGTCCACAAACAATAGAACACTTTCGCAGGATGAAATGTGTCAATGTACCGATAATATAGCCGCCGACGAAAACGACTAAGCTCCCGCCTGCTACGAGTCCAATCAGTTTTGGCCAATCAGGCTGGAAGACATGATTAACGACCCAATCATGCTTTGCCGAATCAAACCAAGCGCCCCAAAGAAGGGATACGAGGAATAACGTCGGCGGTACAAGAAATCGGATCTTCCGATCCTCATCCATATAATTACTCCCCAGCGTTAACGCGTCGGCGCAACATGCCTTATTTTGGCGGATGCCGTCCAGGCAGGCCCCAGAGTGGCTTGCTCCGCCCGTCCGAATAGAGGCCGGTCAGGTTCGCCACGCCGCGATGCCAGACAAAGAGGGGCCAGCACGGCTCCCGCTGGGCGCTGCTTACCTTTGGGTGGCACGGCATTTCGGAATCAACTGAAATTTATGTGGGATAGTGAAAGGCTGAAAGGCTCCTAGCCAGGCAGACGGGCCGAATCCCACCGTAAAAGTGGGACGGTTTGTGGTTGACGCTTCAACGGCAAGCTAGTCTGATCTGCTAAAAGCCGCCTGAACGAAAGGTTGGCCTCCATGCGTAAGATCGGCTCCTCAGGTCTGGTGATCGGCGCCGGTATTGTTGCGGTCACCGCCGGCGTTCTCCTCGCGGACTCCCAGGACAACAGCGCTCAGGTCGCCACAGGAGCGGCCAGGGAAGCGGCCGGCGCCGCAGCCGCCGCGATCCCGGACCGTCCTGACTGGAACTGGGACGTGCGCCCGATCCTGTCGCAGAACTGCTTCTCCTGCCACGGCCAGGCCACGCAGAAGGCGGGCCTGCGTCTCGACGTGCAGGAAGCGGCCTACGGCCCGATCCCCGAAGACAAGAACAAACGCGCGATCGTGCCCGGCAACCCGCGCAGGAGCGAGCTCTACCGGCGCATCGCCTCTGCCGACCCGGACTACAGGATGCCGCCCAAGGAGGCGCACAAGACCCTGTCGGCGCGCGATGTCGCGGTGATCGAGCGCTGGATCGCTCAAGGCGCGGTCTACAAGCCGCATTGGGCCTATATTGCGCCGGCGATCGTCAAGCCGGATAAGACCAGGTGGGACGCCCAGGCGGTCAACGAGGTCGACCGCTATGTCTATGCGAGGCTCGCCAAGGAGGGCCTGTCGCCCTCGCCTGAAGCTGACCGCGAGACCCTCATCAACCGCGTCACCCTCGACCTGACCGGCCTGCCGCCGACCCTCGAGCAAGTCGATGCGTTCGTGAGCGACAAGGACCCGAACGCCTACGAGAAGCTGGTCGACCGCCTGCTGGCGTCGATCGAATACGCCGAGCGCCAGACCAACATCTGGCTCGACGCCGCCCGCTATGCTGACAGCCGCGGCGGCCTCAACGACAACGAACGTCCGATCTCCTACCCGTACCGCGACTGGGTAATCAGCGCGTTCCATCGCAACATGCCCTACGACAGGTTCGTCACCTGGCAGCTCGCCGGCGACCAGTTGCAGAACCCGACGCGCGAGCAGCTCCTCGCCACCGCCTTCCTCAAGGCCGGCCGCCAGGACTCCGAAGGAGGCTCGATCGACGAAGAGTTCCGCATGAACTACGTGCATGAGCGCACGGAGCTGATCGGCAAGGACTTCCTGGGCCTGACCGTGGGCTGCGCCAAATGTCACGACCACAAATACGACGTCATTTCGCAGGCCGACTATTATTCGCTCGCCGGCATCTTCAACCAGATGGACGAGCGCGGCCTGGCGTCGTTCAGCCGCGGCACGCCGCGGGGCGCGACCCTGGAATGGCCGACCGAGCTGCAGTCCAAAAAGCTGGCTGAAGCCCGCGCCGTCACCGCGGCGAAGGAAGCCGCCTACCGGAGCGCGCTGCGCGCCGCGCAGCAGAAGGCCGCCGCGGCGGTCGCCGCGGCGCCGGACGGAGAGCGCGCCGGCTTCCTCGAAGCGTCGATCAAAGCCGACACCCAGGCCTACTATCCGCTGGACAGCGGCTACAGCGGCGACTTCTCGTCGTTGTATCTTGAGCCGCAGGAGCTGCCCCTCGGCGTTCCGGTCGAAGGCGAGAAGAACCCCTTCGACGGCATGACCCGCGCCCAGGCCACCGCCCTCTTGCAAAAGCAGATCCTCGCCGACGTCCGGGCCGGCAAGCCCACCCCGATGGTCGGCGGCCCCCGGACGGCCGCAGCCGGCGCGCCCAGCCGATCTGGCTCCGAGGCGGACATGCCGAGCGTCGCGAAGAAGCCCGGCGAGGGCAAACCTGGCCTTGCGGGCGCCAAGCTTGAAGATCCGGCCGGCAACGGCGGCCTCGAGGAGGTCGCCTCCCGCGAAGACGGCACCGGCTCGGCCAGCGAGCCGCGCCCGGTAAAGACTTCCGTAGCCGACGCGGCCGGCCAACCCGACACGCCGGCGGCCAAGAGCCCGGGCGGCCCGGCTGCCGCCGGCGCCAGGCGGAGGGATGCGTCGCCGTTCGGCCGTCGCGCCAGCATGGCGAGTGACCTCGCGGCCATGAAGGCCGACCCGGGCCTGCCGCGCCTCGCCGCTCGCGAAGTCGACTGGGCCATGGAGCAGCTCATCGCCCGCGGCTACACCGACGATCGCCTGGGCGATCCGCAGCGCATTTCCAAGCGCCAGCTCCAGCAATGGGTCCACCCCGAGGCGCTGCAATGGACCGACTCCGGCCTCGGCGACGGCAAGA
>JAJPKK010000277.1 GCA_021323775.1 Hyphomicrobiales bacterium
AAGTCGGCGGGCGAGCCGGGAAGCACAGTGCCGCCAAGCTCCGCGAGCCGCGCCTTTATCCTGGAGTCGGCGAGGCCTGCGTTGACCTCCCTGTTGAGTCTGTCGATGATCTCGGCCGGTGTCGCCGCGGGCGCGCCGAGACCGAAGACCGAACTCGCCTCGTAGCCGGGCAGAAAATCGCCCACGGTCGGGACGTCCGGCAGCCCCTCCCACCGCGCTGCCGTGGTCACCGCCAGCGCACGCAACCTGCCGGCCCTGATCTGCTCAATCGTCAGCGAGGTGGTGCCGAACAGGACCTGCACCTGCCCGCCAAGCAGGTCGGTCATCACCGGTCCGCCGCCGCGATACGGCACGTGCACCATGTCGATTCCGGCGGCCATCTTGAACAGCTCTCCGGCGACATGAGGGCCCGTCCCGGTGCCTGGAGATGCCATATTGATCTTGCCAGGGTTGGCCTTGGCGTAGGCGATGAGCTGCGGAACCGTGGCGGCTGGAACCGAGGGGTGGACCACCAGGACGTAGGGAAGGCGCAGGATGCCGGCGATCGGCGCGATCTCACGGAGAAAGACGAAATTGAGCTTGTCGTAGAGCGTCGCGTTGATCGCCGCCGTCGAATCGACAAGGAGCAGCGTATAGCCGTCGGGCGGGGCGCGGACGACCGCTTCGGTGCCGATATTGTTGCTGCCGCCCGGACGGTTTTCCACGATGAACTGGCCGAGCCGCTCCGAGAGCCACGGCGCCATCAGCCGCGCGACGACGTCGTTCGCGCCGCCAGGGGCCGCAGCCACAATGATGCGCACCGGCCGCGCCGGATAGGCTTGCGCCAAAGCGGCGCGCGCCGCAGCCGGCACCGCGGCAGCGCCCGCGGCGAGATGCAAGAAGGAGCGGCGGGACGGATTCATTGATGATGCCCCTCTTAAATCATCTGGCGAGAGGCGCCGCGACCGTAACCGGGAAGGCAGCCGCTCAATACAGTCCGCCGCGGCGCACGGCGCTGTCTGCCTCCGGGCTGACGCCGACCGTCTCGGCGCCGCCCATGGCGATCGCATTATTTTCAGGCGGCGCGGTGCCGGGCTTGAAGGCTTCGAGGATGGCCCTGGTGGTTTCTGGTCCGGCCCGCTGGCCGGTCCTGGCGTCAACGCGGATCAGCTTGATGCCGGGCGGCACGCGGAACGGCATCGCCGGTTTGTCGGCGAGCGCCATCTTGAAGAAGTCCTTGGCGATCGGCGCCGAGAGGTGGCCGCCGGTGGCATTACGGCCAAGATGGCGCGGCTTGTCGTAGCCCATGTAAACGCCGACCACGAGATCGGGCGTAAAGCCGATGAACCACGCGTCCTTCTCGTCATTGGTGGTGCCGGTCTTGCCAGCGATCGGCTTGCGGAGATCGGCCAACACGGTTGCAGTGCCGCGCTGGATCACGCCCTCCATGATTTCGGTGATCTGATAGGCCGTCATCGGGTCGAGCACCTGTTCGCGCCGGTCGATCAGGCCCGGTTCGGGCTGGTTTTCCCATTTCTTGGCATCGCACCCGCGGCATTCGCGCTGATCGTGCTTGTAGATGGTGCGGCCATAGCGATCCTGGATGCGATCGATCATGGTGGCCGTCACCCGGCGGCCGCCATTGGCGATCATGGCGTAAGCCGTGACCATCCGCAGCACGGTCGTCTCTCCAGCGCCCAGCGAATAGGAGAGATAGTTTGGCAGGCTGTCATAAATGCCGAACCGCTTCGCATATTCGGCGATGAGCGGCATGCCGATGTCTTGCGCCAGGCGCACCGTCATCAGGTTGCGCGATTGTTCGATGCCGAATCGCAATGTGGCGGGACCGGCATATTTGCCGTTGGAATAGTTTTCTGGCCGCCAGACGCCCAACCCGGGGCCCTGGTCGATCTCGATCGGCGCATCGACCACGATCGAGGACGGCGTGTAGCCGTTGTCGAGAGCAGCAGAATAAACGAACGGCTTGAACGAGGAGCCCGGCTGCCGCATCGCCTGCGTGGCGCGGTCGAACTGGCTCTGATCGAACGAGAAGCCGCCGACCAGCGCCAGCACGCGTCCGGTCAACGGATCCATCACTACCATGCCGCCCGAAACCTCGGGGATTTGGCGCAGCTTGTATTGGCCGCTGTCCTTGCCTGTCGGCTCGACGTAAACAACGTCGCCTGGCGACAGCACCTGACTGACCCTCAGGGGATTCCTCGCCGTCGAGGGACGCGCCCACTTGACGCCCTCGAGGGGGATGACGCCGATCTCGCGCTCGCGCGCCACGGCGCCGCCGGGCTCGCGCGCGGGCTGGAAGCCGATGCGCGCCGACTGGTCGTTGGTCTCCAGGACGACCGCCAGGCGCCAGGGCGCTACATCATTGAAAGCGCGCACGTCGGCCAGCTTCACCCCCCAGTCGCCGCTGATGTCGATTTTCTGGATGGCGCCGCGAAAGCCCTGCCCTTCGTCGTAGCGGATAAGCCCGTCGGTGAGCGCCTTGTGGGCGATCACCTGCATCTTGGGATCGAGCGTGGTGCGCACCGACAGGCCGCCCTCGTAGAGTCCCTTCTCGCCATATTTCTCGTAGATCTCGCGGCGCACGTCCTCGACGAAGTAATCAGCCGCGATGATGTGCGATCCGGTGGCGCGCCGCTGCGCGACGGTGAGGGGCTCCTTCTTCGCCTTTTCGCCCGCCTGGGCCGTCACATAGCCGTTCTCGACCATGCGGTCGATCACGTAATTGCGCCGCTCCGTGGCGCGCTCGCGCTGGCGGAACGGGTGCAGCGTCGTCGGCGCCTTCGGCAATGCGGCAAGATAGGCCGCCTCCGGAAGGGTCAGCTCGTTGACCGACTTGTCGAAATAAAGCAGCGCCGCCGCCGCCACCCCGTAGGCGCCGAAGCCGAGATAGATCTCGTTGAGATAGAGTTCGAGAATCTTGTCCTTGGTGTATGTGCGCTCGATCTTGAGCGCCAGCAACGCCTCCTTGATCTTGCGCGTAAATGATACCTCGTTGGTGAGAAGGAAGTTCTTGGCGACCTGCTGCGTGATGGTGGAGGCGCCTTGCGGCCTGCGGTTCGTCCCGAGGTTCTGAAGGTAGAGCATCCCGGCGCGGACAATGCCGCTGAAATCAAGGCCGGTATGCTCGTAGAAATTCTTGTCCTCGGCGGAAATGAAGGCATTGATGACGAGCTTCGGCACCGCCTGAATGGGAAGGTAGAGCCGGCGCTCCTTGGCATATTCGGCAAGCAACTCGCCGTCGGCCGCGTGCACGCGCGTCATCACCGGCGGCTCATAATCCTGAAGCTGCGAATAGTCGGGCAAGTCCCGGGAGAAATGATAGAGCAGGGCGGCCGCGGCCCCCACCGCAACCAGAAATACGAGCGACCCCGCCGCGAAAAGGAACCCGAGAAACCTGATCAAAAAGCGCATCATCGGCCTATTTCAAATGTCCCGCCGAAGCCTACGAACTCGGCTGCCGGCGCACAATGCCAGGTTCAGCCGCCAACGTTAAGCCTTCGACACCTTGTTCGGGGCCACGCTTTGGGCCGCCCCCCGATGCAAACGCCCGCACTCTATGACTCAGCATCCATCACGTTGCTCGGATTTGTGATTAAACTTGGGCAAGAACCGCACATTGCGTGAACGCATCCCTCCGCCTGGGAGCTTGGGCGCGTCAGCCGGTGCGCGCATTATTGGGCACGTGCACCCGCGCCCCGGCCCGCGACACGGGTGGCAAAATAGCTGTTGACCGCATGAGCAATGGCGTCGCCCGCGCGAGAGCGCCAGCTTTCGGAGATCAGGTATTTTAAGTCGCGCGGGTTCGACACGTAGCCGAGTTCGATCAGCACCGAAGGCACATCGGGCGCCTTGAGAACCCGAAAGCCGGCCGACTTCTGCGGACGTTTGTGCAAGCGCGCGGCGGCGCGCATTTCCTTTACCACATTGCGGGCGAACTGGGCCGAGAAGGCTCTTGTCTCCCGTTGCGCAAGATCAATCAGAATGTCGGCGATCTCGTCAGGTTCGGCCGCAAGATCGACGCCCGCGATGATGTCCGCCCGGTTCTCCGCGTCAGCCAGGCGCTGCGCCTCCGCGTCGGAGGCCTTGTCGGAGAGGGTATAGACGGTGGCGCCCTCAGCCTCGCCCTCGCCCTTTGCAAGAGCATCGCAATGAATCGAGATCAAAAGCTGCGCCCGCTGCTGGCGGGCAAACCGCACCCGCTCCGACAGCTCAACGAAGGTGTCATCGGTTCGGGTCATCATCACGCGATACTTGCCGGTGGCCTCGAGCTTGGTCCGCAGCATCGACGCGAACTCCAGCACAAGGTCCTTTTCGAGTTCGCCGCCCGGCGCGCGCGTCCCCGGATCGATGCCGCCATGTCCCGGATCAAGCACCACCACAGGTCGAGGATCAGCCCTCTGCTCCTCGCGGTCGCCGTGCGCCGCCCTCTCCCTGCCCTCGTCCGCTTGCGCGGGAGGATAGGGTGGCCGCGGCAAGTGATTGTCGATCGCGGCGGCGCGCAGGAATGTCTCGCGGTCGACCGCGACGAGGTCGAGCACCATGCGGGCGGGCTGCCCATCCGCAGAATCAAGTACAAAAGCCTTCTTGACCCGCACCGGGCCCGTCAGATCAACGACAATGCGTGACTGGCCCGCCATTACCAACCCATAACGGAACGCTTTGATGATGCCCCGGCCGCGCTCCCCGGCGCTGGGCGGAAGCTGGAAGTCGACCTGCGGAAGTTCGATTACCACCCGGTACGGGTCCGCAAGCGCAAAAGCCCGCATGTCAATCTTCCGGGAAAGATCGATCACCAGGCGGGTTTGCTGGTCATCGCCGGCCAGGCGGGCATCGGTTGCGATCGGCGGCGGATCAACGGCCGACGGGTCGGGCGGCGGCGGCGCTTCAATGGCCGGAATGGCCGGCGGGAATTCCGTGGCTGGCGGATCGGGCATTGGCAGCGGCATTTGAGAATAGGCAGGCACTACCAGGGCAAAACCAAGCGCAATCGCCACAACGATCGCGTGCGCCACGAACCCCCCATTCAGACGTGGCTGCCGCCTTGCAGCCAAGCCGGGTGCGCGCCCCCCAGCACGCCCGGCATCAGCTACCACAGGTTCTGGTTTTGACCCCTGCTCAGCCAATGCGCGTGCGATTATGCGGACCACCCTTGGTCTCCGGTGCCGATCATCCCTCTGGCGTCCTTTGTATCCCAATAGGAAGCCATGGTTAATGGATCTTGGACAAATTCATCGCGAAACTGCTGTGGCGACACTACAAACGAAATGACGGGTCATATATTACCTCTGATGCAGCGCCCATTCGGGCAGGCGAGTATGGCAGTTGCGGCTTGCCATGCCTAATTATGGCGCGTAGATAAGGAATCGCTGAAGGGTCGGAGATCCTGGTTCTGTCACTTCGGGTATTCTGCCCTGTCGTTTAGAATCCTGCCCTTTAATCCATTCGCAGCGGATGGCGAGCGCAATCGGCCACATTCGTTGCTGGATTTGACAAAGACAGGACAGTGGTCCTCGGCCGGGTGGGCGTCCACCCGGACTTCAGCCGATACCCGAAGGCGACGCGATCCCGCGTTGCCGCTTAAGCTTTTAAGGGTCGAATGCGCCATGCCGGCGATCAATGGCAACGAAAGCACCTCGTTTGACCGAAAGGCCGCAGGACGAGGCTTCCGCCTGTCCGGTCGCGCGTGGCATGCCCCGATCTTCCAACTCAAGAGGCGCGCCGCGCACCGCGTTGCACCCCGCTACTCCATGGACCGAAGCTCATGGACGCCGGGCGCGCGTTATGCCGCGGGCCGCCAAGAGACACACCAATGGCCAACAAGATGCTCATCGACGCGACCCATCCGGAAGAGACCCGGGTGGTCGTGCTGCGCGGCAACCGCGTTGAGGAATTCGATTTCGAGTCGGCAAGCCGCCGCCAACTGAGAGGCAATATCTACCTTGCCAAGGTTACGAGGGTCGAGCCGTCGCTGCAAGCGGCCTTCATAGACTATGGCGGCAACCGCCACGGCTTTCTGGCATTCAGCGAAATCCACCCTGATTATTACCAGATCCCGGTCGCTGACCGGCAGGCGCTTATCGCCGAGGAAGAGCGCGCCCACCGTGACGCCGAGGCCGAAGCCGATCGCCGCGCCAGCATGCGGCGCCGCCCGCCTCAACGCCAGGCCGCCGAACGCCGCTCGGAAATGGTCGCGAGCGAGCCGCTCAGTGACGAACTTATCGATCCCGACCTGGAGGTAACGGAAGGCGAAACCCGAGAGGTGTCTCCAGATATCCAAGCCGAAGCGGCCGAAAGCGCTGAAAGCGTGACCGGCGAGCGCCGCGAGGATGAGCGCGCCGACGCCGCAGCCGACAGCGGGCGCGCCGGGGCGCCCGTGGAGGCCCTCGCCCAGGACGAACAAAATCTCCCCAAGCTCGAAACAATGGAACTGAGCGGCCATGAGGCCGCCTCCGGGCATGACGTAGATCATGACGGCAGGCTGCCCCAGAGCGGCGAAACGGCCATGCATCCCGGGCACGACGCGGTCGGCGAGACTGCCGGCGCTGACCTTCAAGCGGCCGAAGAGGCGCACGAGGAGGAGGATGGCAACGGCCAGGGCGAACTTGCCGAGGGCGATGACGAGGAAATCGTCGAGTCCGTTGGCGGCGACGATGCGATGGAAGAGGTGCCGGACCGCGCGCCGCGCCCCCGTCGCCAGTACAAGATCCAGGAAGTGATCAAGCGCCGGCAGATCATGCTGGTGCAGGTGGTCAAGGAAGAGCGGGGGACCAAGGGCGCCGCGCTGACGACTTATCTGTCGCTCGCTGGACGCTACTCGGTGCTGATGCCCAACACAGCCCGCGGCGGCGGCATTAGCCGCAAGATCACCAACGTGATGGATCGCCGGCGTCTGAAGGAGATCGCGCAGGAGCTCGAGGTGCCCGAAGGCATGGGCATCATCTTGCGCACCGCTGGCGCGACCCGCACGAAGACCGAGATCAAGCGCGATTTCGAGTATCTGCTGCGCGCCTGGGAGACGGTGCGCGATCTCACCCTGAAATCGACCGCGCCCACCCTCGTGTATGAAGAGGGCTCACTGATCAAGCGGGCGATCCGCGACCTCTACACCAAAGACATCGATGAGGTCGTGGTCGCAGGCGATGCCGCTTATCGAGAGGCGCGCGACTTCATGCGCATGCTGATGCCGAGCCACACCAAGAATGTGAGGCCCTACCACGACAGCCAGCCGATTTTCGCGAAATACGGAATCGAGAGCCAGCTCGACGCCATGTTCTCCCCGGTCGTGCAGTTGCGGTCGGGCGGCTACATCGTGCTCAACCAGACCGAGGCGCTGGTGGCGATCGACGTCAATTCGGGCCGCGCGACCCGCGAGCACCACATCGAGGATACGGCGCTCAAGACGAACCTCGAAGCCTCCGAGGAGATTGCCCGCCAGCTGCGCCTGCGCGACCTCGCTGGGCTGATCGTCATCGATTTCATCGATATGGATGAAAAACGCAACAACCGTGCGGTCGAGCGGCGGCTTAAGGATTGTCTGAAGAACGATCGCGCCCGCATCCAGGTCGGCCGCATCTCTCATTTCGGCCTTCTGGAAATGTCGCGCCAGCGCATCCGCACCAGCATGCTGGAAAGCTCAACCGACAAGTGTCCGCATTGCGGCGGCACCGGCCACGTGCGCTCGGTGTCATCAGTGGCGCTGCAGCTCTTGCGCATGATCGAGGAGACGCTCCAGCGCGGCGCGACGCACAACATTGTGGGCCGCACCCGCTCTGAGATCGCGCTCTATGTGCTCAATCACAAGCGCGCCCATCTTCATGACCTGGAGCACCGCTTCCAGATCGCCATAACGATCGCGTCTGATGATGCGATCAGCGGCCAGCTCCCGTTCGTCATTGAGAAGGGCGAGCAGGTGCGCACCCTGGAGCAGGCCCGCGCCCTCGCCGTGCAGGCGACCGCCATCCCGATCGCCATCGACGATGGCAAGGAGATCGAGGCGCCGATCGAGGAGATCGAATTTGAGGAGGGCGAGGAGGAGATCGTTGACGCGGAGGCGGCCGAGTCGGCCGAACCGGCCGAGGCCGCCGAGGGACGCGCGGAGGATGGCGAAGGAGGCGGTCGGCGGCGGCGACGGCGGCGGCGGCGCGGCCGTCGCTCCGACGCGCGCGAGGAAGGTCTTCCCATGGCAGGAGCGCTCGAAGGGGAAGCCGCACCCCATCTTTCCGGCGATCAGCTGCCGCCCGACGCGCCTGCCGCAGAGGAGGAGAGCATTCCGGCCGAAGAGGCCGGCAGCGCCGAGATTGAGGCTGACCTCGGCGAAGAGGAGCTGGAGGCGGCAGGCGTCGTGCCCGCCGATCATGCCAATGGCGACGGCCGGCGACGGCGCCGACGCGGCCGACGCGGCGGCCGGCGCAATCGGCGCGAGGAAAGCGACCTTGGAATTGCTCCGCCGGAGAACGGCGTTGCGCCGATCGACGAGGAGATCGCCCACGCGGTCGAAGATTTTGGCGGACCGCCGGTCGAACAGGTGCGAGACGAACTGCCGCACGAGCCGGAGCAGCTTCCCGCCGAGCATGCCGACCGCCAGCGTGGCGAAGCAGCGACGCCGGAGCCCGCTCCTGCGAAACCGAGTGAGCCAGTTGCGCCGCCCAAACCGGAATTGCCGCGACGGCGTTCGACCGTGCGCGAGCCGGTTCCGTTCCTCGTCGGCGGCGCCGCGCCAGCGCCGCAACCGTCGCCTGCGCCGGAGCTCGTCACCTCCGCAGGCTCGGTCGAACCGGCCGCATCGCCTCAGCCCGAGCGGGCAGCCGGCGGCTCGGTCGCCGAGGTCGAACCCGCCGAACCGCCTGCGCCCGCGCAGCCCCCGGCGGAGGCGCCCGCGCCGCCCCGACGCGCCGGCTGGTGGGCGAAGCGGATGCTCGGTGACAGACGATGACGTGGCTGGCGCCGCAGCGCCGCCCCTCATAGGCGTGCCGTCAAGGCTCGAAGGCGCCGCGGACTCCTCCCCTTTTCCTTGTGGGAGGGTCGGGGGGCAGGCTTCGGGCGATATGGCGCCTCGGCGCCGCGCGGCACGGCTATCCACCCGTCCCCCTCCGACAAGGGAGGCCCGCGAGGGAGGGAGTCCAAAAACGGCTCGACTGCCACTTAACTATGAGGGGCAACCCTTGTGGTCAGCCCAGGTGCCGCAGACGGACTGCCCGCAGCGATGGATAAGCAAAGCGATGGATAAGCAAAACGCCATTTTCTTCACCCTGTTCGACACCGCGATTGGACGCTGCGCAATTGCCTGGAGTCGGCGCGGGATCGTCAGGGTCCTGCTGCCTGAACGCGACGATGGCGCGCTGCGAGCACGGCTTCTCCGGCGCCTCCCGCGCGCCCGCAAGGCGGCGCCGCCGGAAGAGGTCGCTCGTGCGATCGCGGGCATCGTCGCGCTCGCCGCCCGGCGAGCCGCGCGATCTCTCCGAGGCCGAGCTTGACCTTGCCGGGGTGCCCGCATTCAACCGCCGCGTCTACGCGGTGGTCCGGACAATCAAGTCCGGCGGGACCCTCACATACGGGGCCATTGCGGCGCAGCTTGGCGAACCGGACGCGCGCCGCGTCGGCGAAGCGATGGGCCAGAACCCCTGCCCCGAATTGCAAAAACTGGGCTAGGAAGAAACTTACCCGGTAGGACCGCGCCACGGGTAGCAGAAGTTTCATGCGCTGCAGGTCGGGCCAGGCCCGGTGGAAAACTCTTTTGAATTTTGAGCGGGGCAGGACGTGAAAAGCGGCCAACCCGCGATCACTCGCGGCCTTGATCGCCTGGATGCTTTTTGTCGCGGGCGCACATCGGCTGTTGCCGATGTGCGTATCTTCAATTTCCCGATCTCGGGTGAACCCGAGATCGGATGGCAGCCGGTCAAGGGTCTCGACCGCTAA
>JAJPKK010000227.1 GCA_021323775.1 Hyphomicrobiales bacterium
CCGCAACGCCTCCAACGCGATCTTCGCCTTCAGCGCCGCGTCAATCTTCCGTCTCTTCTTCGTCATCTCCCGCTCCGTCTGTGACAACGGAACGGCTCCAAATCCAAGTCGTCAACCGGTCCCAAATCCGGGGGCCACTTCAACAAAGATTGCTGTGCCGGCTGCAACAATCCATTGGATGATTTGCATTCAAGGACACCAAAAATCATGAGGACGACGCGTCGTCCAATAGCGATTCCATCTGAGTCAGGCTACCCGCTGTTGGTCATAGGCTTCGGTGCTGAAGCGTTTCTGGCTAAGCGGACTGCTCTGCTCAACGCAGTGCGCTGTGGCGTAGGACAATCGCCCGATGCCCAAGGCGGCATGCCCGACATCGCACGTACGGATCTGCAACCCGCCCTCTACTCCGCCGCCTCCGTCGCGGGCGTCCCACTCTGCGGAAAGAACTTCTCCATCCGCGGCGTGACGCCGTTCTTGTGCATCTCCGCGAGCCACAGCGGATGGATGCGCGGATCTTGGTCCTCATATTCGATCTGGTCGCCGCCTTCCTTGATGTCGACCGACACCGCGCCCTTCTCGCCGGGCTTGACCCCGAGCAGCGAGCGGCGCTGCGCCATGGTGAGCGGATAGCGCAGCCCGCCGACGCCGGTGGCGAGATAGCGCGCCGGGAACGTGCTGGTGTTGAAATGCTGATGGAACTGCCGGTCGGCCGGCGGAAACACCACGCCGTGCTTCCAGTCGAGCCGCTGGAAATCCTTCTCGCCCTCATACCATAAGAGCGAGTAGCCGTGGCCGGTGACGCACATCACGTGGAATCCCGGCCCGTGGCGGTGCCCCTTCTTATAGGTGCCGACCGGCATTTCCGAGATGTGGGCGTGCATCGCGCCGTCGGCGAGCACGAACATGATGTTGGTGCCGCCGGCGCCGCGGTCGCCCCACGACTTCAGCTCGATGGCGGCAAGATCTGGGACGAAATTGGTCTCCCACATGTGATTGCCCGGGCGCACCGTGATGAGATCGCCCTCGCCGGCATAATACGCGTTCTTGCCGGTGCGGTCCGTGAACTCGTAATCGGTCTCGAATACGAAGCGCGCATCGTGGAACGTGTTCATGACCAGCGGCAGATCGGTGGTCGAAACGATAAGCGCGCGTTCGCGGCCGGAACCGTTGAAGTGGCGATGCCGGGCATTGAGCGGAATGGCGAACAGGCTGCGCGGCCCCCACTCGAAGCTCTTTTTTCGGCCGTCCGCAAACTCGATCTGGGTCGAGCCGGTCCCCTCCAGCACGTAGACGACATCCTCGTAGAGGTGGCGCTGCGGGGCCGTGGCGCCGCCGGGCGGAATATCGAACACGAACATGTTGGCGAAGTCGCCGCGACCCTTGAGATGAACCGCTGCCGCTTTCACTTCGTAACGCGGCCAGACGGCGGTCTCGACCGCGAACAGGTCGACCGCATAGCCCTCGAACACGCGCATCCCTTCCGCCTCGACCCAATCGAGATAGGCGTCGACACCGTAGCGCGGCTTCTGTTCGCTCATGCTTTCCTCCAGGCAGACGGCCGATGACCTCTGTTCTCCGCCATCTGATATCCGTCATCCGTCATCTGTCAAACAACAGCGATTTGATCACCACCGGGACCACGCCGGGCGGCGAAATCAATTCGCCCACGTCGACGAAATCAAGCTCGGCCAGCTCGACCCCGTCGATCGAAACGAGATCGCCCCTAAGGCCGAGTTCTTCGGTCAGGATTCGCCCGATGGTCCTGCCGATATCCCCGTCGATCATCAACAGCAGCGGTTCGCTGCGCTGCCCATCCGGAGCGGCCGCCGCCATGATGGCGGCCGCAGTCGCGGCGATGCGCGGGTAATCCGGATCGCCATGCCATGAAAACGCGATTGCGAGGGGGGCTTCCGGCGCAAGATCGAGCCGCTCGACGCCGGCCCTGATGGCTGCCGTGATGGCGGCGCCGTCGATGGCGCCGCCGAGGTTGAGGCCGACCGGAACGACCGGCACATTTCGCACCGGCAGAACGGCAGGCCGCGGCAGATGGATGGTCTTGCCGCTGACCTGGACCGTGAACTGCGACGCTCCGATCACGGTGGCGCGGATGCGCTGACCGGGATCGATCAGCGTGAGCGTGGTGCGCGTGCGAAGCTCGGCGCGCAGCTCCTCGGCCAGCAGCTTGGCGATGTCGCCGTAATCGCGGTTCTCATATCCGAAGACATATTCCGACACGCCGCCCGAAAAAGTGATCGCCTCCGGAATTGCGGTGGATGGCAGGGGGCCGGCAAGGAGCAGCGCCTGACCGAGCGCGTCCGGCGGCGCGCCCACGATATAGTCCGCCGCAATCCTCGCCAGCCGGCGCGCGACGGCGCGGCGAGTGTCAGGGCTTGCGAGCGCCGCGGCGTTGGTGCCGATGCCGAGCGCATCGGCGACGAGGCGGGCCGAGTCGTCAACGCGGGTGAACTCGCCCGCGTGATCGGCCGCAATCAGCCGGCCGCCGACCGCGAAGGCGGCAACGCCGACGAGAACTCCCTTGTCGATGAGAGCGAGCTTGGTGGTGCCGCCGCCGATGTCGACGTGCAGAATGCACGCGCCGCGTTCCCGCGACAGCTTGACGGCGCCGGAGCCGTGAGCCGCCAGCGTGGCCTCGAGCCGGTGGCCGGCAGTGGCGCAGACGAACTTGCCGGCCTCGGCCGCAAACAATTCGTCGATCGCCTGGGCGTTGCGGCGCTTGATCGCTTCGCCAGTCAGGATCACGGCGCCGGTGTCGACAGCGTCGCGAGCGAAGCCGGCTTCCCGGTAGCAGTCAGCGATGAACGCGCCGAGCTTTCCAGCATCGATGGCGCCGTCCGGCAAAAACGGCGTGAGCATGATCGGAGAACGCCACACGACCTGGCGGTGAACGACCGCAAAGCGGCTGGAAAGGCCTTGCGACTGGCGCTGCAGCAACACCTTGGCGAAGATGAGGTGCGACGTGGAGCTGCCGATATCGATCCCGATGGTGGAAAATTCGATATTTTCCTGGCTCCAGATGGCCTGCGCGATCGCGGCGCGCTCCTCGTCCGGCATAGCGAGGTGCTCGTGGAAAATGTCGAGTTCGTGCATGGACTATCCATGGGGCGCCATTCCGGGGCGCGGGCTCTTTGCCCGCGAGCCCGCAATCCATAGCCGCAAGGCTCTCCGCCTCATTCATGCTTGGGTTATGGATTGCGGGCTCGCGCACTGACGCATGCGCCCCGGAATGACATCAACATTATCATGTTTGCACTCGGGCGGGCCAATCGCCGTGCGCATGACGGGGCCGCCGCCCACGCCTGCGCAGCTTGTCGCCAGCGCCGCGACCGCCTAAAGCACAGCATCAATCCGTCCCCGCGAGAATCCCTCCCCGCGAGCCCTCTCATGAAACGCAGCACCGATCGCATCTTGACCAGCCATGTCGGCAGCCTGATCCGGCCGCCGGAGCTGATCGAATTCTTACGCGCTCAGCAGGAGCACCGACCCGTTGATGATGCCGCGTTTGCGAAGTGCCTGACCAATGCGGTCGCCGGCATCGTGCGCCAGCAGGCGGAAGTCGGCATCGACGTGGTGGACGACGGCGAATTCGGCAAGACCATCAGCTGGTCGCAATATGCGCTCGAGCGGCTTTCGGGCTTTGAGCGGCGTCCGATGAGCGGCGGCGTTAATCCCTTCGCGCGCGGCGCTGACCGCACGCGGTTTGCGGCATTCTACGCCGAGCTTGATGCGCGCGACGCCCCCGCGACCCAGTGGGAAGCCGCCTGCATCGGGGAGATCGTCTATACGGGCCAGGCGGCGCTCCAGCGCGACATCGACAACCTCAAGGCGGCGCTCGCGAAGGTCAATGTCGTTGAGGCGTTCCTGCCGGTCGCGGCGCCGGCGAGCGTCATCCCCGACCGCAAGAATGAATACTATCCAAGCGAGGACGCCTGCCTGCTGGCGATCGCCGAGGCGATGCGCACCGAGTATCGCATGATCGTGGATGCTGGTTTCCTGGTGCAGCTCGACGACGCCCGCACTGCCGTCACTTATGATCGTATGGTGCCTCCTGCGAGCTTCGCGGATTATCGCCGCTGGGTCGCGAATTATGTGGAGGTGGTCAACCACGCGCTCGACGGCATCCCGGAGGACCGGGTGCGCTATCACGTGTGCTGGGGGAGCTGGCCGGGGCCGCACACGACCGATGTGCCGTTGAGAGATATTGTCGACCTCATCCTCAGGGTGCGGGCCGGCGCCTATGTGATCGAAGGCGCTAATCCGCGCCACGAGCATGAGTGGAAGGTGTGGCAGGAGGTGAAGCTTCCGCCCGGCAAGGTGCTGATGCCGGGCGTCATCAGCCACGCCACCAATATCGTCGAGCACCCGGAACTGGTGAGCGAACGGATCGTCCGGCTCGCCCGCCTGGTCGGCCGCGAGAACGTGATCGCCGGCACTGACTGCGGCTTCGCCCAGAGCCCGATGTACCGCCGAGTTCATCCCAGCATCATGTGGGCGAAATTCGAGGCGCTGGTGGAAGGCGCGCGGCTCGCCAGCCGGGAGCTGTGGGGGTAGCGCGTCGCCTGTGGCCATCCTTCGAGACGCGTCGCTTCGCGACGCTCTTCAGGATGAGGTCCGCCATTGTTGGCGGACTGTATCAACCAACTCTGACCTCATCCTGAGGAGTGCGCCCGTCTCGAAGGATGGCCACCATTATGGTCAGGCCCCTGACAAAATCGGATGCGTCCTCGCTTTGGTGGCTATAACATTGCGGCCTTATGGAGGAATCAAAACGATGCCGGCTTCATCCGATCGCGCCGACGCCGCAACAGTATCCGCCGTGGTGGCGGACAACGGCAGCGCTTCGCCTGATCCGGATCCGGGCTTGGTCGCGGACCTCGTAACCGCAAACCACATCCTCTACGACCAGCACGTGGTCGACGCCTTCGGGCATGTCAGCGTGCGCCACGACAAACGCCGCGACCGCTTCCTGCTCGCCCGCAGCATGGCGCCGGCGCTGGTGACCGCCGCGGACATCCTCGAATTCGACCTCGACGGCAATCCGCTCGACGCCGGCGGCAGGGCGGTCTACCTGGAGCGCTTCATTCATGGCGAAATCTATCGCGTCCGCCCAGACGTGGGCGCGATCGTGCACAGCCACTCCCACGCGGTCATTCCGTTCGGCGTTGTGCGGTCGCACAAGCTGCGCGCGATCTTTCACATGAGCGGCTTCGTCGGCACTGAGACGCCGATCTTCGAAATCCGCGAATGCGCCGGCGACGGCAGCGATCTCCTCATCCGCAACCGCGAGTTGGGCGCTGCCTTGGCGAAATCGCTCGGGCCCAAATCGGCCGTGCTGATGCGCGGCCATGGAATCACCGTGACCGGCCCGAACTTGCGGGAGGCGGTGTATCGCGGCGTCTATGTCGATGTGAACGCGCGGTTGCAGCTTGAGGCGATCGGCCTCGGCGATGTCAATTACCTAACGGAACAGGAAGGCCGCGCCGCCGCTGCCGCCAACGCTTCCCAGATCGGTCGCGCGTGGGAGATGTGGAGGATGAAGGTCGAGGGCCGGCTGTGAGTCGCGTGCGTCAGGACAGCCGCAGCGATAACTACTTCACTTCATCCGCCAACCAGAAAACAACCGACAGTGGACAAACTCCAGACATCGCTATAATAGAGTGGTTCCCATTATCAGGGAGATGATATCACAGCAGGCAACAGCGACAGATTTTTCAAAATTCCCAAATTCCCTGTTATTTTCCCTGTTCTCAGGGAAAATGGTATTTTAGTAGGCGCTGCCGATCTTGGAACGATTGGCGGTGAGCGTGCCGTTATGCCGCGACGCCGTATGCACGATACATGACCGTGTCGTGGCGATAACCACGATCACCGGTTCGCAATAGCGGAAATGATGAAATGATTCAGTTAATGTTGCCGCTTTCCTTTAGCCGCGCCGTCCTGCGACTTTCCCCGGAGGGACGGGAAGAGCTGAAGGGCCGCGGAACTTTTCGAGTCAACCATACGAAATCCGCCGCCAGGCCCTCCGTCACGCTTTCTTCGGCAGAAACTTCGCGAACTTCGCGCGGATCCGCGCATCCACTTCCTTGCTTGGGCGCACCTCGATTGGAAATGTATCGCGCCGCGCCCAGGGCTTGCAGGCGTCGATGACGACGCGGGCGTTGCGCGGGTCCTCGTGGCTGTAGGCCATCGGATCGAGCGTGGTGCTCCAGCAGCCGCGCAGCACCTCGATATCCTCGCGCGGATCGAACCGGGTGCACATCGCCCACACCACCTGGTTCATGTCGGCCGGATCGATATCGTCGTCGACCACGATCACCCAGCGATTCGCATAGGCGCCGGCGTGGCACTGGGAGGCAATGAGTCCCGCCTGCTTGGAGTGGCCGCCATACATCTGCTTGATGGCGACCGTGAGCCATAGCCGGCTGCCGCCCGCCTCGTGTGACCACACGCCCTTGACCTCCGGGATGCCGGCGGCTTCGAGCTGGTTCCACACCGCGCCGCAGCGGTAGGTGCCGCGATAGAAGGTATCGTCGTCGGGCGGCATGCCGGGCACCGCGCCGAGCAGCACCGGATCGTCGCGGTGCCAGAACGTCTCGATGCGGATCGCCGGCTCACGCTTCTTGCCGCCGGCGTAATAGCCGGTCCATTCGCCGAACGGTCCCTCATCGACAAGATCGTTCGGATGCACGAAGCCCTCGAACGCGATCTCCGCATGCGCCGGGATCGGCAGGCCGGTCTTGGGGCCGAGGATCACTTCGACCGGCTCGCCGAGCAACCGGCCGGCCGCGTCGTATTCGTTCTTGCCGTAAGGGATTTCAATACCGGCCACCATGAACAGCGCCGGATGCATGCCGCACACGACGGCGATCGGGCACGGCTTTCCGAGTTCGTGCCAGCGCCGCATGATCAGATTGCCGTGCTTGCCCTTCGAAGTCATGATCGAGGCGACGTTCTTGCCCTGCGCCTGGATGCGGTAGGCGCCGTAATTGATCCAGCCGGTGTCGGGGTGGCGCATGATCACCATGCAGCCGGTGCCGATGTAGCGTCCGCCGTCGTGCTCATGCCATTTGGGCGCAGGGATTTTGAGAATGTCGATGTCGGCCCCGGCGGCGACGTTCTCCATCAGCGGCCCGCTCTCGACCGTGACGGGCGGGATCGTCTCCGGATGCTTCATGTAGTTGCGCCAGTAGCGCACCAGGTCCATTTCGCTCGTCTCTGCTGGCAGGCCGAGCGTGAGACTGATGCGGCGGACCGAAGTGAGGATGTTGGCCACCACCCGATGGCGCGGCGGAAAGCCCGGGATGTCCTCGAACATCACGGCCGGCGCTCCGCTGGTGCGCTGGTAGATGTCGACGATGCCGCCAATCTCCTCGTCGCGGTCGGCGCCCGTCACAGTCACGAGTTCGCCGGCGTCCTGCATCTGGGCGAGCCAGACGCGAAGGTCCTGTTTGGGGGCGTTGCGGCCGGCGCCGTGGTCCGCGCGGGGCTCGATGAGGTTCAGCATGGCAAGTTCCTGCAATTGCACAGCATCATCTCAGCCATTCCAAGGCCGCGCAAGCTCGGGATTTTAAGCGGCCAATCAGCAGCCGCCTTGACACGGGCTGCCCTCGGGCGCCCAATGAGCAGTGTCCATTGCGGGAAGTGTGGGCGCAGTCCCGATTGAAGATCGACGGTTGCTTCGGGCTGCACGAAGGCCACACGCGAGACCGGAAGCCGCAATTACTCTTAGGGGACCGCGGAGAATAAGTGAATCGAAAGCATGTCATGACTCGCTTCGAGCGGGGCATCCGGTAACCACTGGCGTTGATATTTTTTCCACGACCACTCCAGTGGGTATTGGATCGCCCGGTCAAGCCGGGGGATGACACTCATCTTGAAGCAGTTATTCTTCGCGGTATCCTTAGCCGCCGATCCAAGGATCCTATTCAAGGAACATTACCCGGCCAATTCCAAACTTTAGTGCGACGGAGGAGAGCCCATGAAACGCTATCTCGGTATGACGGTCTTGCTTGCAGCCGGCATTGCGGCGGCCTTGCCGGGCAAGTATCTGCTCGGCGGCACTGCAATGGCGCAGACGCCGCGCGCACTGCCGGTTTTCGAATTCGACAAGGATTGGCCCAAGGTGCCGCCGCAGTGGAAAGTCGGCGATGTGTCGAGCTTCACCACGGACGCGCAAGGCAATATCTGGCTTATCCACCGGCCGCGCACCCTCAAGGGCGATGACCTCAAGAAAGCGGCGCCGCCCGTCATGGTGTTCGACGTCGACGGCAATTTCATCAAGGCCTGGGGCGGCGACGGGCCGGGCTATGAGTGGCCTCAGCGCGAGCACGGCATCTATATCGACTACAAGGGCTTCGTGTGGCTCGGCGGCAATAACTGCCCCGGCAACGGACTTGAGAATCTCAAGCCGGTGGCCGACGACCAGCTCCTGAAGTTCACCCAAGACGGCAAGTTCGTCATGCAGATCGGCCACAGCAATCAGAGCAAGGGCAACGCCGACACCCAGAACTTGCATCGTCCGGCCGATGAGCAGGTCTATGCTCCGACCAACGAGCTGTTCGTGGCCGACGGCTACGGCAATCACCGCGTCATCGTGTTCGACGCCGACACCGGCGCATTCAAGCGGATGTGGGGCGCCTTCTCGAACGAGCCTGAGGACGACGATCATTGTGAGATCGTGCGCAAGACCAACTTCGACGCCCCGGGCCCGCAGCAGCTCAGCGTGGTGCACTCGCTGCGCGTCGCCAATGACGGCCTTGTCTACGTGGCCGACCGCGAGAACCGCCGCATCCAGATGTTCACCAACGACGGCAAGTTCATCAAGCAGCTCATCAAGCCCGATACGCTGTTCGCCCGCTCGGTCGCGCTGTCGCCCGACCAGGAGCAGCAGTTCCTCTATGTGGGCGACGGCGATGACATCGCGATCCTGGACCGCAAGACCCTGGAGATCCTGGGGTCGATCAAGGTGCCGGGCATGCAGGGCGGCGGCCATCTGATCAACACGGACGCCAAGGGCAACATCTACATCGCGAACACCGGAAAAGGCATGCAGAAGCTCGCCTTCAAGGGAATGAAGGCGACGACGGCCGCCAGGTGAAGGGCGACGGGCGACATGGCGGACCGCCGGCAGTCGCCGGCGGTCTGTAGCGCATTTATGTTTACGGGATGCCAAAGCGGCGGGCGCCGCGCCGTAGTATGGGCGCTCTTCGACAAGCTCAGAGCGAAGCGTGCTCGCCTGGACGTGGTGGGCACGGCGCTCCTGAACTTGTCGAAGGGGCGCCTTCGCCGAGCCCACAGCCGGCCCTCGTCTAGAGAAATCCGTAACAACCACCAATCATTTCATTCGGAGGCCGGCCGTATGGGCATCGTCTCATCACCTCTGATGCGTGGATGTTCGGGGGTTGCGGCAGCATCCATGCTCGCCCTTTGCGCGGCCTTCTCCTCCGCGTGCGCACAGACGCCGGCATCTGCGCGCCCCATCGTCGCGGTGCTGCCCCTCGAAAACGACTCCGGCGATGCGGCGCAGAATTTCTTTGCGGAGGGGATGACGGATGAGATTGCGTCCGCGCTGACCGGCGTCGCTGGCATTGATGTTGTGGCGCGCTCCTCCTCGTTTCAGTTGAAGACCCGGGACATCAAGGCAGCCGGCGCGGCGCTGAAGGTGGGCTACGTCGTGCAGGGCGCAGCGCGGCTCGCGGCCGATCGCGTGCGCCTGGCTGTCTCGGTGGCGCAGGCCCGCGACGGCGCGCAATTGTGGTCAAAGGAGTTCGAGGCGCCGCGCGCCGGGATATTCGATCTCGAGGAAGAGATTGCCCGCGGTATCGCCGCCGCGCTGCGAGCGCCGGCGGAGTCTGGTCACGCGCTGGTGCGCAGCCGCACGGGCGATTTCGAAGCCTACCTGGATTTCCTGCGCGCCAAGGCGGCGGCGCGCCCGCGCGGGGCCGGCCCGTTGGCAGCCGCCGCGGTGCTCCTGGAAAAAGTCGTGAGCAGGGCCCCCGATTTTGCTCCCGCCGCCGCGCTTCTCGCCTATGACTATGCGCTGACGCCGCTGTTTGCGCCCTCGCTGCGCGGCGGCATGCCCGAGGAAGAGCGCAAGATCGTCGAGCGGACGGTACCGCGCAGCGATGCTCTCGCTCATCGCGCCGCCACGCTTGATCCAAAGTCCGCGGAGGCGTTCGTGGCCCTCGGCTACGCCAATATGGTGCAGCGGCGGATGCTCGCGGCTGAGGACGCGTTCAAGCAGGCGCTCGCGCTCAACCCCAATCAGGCCGACGGATTGCACGGCTATAGCCAGCTCGTTGCGGCGCTGGGGCGGATCAAGGAATCGCTCGCGATGCGCGAGCATCTCCAAGAGGGCGAGCCCTTCATCACCAATTACACGGCCGACACCGCCGAAATTTACTGGCTCGACGGCGCGACCGAGAAGGCTATTGCGATGCTCCAGCCGTTCCGCCCTGGACGGACGCTCGAACTCGCATTGGTGCAGGCCGCGGCCGGGCGCTACCCCGAGGCCGCCGCCGCGATCCGTGAAATGCCTGCTTCGAACTATCCGGCCGGCATGACTGAGGCCGCGGCGAAGATTCTGGAGTCCGCGCCCGCCAAGTCCGCCGCGCCGGATGCTCTGCCGCGAATCGGCAATCTGAGCTTCGCCTATATGCACGTGGGAGCGCCGGAACGCGTGCTCGAATTCTACGAGGACGAGATTCGCGCCGGTTATTTCCAGCCGATCTCGACCACGTGGTTCTGGCATCCGACCTATGCGGCAGTGCGCAAGACCGCGCGGTTCAAGAATGTGGTGCGCGATCTCGGACTGGTCGAATATTGGAGCGCACGTGGCTGGCCGGCGCAGTGCCGTCCGATGGCGGGGAATGACTTCGCGTGCGAATGACGTGGGCGCATGGGTTCGGGCAGCCGTAGAGTGGGCAAAGTCGCCGGCCGTGGCCCGCAACATTGCACACTGGCATCGCGCGACTTTGCCCACGCGGTCAAAACGGCGAGGTGAGACGGCGTGGGCAAAGGCGCATGAGAGGCTGTCCGAGTTGCGGGGCCCAGAGTGATGCGCCTTTGCCCACCTTACGCCTGCTATCGCTCAACCCATCCCACGGCTGCTCGCCCGCAACGCTCCCCGCCCTACATCCCCACAGCCACTCTCTCTCCGTTCTGCGGCGACGCGAACAGGGAGATCAGGGCGCGCTTGATCGCCGCGGTGCGCGTGGGCGAGGCAATCTTCGCGCCCATGAGATCGGTGACATAGAACACATCGACGGCGCGCTCGCCAAAAGTCGCTACGTGGGCGGAAGCGATGTTGAGGTTGAGCTTCGACAATGTGGCGGTCAGCTCATAAAGGAGGCCCGGCCGGTCCAACCCGCTGATCTCGACCACCGTATAACGATTGGACCAGTGGTTGTTGATGATAACCTCGGGCTCGACCGCAAATGCTCCGATGCGGCCCTTGGGCGCAGCGCGCTTGGCCGCAACTTCGGGCAGCCGCAACTCGCCGCGCAACGCCCTTTCGATTGCCGAGACGATGCGGTCGGCGCGCCGCGCCTCGTCGTCGTCGCGCTCGAATTCGCGCCTGATCGCAATGGTGTCAAGCGCCATGCCGTCGGTGGTCGTGTAGATCTGCGCGTCCACGATATTGCCGCCCGCAGTGGCGCAGGCGCCAGCGAGGTAAGACAGCAGCCACGGATGGTCCGGCGCGAGCACGGTGAGCTCGGTGACGCCGCGCGCGGCGTCAAAACCTACGTTGGTGGCGAGCGTTCGGCCGCCGCGCTCGGCCGCGCGCACGAACCGCGCATGCGCGACCCGGCGCGGCAGGTCCACCTTGAGCCAATAGGCCGGATAGAGGCGGGCAATGTAGCGTTCGACTTCCTCCGGGGGCCATTCGGACAACTCAGCGCGAAATTCGGCTTGCGCCATGGCGACGCGCCGCGCCCGGTCGACTTCCGAGAAGCCGCCCGTGAGCGCGGGTTCGGTCTCGTAATAAAGCGCGCGCAGCAATTGCGCCTTCCAGCTATTCCACACCCCCGGACCGACCGCACGGATGTCGGCGGTCGTGAGGATGGTGAGCAGCTTCATCCGTTCAAGGGACTGCACGATCGCAGCGAAATTCTCGATCGTCTTGCGATCCGACAAATCGCGCGACTGGGCGATTGTCGACATGACAAGGTGGTTCTCGACCAGCCACGCGACCGTCTCGGTCTCGGTCGGCGTGCAGCCGAGCCGCGGACAAAAATGCCGGGCAATGCGGGCGCCGACAACCGAGTGATCCTCCACGCGGCCCTTGGCGATGTCGTGCAGGAACAGCGCGATATGGAGCACCTCGCGATTGCCCGGCTGGATCGTGCGTATCAGTTCGTTGGCAAGCCCATATTCCGGATTCGCCCCGGTTTCGATCTCAGCGAGCGCGCCGATGCAGCGCAAAAGATGTTCGTCGACCGTGTAGTGATGATACATGTTGAACTGCATCATCGACACCACCTGCCCGAATTCCGGCACGAAACGGCCGAGCACGCCGGCCTCGTTCATGCGCCGCAAAACGATCTCGGCATTGTTGCGGGCGGTGAGGATTTCGCGAAACAGCTCATTGGCCTGCCGGCTCTCGCGCAGCCGTTTGTCGATCAGCTTGAGCGATCGGGTCGCGCCATGCAGCGCATCCGGGTGGAAGGCGAGGACGTGACGCTGAGCGAGGCGGAACATGCGGATGAGGTTGACCGGATCGCGTGCGAACACCTCCGGGTCCGCGATGTTGATGCGATTGTTATCGATCACGAAATCGGGGCATTCGCGCAGCACGCGCCGTCCGCGTGGCCGCAGCCGCGCCACCACGCGGTTGAGCATCGGAACCGACTTGGCCTGCCGGCTTTCGAGCGCCGCGCAAAGTATTGCGGTGAGGTCGCCGACGTCCTTCGCCACCAAGAAGTAGTGCTTCATGAACCGCTCGACGTCGCGCATCCCGGCGCGGTCGACGTAGCCGAGCCTTCGCGCGATGCTGCGCTGGATGTCAAAAGACAGCCGCTCCTCGGCGCGGCCGGCGACAAAATGCATGTTGCACCGCACGGCCCACAGGAAGTCTTCGCAGCGGCGGAACAGGCGGTATTCGGCGCGGTTGAACACGCCCTGCGCGATCAAATCTTCAGGATTACGCACGCGGTAGACGTACTTCGCGATCCAGAACAGCGTGTGCAGGTCGCGCAGCCCGCCTTTGCCGTCCTTGACGTTGGGCTCGACCAGGTAGCGCGACTGGCCGCTGCGGCGATGACGCTCCTCGCGCTCCGCAAGCTTGGCGGCGACGAAGGCGGCGGCGCTGCCTTGCAAGACCTGTCTGTCGAACTGCGCCGCCATCTCGTCGAACAGGGCGCGGTCGCCGAGCAGAAACCGCGCCTCGAGAATTGCCGTGCGGATCGTCATATCGGCCTGTGCGAGGCGGACGCAGTCGTCGATCGACCGCGTCGCGTGGCCCACCTTGAGTCCCATATCCCACAGGCAGTACAGGATCGCCTCGGCAATCTGCTCGCCCCAGGCAGTCTGCTTGTAGGGGAGCAGGAACAGGAGATCGATGTCCGAGCCGGGCGCCATCAGGCCGCGGCCGTAGCCGCCGGTCGCTACGATCGCCATCCTTTCGCTCTCCGAGGGGCTCCGGCGCGGATAAAGGCGTGTCACCGCGAAGGTATAAATCACGCGGATGATGTCATCCTGCATCTGGCACAGCCGCGCGGCGCAGCGGCCGCCCTGGCGTTCCCTCAGCAACAGGGCCTCGGCCTTGGCCGAGCTTTCGGCGAGGACCGCCTTGAGGCGCTGGGCGAGAGTGGTCCTTTTCTCGCCCTCGGTGGAAGCCGTGAACTGATGGAACTCACCAATGAGGGCGTCGGGGTCGAACAGGGCGTTTGGTTCGTGCGCGACGGGAGCGGGGAACATGCTTCATCCGATACCTTAAGCTTCACGGCCTGTCACGGCCTCGCACGGCTCCCCATCAACCAAACAGGCGCTGCGAAGCCAGCCAGGCGCCGTCGCGCAGGCTCGCAAGCTTCGCCCATACCCCGTCCTCCGCAACCCTCCCCCAGCCTGCCGACGTATCAAAGCCGCAGTCGGCGCCGGCGCCAGGCGCGTCGTGTCCCGGCCGCCTCGGTTATTTGTGCTCAGTGCCAAAACAACGTGAGGCCGCCGAGACAAGCCCAGCGACGACGCCAAGCTGATTTGACATGATCGAAACCCGGTCTAATCACCGTCGAGAGATCACTGGATCGCCCTTTCCGCAGGCGATGACACGATTGAGAGAGTGCGCTTCGCATACGAAGCATCCGCGGACAAAGCTCGGAACGGCCTTCGTGCGGTGCGATGAGCGATTGCCAAAAGTTCCCGGTCCGATTTGGAACTTGATCCCGCGACAGAGGGGCCGGAATCGGTCAAAGCTACTTGCCTGGATACGGGGAAGCGTCGTTTAGGGGGGCGTGGTGAGAAATCGTGACGCGTGCCGGCGGGCCCGGCGTGCAGCCATCATTGCACCGGCGATTGCGGCTGGGTTGTCTGCGGTTCCGCCCGGCGCATCCGCTCAGACGGCACTGCCTGACATCAACGTCATCGCGCCGGCCCCGCTATCCGGGCATCGCGCTCCGAAGCCTCGCACAACTCCGGCGGCGCCTGCATCTCAGACGGCCGCGCCGTCGGAACCAGCTCCCGCAGCCGCCAATACCGACCCGACAGCAATCGAACGCGACAAGGTGCCGTCGAGCACCAGCGTGCTGACGTCGACTGACTTGAACCATGAGTATTCGCCCAGCTTCCTTGATTCATTGAATCGCGGGCTGCCCGGCGTCTCGCTCGGCGATCAGACCGGCAACCCGCTCCAGAAGGACCTCAACTACCGCGGCTTCACGGCGTCGCCGGTGCAGGGAACGCCGCAGGGGATCGCCGTCTACCAGAACGGCGTGCGCGTCAACGAATCCTGGGGCGACATCGTCAATTGGGATTTCATCCCGGAAAAAGCGATCGACAAGGTTTCGCTGTTCCCCAGCAACCCGGTGTTCGGCCTCAACGCGATCGGCGGCGCGCTGAGCATCCAGATGAAGAACGGCTTCACCTGGCAGGGCGCCGAGCTGGAGACGCTGATCGGCTCCTATGGCCGCATCCAGAGCGCTGTGCAAGCCGGCAAACAGGACGGCAATTTGTCCGCCTATGCGTTGTTTGAGTCGGCCTACGACAGGGGATGGCGCGACTTGGGCCTCTCATCGTCTCATATCAACCGCATGTATGCAGACGTCGGCGCTCGCAATGAGCAGACCGAACTCCACATCAGCTTCACCGGCGCTGACGACATACTCCACAACGTGACGGCCACGCCGGTCGACCTGCTCAACAAGAGCTGGTCGAGCGTATGGACTAGTCCGCAGGATACGCGCCTTCAACTCGCATTCCTGCAGGCGAACCTGACCCACAGCTTCTCGGATAGTTTGGCGTTCCAGGGGAACGTCTATTACCGCGGGTTCTGGCAGGGCCACAACGACGGCAACGGCACCAACGCAACGGTCTGTGCTGACGGCATCAACCTGTGTCTGAATGACACCGCCGATCCGCTCGCAAACGGCGTCATCAAGGGCGTCGCAACGCCGAACCCCTTCGGCAATGCGATCCTGGGGGAAATCGACCGCAACTGGGTTTCCACCAACAGCTTCGGCGGCGCCGCCCAGCTCGCCAGCACGAACAAGGTGTTCGAGCACGACAACCATTTCATCGTCGGCGCCAGCGTCGATCATGGCTACACGCAGTTCACGGGGAGCAGCGAACTCGGGGTGATGGATCCTCAGACTCTGTTCATTCAGGGGATGGGAATCTTCATCAACAATCCTGACGAAGGCCAGAGCGCGAGCAGTCTGCACGCGCGGAACACCTACACCGGATTATACGTGACCGACACCTTCGAGGTGACGAACAGGCTGTCGGTCACGGCGGGCGGCCGGTTCAATCTCGCGCAGATCAATCTGCAGGACCAGACCGGGGAGAACCCGGAGCTCAACAGCAGCAGCCAGTTCCAGCGCTTCAACCCGATGGTCGGTGCAACTTACAAGATCACCCAGAACATCACGGCTTACGCCGACTATGCGGAAGCCAACCGCGCTCCGACGCCGCTGGAACTCGGCTGCTCCGATGCGGTCCATCCGTGCATGATCGACACGTTTCTGGTGGCCGACCCGCCGCTCAAGCAGGTGGTGTCGCACACCGTCGAGGCGGGCCTGCGCGGCTCGTTCGGAAAGGACGCCAAGTCCGGCCTGCTGACCTGGGGCCTCGGCGTGTATCGCACCCTGTCCGACGACGACATCATCGAGGTGGGCAGCCCAACCGTTGGCGGACCGGTATCCAACTTTGGCTTCTTCGAGAATTTCGGGAAGACACGGCGGCAGGGCTTTGAGGCCAAGATCGACTATCGCCAGGAGCGGTGGAACGTATATGCAAACTACGCCTTCGTCGACGCCACCTATCAGAGCGCGGGGTCGCTTTTTTCGCCGAACAATCCGAATGCGATCTGCCAGGACGGAGGCACCTTGGCCGAGGAGCAGGACAACTGCGTTACCCCTACTGTCAGGGTCACGCCGGGCGACCACATCGGGGGCATTCCGGAACACCGCTTCAAGCTCGGCGCTGAATATGCCGTCACCGACAGGTGGAAGGTCGGCGGCGATCTTTACGTTGTGGGCAGCCAATACCTCATTCATGACGACACGAACCAGTTCGCCAAGGTGCCGGCCTATGCGACGCTGAACCTGCACACCTCGTATCAGCTGACGCCCGACGTCGAGCTGTTCGGGTTGATCAACAACGCGCTCAACCAGCACTACTGGGTGGCGGGAACGTTCACCAGTACGGGAGGTTTTTCCAGCGCCGACGGCTCCAACACCATTGGGACGTTGACCGATCCGCGCACCGTCGTGCCCGGAATGCCGTTTGCTGCTTACGCAGGCATAAAGGCGAAGTTCTGAGCCGGATGTTGACAATGGCGGCTGCGGCCACCGATAGGAATGGAAAAGGGAGACGTGCTGACCGTGACGACTTCACTGATCGACGCGTCATTACTCGCATCATGCGGAGATGCGCAGCGCTTACCGCTTGCCGTGACATCGCCGCCGCGCAGGGGAAGCAACAGGCGCTACATTATCGCCTGAACGCGTCGTTATCAGTCCTTGAAGATTGCCATGTCTTTGGTCGGCAGCGGCCCCGGCAACGTCTGAAGAAATGCGTAGACATCCGCGATCTGCTGATCCGACATGACCGCCTCACTATACGCCGGCATCTCGTTGATGGGCTGGCGCAGCTGAGCTTTGAAGCCGTCGAAGGGCATTGCGGTCTTGGCGAGGATCGGAGCCGGACCGTTCATGGCGCCGCCCTGCCCGGAGCGCCCGTGGCACACGAAACACGTTGCGAGATAGAGCCGCTTGCCGTTGGCGGCGTCGCCCGGAGGGACGTCCTGGGCTCGGGCCACGCCCGCCAATCCGCCCGAACACAGGCTTGCTGCCATCGCGGTCGCGCCGAACAAGTTGAAGACCTTGCGCATCAAAAACACCTCATTGGAGGATGAGACTCGACGGGCTTGCTGTTCCCTCCCCTGCTCGCGGGGGAGGGCCAGGATGGCGCATTGCACGGCACGGACTCGCAGCCCCTCCCCAACCCTCCCCCGCAAGCGCGGGGGTCGCCAACCGCGCTTCGATCGTCACCGCGGATCGGTCACAACGTCGATCAGCGCCGGTTCGCCGCGCTTGACGACGGCGATCGCCCGCTTGAGCGCCGGCGCAAGCTCCTTTGGGTCGGTGATCGGCCCCTCGCCATATACCCCGAATCCGCGCGCTACGGTCGCGAAGTCGACGTTCGGATCCGTGATTGTCGTGCCGATGTGAGCGTTATTGATGCCGCGGGCGTGCCGGTTCGCCATCGCTTGCAGGTACATGTATTCCTGGTGGTAGGCACGGTTGTTCTGCACGATGTAGAGCAGCGGAATGCGATGGTGCGCGGCTGTCCACAGCGTGCTCGGCACGTAGAGGAGGTCGCCGTCGCCGTTGAATGTCACCGTCAGGCGGCCGTGGCGCTTGTTCGCAAGCGCGGCGCCGAGCGAGGCCGGCGCGTTGTAGCCGACGCCGGCGCCGCCCGACCCGCCGTTCCAGCGATGGATCTTGTCGATGTTCCATAGCCGCATCGGCCAGGTGTTGCCGATAGTGTTGCCGACCAGCGACCAGTCCTCGTCCTTGATCTGCGCATAGACCTCGGCGCACATGCGGCCGGTCGTGATCGGGGTCGAATCCCAGCCGATTGTCGCATCGGACTTCGCCTGCTCGAGCATGGCGAAACGGGCTGCCGCATAGCGCTTGCCGCGCGCTTCGTAGGCAGCTTTGCGGCCGCCGTCGATGAGCTTCTTGACCGCCTCGATCAGCGCCGGAAGCGTGGCTTCGCCATCGCCCGCCACCGACATGTCGATATCGGAGAAGCGGCCGAAATCCTGGTAGTTGGCCTTGAGATACATATCGCGCAGGCCGAGGGAAATGATCTTGGTGCCGGCCTTGTAGAGCGGCTGCGAGGTGCGCACGATGCGGTCGTGGAAGGCATTGAGCGCCGCCCAGTGATCGTTCATCTCGATCGCCAGAATGACGTCGGCCTGGCCGACCACCGCGTTGCGCCGGAACGTCTGGTTAAGCGGATGGCGCGACGGGAAATTGGTGCGCCCGAACCGGTCCATCACGGCGCATTGCAGGAGCTCAGCAAGCTCGACGAGGCGGTCCATCCCGGCCTGCGTGCGCGCCATGCGGTCGACCACGATCAGCGGCGCCTCCGCGTTCACCAAGAGCCTCGCGACCTCCGCGATGGCGCCCGAATCGGCTTGTGGCGGCACCACTTTGGACAGCTTCGGGATATGCAGCGTTTCCGCATCTTTGATCGGATTTTCCTGCAATTCGGCGTCGAGCGAGAGCAGCACCGGACCCATCGGCGGGGTGGTGGCGATCTTGTAGGCGCGCACCGCAGACTCGGCAAAATGCTGCAGCGAGGCGGGCTGGTCGTCCCATTTGGTGTAGTCGCGCACGCCGGCCGCGATGTCGACTGCCGAATGCACCCACTCGGCGGTGCTGTTTCCGCGCTTGTTGGCTTCCAGAATGTTGCCGCCGATGCAATAGACGGGCACCCGGTCACACCACGCGTTGTACATCGCCATGGTGGCGTGCTGGAGGCCGACCACGCCGTGGCAGATCATGGCGAGCGGCTTGCCTTCCATCTTCGCATAGCCGTGGCCCATCGCCACCGCGATTTCCTCGTGGTTGCAGGTGAGGATCTCAGGCTTGACGTTCTTGCCATAGTTTATGACGGCTTCGTGGAGGCCACGGAAGCTCGAGGCGCAATTCATGGCGAGATAATCGATGTCGAGCGTCTTGAGCACGTCGACCATGAAATCGCCGCCGCTCGTGGTCTGGGTCTGCGGATCTTTTTCGGGCGGCGAGGACTCAAGCGCGATCTGGATCGGTCCGGGCGCGGCTGCCTTGAGATTCGCACGCGGCGCGACGCTCTGCGCCGACGCTGCCGCTGGCCGCGTCACGGCCGCAGCACCGGCGAGCGTCGCGCTCTTGAGAAACTTGCGGCGGTTCGGATCGTGCGGCGGGCGGCGTCTCGACATGACTCTCCTCTGGGCTGGTTGATCTCAGACCGGGAGATCTCCCGGCGCCATCGGCGATACTCGACTTAAGCATCCCATCCGGTCAAGACCCAACGGCCGAGATTGCGAGCGAGCAGCTATTGCGGCTCAAGCATATTCCGCCGAAATGGAAACGTCGCAGGGCGCGCGCGCTCCTCGACAAGATCGAGCGAAGCGTCCCACTCAAAAGCAGGGGATTGGTGGGCACGGCGCGCATCCTTCGACAAGCTCAGGAGCGGGTCTGGCCGGGCGCAAGCTTTGCCCACCCGACGAGCGGTTCCATTCCAACGAAAATTCGCATGAGTTCGGTAGCGGCAGCCGGCTCACATCTCTGATCGCGAGTAATTGCGCCGTCTGTCAGACTCACCGTAAATACCGCCCTTTTCTCGCCCACCTTTTCAAGCTGAGTACGCCTTGAATCTCACCGTTAATTGATAGTAACATTGTAATTGGTGGTTGCAATCGTGGCTGGTGCAACTTTGGGGGCGGGGCTGTGTCAGAGAACTCTCCATCGGCTCACACGAGAGGTGGGTTTTTACCAGCCCGGAAGTCGCGGCGCTTGCCGTCGGGGATCAGCCCTGCGGTTACAATTCTGCTTTGCACGCTCGACGGCGAACGTTTCCTAAGCGAACAACTCGCTTCGCTCGAACGGCAGACCTTCAAGAATTGGAAACTGATAGCTTCCGATGATGGCTCCAGGGATCGCACCAGGTCCATTCTCGCTGCATTCCAGAAATCCTTCGAGCCCGGCAAGGTCGAGATCATCGACGGCCCGCGGCGCGGAGCCACCGCAAATTTCCTGTTTCAGGCTTGCGCCGAAAATCTCGTCAGCAAATACTACGCCTTTTGCGACCAGGATGACGTCTGGGACCCAGACAAATTGGAGCGCGCGATCGACACGCTGGAACGGATAGACCCGGACGTTCCGGCGCTCTATGGATCGCGCACAAGATTGATCGATGAAGCCGGAAACGAGATCGGCTTTTCCCCCCTGTTCCACAAAAGGCCGGAGTTCCGAAGCGCGCTGGTGCAAAGCATCGCCGGCGGGAACACCATGGTATTCAATCAAAAAGCGCGCGAGCTGATCGTGTGTTGCGGCGCCGATGTCGACGTGCCCTCACACGACTGGTGGCTTTATCAGGTGATTGCTGCGTGCAGCGGCTACGTGCATTATGATCCCTACCCCGCGGTGCGCTACCGGCAGCATGCAGATAACGTGATCGGCGCAAATATGAGCTGGACGGCTCGCATGCACCGCCTTCAGATGTTGCAGAAAGGGCGTTTCCGTCACTGGGAAGACCTTAACGTCGCGGCGCTTGCCCGCCTTCGGCCGCGCATGAGCGCTGAAAACCGGCGGATCTTCGATTTGTTTCGCAAGGCGCGCCACGAGCCGCTGCTGCGGCGCGCGACAATATTCGCACAAAGCGGTGTTTACCGGCAAACCGCGCTCGGCAATCTGGGGCTAGTCGCGGCCGTGGTGCTGAACAAGATTTGAAACTCTGAAGGTTCGTGGCGTTCGGGGTGATGGCCTGCGGATCGGGCACAGTCTGAGATATCCAGGTTAGTACCACTGCGTCAGAAGTCGTTCCGGGGCGTCGCGAAGCGGCGAGCCCGGAATCCATAACCACCGGCTGGGGGTATGGATTCCGGGCTCGCGTGCCGGGCGCGCGCCCCGGAATGACGCCCATAAAAGGCTTATGACGCAGCAGTGTTAGTACTTAGCGAGGCCGCGGAGAAAGGCCGCGCCTTCGCGTAGTGATCGGAATTCAAGATCGCCCGCAGCTTGCGGGCGATGAGGCTATAAGGCAACCGTCAGAGACTGAACGCCAGCCCGTGTCAAAATGCGAGACACCATAAATCAACCCTATCCAGCGTCGCCGCGTGCCCTTTTTGCGAGTCTGTGGCGCAACCGCGAACTGATCGCGCAGTTGACGCGACGCGAAGTGCTGAGCCGCTATCGCGGATCGGTTCTGGGGCTCGCCTGGTCGTTCTTCAATCCGCTGCTGATGCTCGTCGTCTATACCTTCGTCTTCTCCGTCGTATTCAAGGCGCGGTGGGGGCTGGGCGACGAGAGCAAGGCGGATTTCGCCATCGTCCTCTTCGTTGGGATGATCATCCATGGACTGTTCGCTGAGTGCGTGACCCGCGCGCCGGGGCTCATCCTCGGCAACGTCAACTACGTCAAGAAGGTGGTGTTTCCGCTCGAAATCCTGCCCTGGGTGGCGGCGGGCTCAGCGCTGTTTCACTCCGCCGTCAGCATTGCGGTGCTGCTGATGGTGCAGCTCGTCTTTCAGCATGCGCTGGCCGCAACCGTCGTTTTCCTGCCGATCGTGCTGGTCCCCCTGCTGTTTGCAACCATGGGCCTCGCCTGGTTTCTATCCTCGATCGGCGTCTACGTGCGCGATATCGGACAGACGATCGGGATCTTCACGACGGTGTTGCTGTTTCTCTCTCCGGTATTTTATCCGGTTGACGCACTGCCGGAAAATTATCGTATTTTGCTCCTTGTGAACCCACTGACGTTCGTCATCGAGGACGCGCGGCGCGTCCTCATCTGGGGTCAGGCGCCAAATTGGACCACGTTGATGATTTATGCGTCGGCAAGTTTCGGAATCGCGTGGTTTGGCTTCTGGTGGTTCCAAAGGACGCGCAGGGGATTCGCCGATGTGGTCTGACCGGGGAGTTATTGACGGGACGATCGAGGCGCCCGCTGTCATCCGCGGCCGCATTCAGCCGTCGGCTACCCCGCCGCAGCAATTGGCCGACGACCCGGTGATCCGGGTTCAGGGCCTGTCCAAGTGCTACCTGATCTATGACCGTCCGCAGGACCGGCTCAAGCAATCCATCGTGCCGAGGCTGCAGCGGCTGGTCGGGAGGCCGCCGCACGCCTATCATCGCGAGTTCTGGGCGCTGCGAGACGTGTCCTTCGAGGTCCGCAGGGGCGAAACAGTCGGCATCATCGGTCGAAACGGCGCCGGAAAGTCGACGCTGTTGCAGATTCTGTGCGGCACCCTGCATCCGACCGCCGGGGCGGTGACGACGAGCGGACGCGTCGCCGCGCTGCTCGAACTCGGCTCGGGCTTCAATCCGGAGTTTTCCGGCCGCGAGAACGTCTACCTCTATGCCGGCGTGCTCGGCCTGAGCCGCAGGCAAGTGCAGGAGAGGCTTGACGACATCGCCGCCTTCGCGGACATCGGCGAGTTCATCGATCAGCCGATCAAGACGTATTCCACCGGCATGGTCCTGCGCCTTGCCTTCGCAGTCATCGCTCACGTCGATGCGGAGATCCTTGTTATCGACGAGGCGCTGGCGGTGGGCGATGCATTCTTTGTACAGAAATGCATGCGGTTTCTCCGCCGGTTCATGGAGAGGGGGACGATCCTGTTCGTAAGTCATGATGCCGGCTCTGTCATCAATCTGTGCCAGCGCGCGATCTGGCTGCAGCACGGCGCGATCCGGGCTCACGGCCCGCCGAAGCAGATCGCGGAGGCTTATCTGGCCGACCTTTATGAGGCGCAGCAGGGGCCCAGCGCTGTGAGCAACGGCACCGCAAAGCCGCCTCCCAGCGAGCCCATGCCCGCGGCCGAGCCGCGCGATCAGCGGCTGGCCTATCTGAATGGCTCGCAATTCAGAAACGATATCGAACTTTTCCGTTTCGACCCGGCCAGTGCAAGCTTCGGCAAGGGGGGGGCGACGATCGTCGACGCCGAGCTTCGCGACCCGGACGGCCAGCGCCTCGGCTGGTGCGTCGGCGGCGAAGACGTTGCGCTGAGCGTGCGTTGTGAAGCTCGTGTGGACATCTTCAATCCCATTATCGGATTTTTTGTCAAGGATCGGCTTGGACAGACGCTGTTTGGCGATAATAGCTATCTCACCTACATGAGCCATCCAATGAGCGTGAAGGCAGGAGAGCAGTTTGAGGCGCTTTTCAAGTTCCGCATGCCGATACTGCCGATGGGCGACTACAGCATCTGCGTCGCAGTCGCAGAAGGCACGCAGATGGAGCATTTGCAGCACCATTGGATCCATGACGCGATTTTGTTCAAGTCTCACTCCAGCAGCGTCTGCACCGGACTGGTCGGAATCCCCATGCAGCACATTGGGCTTCGAAAGCTGCAACCAGACAAAGGCGCAACCTGAAGTGACGAGCACGCCTTGACATCACGTCGCATCTGGCAACGATTGCGCAAGGCTGCGGGACAAATCAGATGGCATGTTCCGATCTTTCGATTGCGGCAATCATTCCGCTCTACAACGGGGCGCGGTGGATTGAGCAATCCATCAAAAGCGTGCTCGCGCAGACGCTTGCGCCCGATGAATTCATTGTGGTCGATGACGGTTCGACGGATGACGGTCCACGAATCGTCGAAAGACTCGCTCAGAGCCATCCGATTACGCTCCTTCGCAAACCAAACGGAGGGCAATCGTCCGCGCGCAACTTCGGCGTCAGGCATTCCAGGAGCGCGCTGATCGCGCTGCTCGATCAGGACGACGCCTGGTATCCGCACCATCTGGCAAGTCTGATTAAGCCATTCCGCAAGGAGCGCGGCGTTCCGCTCGGCTGGGTCTACAGCAATCTCGACGAGGTCGACGAGAGCGGCGGCATGGTCAATAAATGCCTGCTCGATCTGCTCCCACGAGAGAACCCGAAGCGGTCATTGGCCGGCTGCCTGAGCGACGATCTGTTTATCCTGCCGTCGGCTTCGCTGATCAGCCGAGAAGCCTTTGAAGCCGTCGGCGGCTTTGATGAAAAGCTGTGCGGTTATGAAGACGACGATCTGTTTTTGCGCCTGTTCCGCGCCGGCTACGACAACGTTTTCATTGATGAACCGCTGTCGCAGTGGCGAATTTATCAGAGCTCGACATCCTACACCTACCGCATGGCGCGGTCGCGAATGATCTACGCCATGAAACTGTTCGAACAGTTCCCCGACAATCGGCTGGAACGGCGATACTGGACGCGTGATTGCATCGCGCCGCGTTTTGTGAGCCAGACGCTCGGCGACTGCGTCAAAGCGCTCGAACGGCGAGACGGGGAGATGTTCCGCACCGCCGTCGCGCACCTGCACATTCTTCTTCCGCGCCTTTCCCTGAAGGGCAGGCTGACCTTATCATTCGGGTTGATCTGCTTCGGCCGCTTCGCTTCTGCATTGGCCGCCTATAGGGCTCGCGCGGTGGTCCGTCCGATAGCAAGAAAACTGTTGTCAGGTTCGAAGGCAACAGCCGCCGCATAGCGCACCAAGCAATGATCGGAAACAGAGCCGCGCAAGAGGAGGCACAGCGCTTCGTGGCTGCCCTCTATCGCGGCGTGCTGCGCAGAGAGCCCGATGAGCCGGGTTCGGCGCATTTCGTAAAGGCCGTCCTGGCCGGGCGATCGCACGCATCGATCGTTGAAGAGTTCATCGGCTGCGAAGAATTTAAAACGCACGCCGCCGTTAAGTTCTTTGTGCCGCCGGGGCATTTCTACTCGCCGATCGTCGACCCGATCGAGGCGGACCGCTACCTCGCGTCCACGGAGGCTCATCCGCCGCCCGGAAGCGTGCCGGGCGTTGCCCTCGACCGGGCTGCCATGATTCGCACGTGGCAGAATCTGCTGCCCTTTCTCGCCACCATCCCGTTCCCCGGACCGAAGGGATCGCAGCTTCGATATTGCTTTGACAACCCCGCATATTCCTGGGGCGATGGCAGCGTTCTCCACGCGATGCTGCGCCTCCACCGCCCGAAGCGCCTTATCGAAATCGGCAGCGGCTGGTCTTCCGCCTGCACGCTCGACACGGTCGACCGCTATCTTGATGGCGCTTGCGATCTGACTTTCGTCGATCCGCATCCGCAGCAGCTTCGGGATATTCTCGGCGACGCCGCAAGCCGCGTTCGCATCCTCGAAATGCCCGTGCAGCACGTCCCGCTGTCGGCTTTCGAGGCTCTTGAGGCCGGCGACATCCTGTTTATCGATTCTACTCACGTCGTACGCACCGGGAGCGATGTGTGCTTCGAGCTTTTCGAGATTCTGCCGCGCCTTGCCCGTGGGGTATTGGTGCATATCCACGATATCTTTTGGCCTTTTGAATACCCACGAGAATGGGTCGTGGACGAAAACCGGTCATGGAACGAGCTTTACGCCGTAAGGGCGTTTTTGAGCTACAACGACTCCTGGCGCATCATTCTGTTTAACGATTATCTGGCTAAGCTGGAGCGCCCGATGGTGGAGCGGACTTATCCGCAGTTCATGCGCAACAGCGGCGGGGCATTGTGGCTGCAACGAAGCTGAGAGCCGTATGCAAAGCGGATTAGCGCAGCGTAATCCGTCATCCCCTCGGCGGCGGGTTACGCCTTCGGCCAACCCGCCCTACGACAAGCCCGGCGACAATGCGTAAAAGGGGCAACAACTCGTGGCCGTTCCCACTTGGCCATGGCCGGGCTTGTGCTGGCTTGTCCGGTCCATTTCAACGTTCGAGCGCTGCGCCATCCCGATCGAGATCGCCGGGACGAGCCCGGCGGCGACGTCACGGTTAGAATAGACTAAGCGATTCAAAGCCGTCGAAATCTGCTCTACATTGCCGGTTGCAAAATTCTCTGGAGGATGCCGAATGTCCACGACCGTCGAAGTGCTTGCAACCGCGTTCAAGGATGCCGGCACGCCCTTTATCGTGGGACATCCCGGCGGCGAATCAGTCGAGCTGATGGAAGCGGCGCGCCAGCGCCAGATGCGGTTTCTCCTCATGAAGCAGGAGGTGGCGGGCGCAATGCTCGCCTCGACCTGGGGCGACATCACCGGCAGCCCGGGCATCTGCATGTCGACCCGCGGGCCTGGCGCGACCAACATGGTCAACGGCGTTGCGCATGCCTATCTTGACCGCTCGCCCCTGATCGCGATCACGGATTCCTATTCGCGGCCGACTTATGAGATCGGGCTGCGGCAACGTCTCAATCAGCTCGCCATCTACCAGCCCATCGTCAAATGGGGCACCACGATCGACGCAAAGGTCGTGCGCCAGCAAGTGCGCCGCGCCATGCGCACCGCCACCGGGGCGCCGCCCGGCCCCGTGCATTTCGAAATGCCGCAGAGCGAAACCACGCGGGACGCCGGCGACTATGTGGCCGAGCCGCCGCTGGTTGCAAACCTTGTGTTTCCACCTCCCGATCGCGCCGATCTCAAGCCGGCGCTTGACGTGCTCAAGCGCGCGCGGCGGCCGGTGCTGCTTGTCGGGCTTGGCGTCTACTGGTGCAAGGCCGCAGCCGAGTTGGTGAAATTCGCCGAAAAGCTCGGCGCGCCAGTGCTCACCACCACCAAGTGCAAGGGCGCAATGCCGGAGGACCACCCGCTGCGCGCCGGCTGCATCATCGGCGGGCTGATCGAGCGCGAACTGGTGAACGAGTCCGATCTTATCATTACGATTGGCCTCGATGCCGTGGAGCTGCAGCCCAAGCCCTGGCCGTACAAGCTCCCTGTGCTGTCGCTCGCCTCGATCCCGAGCGTCGACGGCTTCGTGCCGGCGGACCCGGAGATTGTCGGCGATCTCAAGCCGCTGTTGGCCCGGCTCGCCGAATTCGCGCCCGAGGGCGCCCAATGGGGCCAGAAGGCTGCGAGGAGATTTCGCGAGCAGGTGTCGAACGCCCTCAATACGCCAGCCGCCGGGCTTTCCCCGCAGCGCGCCGTCGAGGCTGCCCGCGCCGTGATGCCGCGCGATACGATCGCGACCTGCGACGCCGGCGCCAGCCGACTGCTGGTGGTGCAGAAATGGGAATCCTACGGGCCGCGCGAATTCCTTACCTCGAACGGCCTCGCCTCCATGGGCTACGCGGTGCCGGGCGCGATGGGAGCACGGCTCGCATTCCCGGACCGGCCGATCCTCGCCTTCTCTGGCGACGGCGGGATGTTGATGACGATCGCGGATCTCCAGACAGCGTGGCGCGAGAACCTGCCGATCATCGTGCTCGTCTTCGATGACCAGGAAATCGGCCTCATTCGCGTCAAGCAAGAGATCAAGGGCCTAGCCCCGCACGGCGTCCACATTGGCGGGGTCGACTGGGAAAAGCTCGGCCATGCATTCGGGGCCGACGCTACCGTGGTGGAGACCGAGCAGGCCCTCACAAACGCGCTGTGCGCCGCGCTCAAGTCCAGCCGCACCACGATCGTCGCGGCGCGTATTGATCCATCAGGGTATGTGGCGCAGTTCAACGCGCTGCGCGAATTGTAAGAGGAGAATGGATTTCAACATTGTCGTTCCCAGCCTGGCGCCTCATCGCGCCCTGCAGCCCGGATTGAGCCACCGGGTCCGGCCGGAGCTTGCCATCGGGCCGGCCAGAGACCGGACCCGATGGGCGGGCCCGATGGACTCCGCGAAATCCGGACGGCCGCGCCACACGCAACGCTGCTCCCGGGTTTCGCGTACGCTCAACCCGGGCTACAAGCTTCGCGGACGATGACAGGGGGAGCGTAGAAGCAACGATGGACATCAAATTGACAGGGAGGAAAGCCCTCATCACCGGCGGCAGCAAGGGCCTCGGTCTGGCGATTGCGCGCATATTTGCCGAGGCGGGCGCCGACATCGCCATCATGGCGCGCCAGCAGGGGCCATTGGACGAGGCTGCCTCCGCTATTGAGGCATCGTCGGGCCGAAAGGCGCTCCCGGTCGTCTGCGACGTGCGGCGCGCCGACGAGATCGCAGCGGGGTTTGCGAAGGTGAGGCAGGCGTTCGGGCATATAGATATACTGGTGAATAACGCCGGCACCTCCAACGCCCATCCGTTCGAGACCGTGACCGACGAGCAATGGCAGGAGGATCTCGATCTCAAGCTGTTCGCCGCCATCCGGCTGACCCGGCTCGCCTGGCCGCACATGAAGCAGCGGAAATGGGGCCGCGTCATCAATGTGCTCAACATCGGCGCCAAGGCGCCGCGCCCGGCCAGCGCGCCGACTTCGGTGACCCGCGCGGCCGGCATGGCGCTCACCAAGGTGCTGGCGGGCGAGGGCGCACCGCACGGAATCCTCGTCAACGCATTGCTCGTCGGCTTCATCGAAAGCGACCAATGGGCGCAACGCGCCGCGAAGCTGGGGGTGCCGCTTGCGGATTTTCTCGCCAAGATGGGCAAAGAGGTCCCCATGGGCCGCGTCGGCGCCGCGCAGGAGTTCGCCAACGCAGCTTGCTTCCTGGCGTCGGACGCCGCCTCCTACATTACGGGTACGGCCATCAACGTGGACGGCAACCGCTCGCCGGTAGTGTGAGCAGGGGCTTACTGCCTCTCACGGGCTGCCGAATTTCCAGAGTTCTCGGTCGTCGGCGCCACCGCGACGACCACGTCACGAGCCGCGCCATTGTGCTCGACAGTGAGCCGCACCTGACGGCCGACCGGCGTCAGGCCGATCTTGTTGCGCAATTGGGCGGCGCTGCGAATTGGAGTGCCGTCGGCGGCGACGACGATGTCCCCTTTTTGCATGCCGGCATGCTCTGCCGGCGATCCCCGGGTGACGTCGGCAATGAAGGCGCCTTCATTTCGGCCGGTAGATTGGGTGACCGCGGCCGGCAGATCTTGCGCCGAGATGCCGATGCGACCGCGCCGTACGCGGCCGGTCTGCACGATCTGCTCCATCACGCTGCGCGCCATGTTGATCGGAACCGCAAAACCGATCCCGATGTTGCCGCCCGCAGGTGACAGGATGGCGGTATTGATGCCTATGAGCTGCCCGCGCAGATTGACGAGTGCGCCGCCTGAATTGCCAGGATTGATCGGCGCATCGGTCTGGATGAAATCCTCGTAGCCCTGTTTGCCTAATCCGGTGCGGCCAAGGGCGCTGACGATCCCGGACGTCACGGTCTGACCAAGGCCGAATGGATTGCCGACAGCGAGCACAAAATCGCCGACTTCCAGCTTGTCGCTGTCGCCGAGCGGGATGGCCTTGAGCCCTCCCGCGCCTTGGAGCTGCAGCACGGCGACGTCAGTCCCAGCGTCGCGTCCAACGAGTTTGGCAACGAAGCGCCGGCCCTCCTTGGTCGTCACCTGCACGGCCGAGACTTGCGCAACGACGTGGTTCGCAGTGAGCACGTATCCGCGCTGAGCGTCGACGATGACCCCCGATCCGGTCGCCTGAACCTCGCGTTCAAGCTGTTGCGGCACATCGAAGAACTGCCGGAACAAAGGATCCCGATACAGCGGGTTCTCCTCTTTGACGCGGCCGTGAACGGAGATGTTGACGACGCTCGGAGTGATCTCGCGCACCAGCGGCGCGAGGCTCGGGATCTTACCGCCCGTCACGTCCGGCAGCATGCCAAACGCCGGCCCGCATAGGGCGATCGGGCAAAGCACGAGCAGTGCGCTTAAAACTTTAGGCAATGACCTCACTGCAGTCATCATGGCCGCACCCGAAAATTTGCGAAGACGTGTTGATCAAATTCGTTCGCACCAAGGCAATCGCTCCGCTAAGCCGACGACCAAATGCCCTGTGCGACAGCCTCGCCAGGCGCCCCGGTCACTGCGCGCGCCATTGGCGATGGTTTTAGCTTGTGGTCCGCGCGGTGCGGCCGCCGCGTCAAGGCGACGACAGAGGTGAGCTCGCGGTATATCTTCAGGTAGTCGTGCGTCATGCGCTCGACGGTGAACCGCCGTTCGAAAGCGGCGCGAACATTGGCGCGGTCGAGGCTCGCTAACCGCTCCACGGCCGCCGCGGCCTCTCCTGCTGTATCGACGACGAAGCCCGACGTGCCGTCCTCGACGATCTCCGGGACCGACCCGCGCCGAAATGCAATGACCGGCGTGCCGCACGCCATCGCTTCGATCATGACGAGCCCAAAGGGCTCCGGCCAATCGACCGGAAAAAGCAATGCCGCAGCGTCACCAAGAAAACGGGCCTTGTCGTGTTCATTGATCTCGCCGATGAACTCGACGTTCGGATGCAACGTGACCATCGGACGGATTTTCTCGTTCCAATAGGCGTCGTCGACCCGGTCCACCTTAGCGGCGATCTTCAACTGCATTCCGGCCCTGGTCGCAATCTCGATCGCCCGATCCGGTCCCTTTTCCGGCGAGATCCGCCCAAGGAACGCGAGATACCCGCCGCGCGGCTTCGGCTCAAACGCGAGGAGATCACACGGAATTCCGTGATGAACGGTGCCGACCCAATTCCCCTGGTGCAGGTAGCGCCGCTGATCATCCGAGATCGCCACCAACGGCAGTTCGCGAAACATGCCGTAAAACGGGATGATGTCCGGCAGATCGAGCCGGCCGTGGTGAGTTGTTACGGTGCGATGGGCAAAATCACGCACAAGCGGAGCGTGCAGATAGTCGATATGAAAATGCAGGATGTCGAAATCATCCTTCAGGCGCTGCACCTCCTCCAGCATCATGACATGATACGGCACCGGGTCTCTGACGATCGGGTTGAGGCGAAGCGCGACATCGCAACAGCGCACCAGCCTGGCCGACGTTCTCGAATCCGCGCTTGCAAACAACGTGACTTCGTGCCCCTGCCGCACGAGCTCTTCCGTCAAGTAAGAAACAACCCGCTCCGTACCGCCGTAGAATCTGGGCGGCACACTTTCATAAAGCGGGGCAATTTGAGCAATCCTCATCGACGAGACTCCCCCTCGCATCGTGCGAGCTGACCACACTGAACATGCGCGACGTGCTGCGCCCGCGCCAGGCAGCCGAGCACTGCGCTTTTTTTTTCGGCAGCTTGTCGCAAGCAGCCGTTGGCGAGACCCGCGATCCCGATGACGTCCGGGTCGCGGCGCCCGTCAGAGAAGCGTCAGGGTTGCCGGTATGGGAGGGGCGGTGGCCGGAATAAGGATGCCGTCAGCGGCCTTTTTGTTGGCCTCGATGCGCTTGACGACGCGATCATGAAGTGGGCGGAACTGCATGCATTTCCTCCATCGGCAAGATCGAATTGTCGTAGAGCCTCGCAGAGGGAGCCCCTGCGCAATGGCAAAAAATCAAATAGGAACAAGACCATCCGGCTCAAGATCCGAGGCCAAAAAAATTGGCACTCCTGCCCGCTAAGTGCTAATTAATTGATTTTGAAAGATATTATTCCGCGATCGCATCACGCAATGGTCACCCCGCCATCCGCGACGATCACCTGGCCCGTGATGAAGCTCGCCGCGGGCGATGCGAGAAACGCGACGATCGGCCCGATCTCATTCGGTTCGCCGATCCGGCGCAGCGGGGTTGCGGCGGTGCGCTTCGCCAACAACTCGGGGTTCTCCCACAACGCTCGCGCGAAATCGGTCTTGACAAGGCCCGGCGCCACGCAGTTGACGCGCACGTTATATGGCCCCCACTCCACCGCAAGATTGCGGGCCAGCGCGAAATCCGCAGCCTTGGATATGCCGTAGGCCCCGAGCACGCCCGTGCCGCGCAGTCCGGCGATCGACGAGACGATGATGATTGCGCCGTCGCGGCGTTCGGCCATGGCGGGGATCGCCAGATTGCAGAGCCACAAGTTGCTTTTGACGTTGGTGCTCATGACCTTGTCAAAGGCATCGTCAGTCAGCTCGCCGAGCGGACCATAGACCGGATTGACGGCGGCGTTGCAGACCAAAATATCGATGCGGCCATAGGTTCCCAGCGTTCCGGCCACCAGCGCCTCGATGTCAGACCGGCGCGAAACGTTGCACGGAATGACTGAAGCCTCGCCGCCAGTTTGCCGGATCTCCTCGGCGACCGCCTCGCAAGCCTCGGCCTTGCGGCTCGATATCACGACCTTGGCGCCGAGCCGCGCCATTGCCTCTGCGCTGGCGCGGCCGATGCCGCGGCTTGAGCCGGTCACGATCGCGACCTTGCCGCCGAGGGCAAACGGCGAGGTAGTAGCTTGCATGCTGGCGTCAGGCATCATGGAGCTTTCGATTGGTGTCGCGTAGGGAGGTTAGCCGCGGGCATAACCCGCCGCCTCCCGCTGGGCGGCGGATTACGCTGCGCTGATCCCCCTTTGAGACTGCGAATCCTTCGGTCGTAGGATGGGTTAAGCGATAGCGAAACCCATCAAGGCCCACCAGCGCGCGATGCCGTCCGTGGGTTTCGCTGCGCTCAACCCACCCTACGCAGTCGTCAAGCATCATCGCGCTTCCGATTGGCTTGCGAGAGATATTTGCGCAGCTCCTGCTTCGCCACTGTCTCGCGGTGGACTTCGTCGGGGCCGTCGGCAAGACGCAGCACGCGGGTACGGGCATAGGCATAGGCCAAGTGAAAATCCTGGCTGACGCCGGCGCCGCCGCAGACCTGGATGGCGCGGTCGATGACCCTCTGGGCCATGTTCGGGGCCACCACCTTGATCATGGCAATTTCGGCCCGCGCGGCCTTGTTGCCGGCCGTGTCCATCATGTGGGCGGCCTGCAGCGTCAGGAGCCGCGCCTGGTCGATCTCGATGCGGGATTCCGCGATCCAATGGCGCGTCACGCCGTGGTC
>JAJPKK010000146.1 GCA_021323775.1 Hyphomicrobiales bacterium
GACCATTGGGGCCGCCCGTCTGCGCGCGCATAGGCCGACGCCGGGGCGACCACAAGGATCGCCCCGGCGTCACGATACTCCGATCCATTCGGATTGGGCAAAGGGAACGCTGAGTTGGCGCGGCGGCGCTGGCGTCCTATTTTGCGCGCGCCCAGATCAGCTCGGCGCCATTGAATTCCGCCGATGCAACGAATGGCACCGAAGTCTTCCAGCCGAGGTTATCCGCGTTGACGAACTCGATCATCCCGGTCTGCGCCGTCCCGCGCCAGTTGGGGAGCGAACTCTCGTCGACGCGCAGCGTCAATGTTTTCCCCGCATCGTCGAGCGAGTAGCTGCCCGAGTAGCTGAGAGCTGCATGACCGGTCACGCTCGGCGTGACCTCCACCGAATATTTTCCGTCGGCGCCGAACTTGGCGGTGCCGTTCGGGAGGGGGCCGAAGCCAGGCACTCTTGTGCCGTCCTCGGCGCGAAGATTGTCCGCGATCAACAGCGTCCAGGTCCCGGCGATGAGCTCCTTTGCGGATTTCTGCTGAGCTTGTGCGGCCGCGCTGCTGCTCAATGCGATGAGCGCCAGGGCTGCCCACCCATACAGACGGAACATGCTGCCTCGATACATGACTGCCTCCTTGACTTTCCTCCGCATGGCTAGATTTTTCGCCACTGCGTCCCGTTTGACCATTGAATCCGGTTATCCGCGGTGATCACGCCCAGCGCGTTCCACGGCGGGTCGCCGCTGAGCGAAATTCGGCTCGTCAGCTTAGCATGGCCGACAAAGCCCTTGTCACTCTTGAACTCAATCTGATCGCCCGTTTGGGTAACCGTGAAGGTTTGACCTGACGGACAGGGCGCAGGTTGCGGTTCACACCGGTAGCTACCTGCGAGGTTTGGCGGCGGTTCGTCGGCACGTGCGGCTCCCATGTGCAGGATCGCGGCGACAGTTGCAGCTAGAGAAGCCAGAACCGACCTGCAGTGCATCATTTCCTCCTTTCGTGTTCGAAGTTGAGATGGATTTTCAGATGCGTCGGCTGGAGAGGAGAGCGAAGGCCCGGTGGGCGGTTGTGAGCACCGATTTGGTTTTGCGATTTGGCACTGTCAAGACGCGAGTGCTAAAGCTCGCGTGATTTTCAAGGTGGGCCCCTGAAAAGATTACGCTTTTTGCCTCTAGTCCCCTCTTGAAAAATGATGGCGCTCCTCTAATTCATTGTTGCCGTGCGGTCGCGCGGCGCCAGACGCTCCGGAGCGGGGTCTGGCTGCGGGCGCCGGACCTGGTCGCCGGACCTGATGTCCGACGCTCTCGTATCCATGTTGCTCAACGGAGGATATGGCTATGAGACCCTTCGATCCAAACTTGCTCTGGCGGTCGACCGTTGGGTTCGATCGCGTTTTAGATCTCCTCGACGCCTCCGCGCGATTGGCGGACGAAAGCCACTATCCGCCCTACAACATCGAACGTGTCGGCGACGACCGGTATGTGATTTCACTGGCGCTGGCTGGGTTTACGCCGGAGGACATCACAATCACGGCGGAGCAGAACGTGCTCACCGTTGAGGGGCGCAAAACCGACAAGTCCGATCATCAGTATCTCTATCAAGGCATCTCCGCACGTCCGTTCCGTCGCGTCTTCAACCTTGCCGATTATGTCGAGGTGAAGAGCGCGTCGTTCATGCACGGCTTGCTCAAGATCGACCTCGTCCGCGAAGTCCCCGAGGCGATGAAGCCGCGGAAGATCGCGATCAATGCGGGCAGCGACGATCTCACGATTGAGCATCGGCGGGCCGCCTGAAAACGGCGCCTTGTTCTTAAAGCAAAATCCGATCAACCTCAGCATCGCGAAGGAGTGTCGCCATGGCATTTCGAGATCTCATCCCCTGGAACCGTAACCGCGACGTCGCCACCCGGCGCGTCGAAGATCCGTTCCTGGCGCTGCATCGGGAGGTGAACCGCCTGTTTGACGACGTTTTCCATAGCCTCGACGCCGCCTGGTCGGGCGCTGACCGGTGGCCTGATCGTCCCTGGCATGGCTGGACGGGACGGCCGCATCTCGACGCGACCGAAACCGACGAAGCGTTCAAGGTAAGCGTGGAGCTTCCCGGCGTCGATGAGAAGGACGTCTCGGTTGAGTTGACCAATGGCGTTCTCACAATCAAGGGCGAACGGAAAGCCGAGACCGAAGGCGCGAACCACTGGTTCAGCGAGCGCTTCTATGGGCGGTTTGAGCGGCGCATCGCGCTGAATGATGACGTTATCGATCCCGACAAGGTCACGGCTTCGTTCAAGAACGGCGTGCTGACCGTCGTTCTTCCGAAGACCGCCGATGCGCGAAAGAACGTGAGGCGCATCGCCATCAACACTGACACCCGCACGATCGAACACAAAAAGGTGGCCTGAGGGTGCGTTCTGCGCCGTGGAAGGCGGTGAGGGAGGAAGCTCCGCGACCGAGTGTCGGGCGTCGCCGCTTGCGGATTATGGAAAGCGGCGACGCCGGGATGGCGCCGGCGCGTTCCGATCTTTGCTCTCACAAATCCGAGCTTGTCGCTTCCGGCGTGCCTCCGTCCGGAGGCGGCGTGTTACGAGGGAAGGAGAGGATCATCATGAAAATCGACGATTTGGGACGATCCGGCGCTGTCAAAATGGCTTTCGGCGCCATAGCGCTCGCGCTCCTTGCGAGCAGCTCAGCTGCGGCAGCAGACATCCCGGCAGATAGTCTTAAATTCGCACCGGGGGTCGTGAAGGCGCCGGCCTATGAGACGCCGCCGGCATCCAGTTACATCGTCGCCAATGGCACGAACATCTTCAGCGACCATGCCTTCTACGGAACCAGTGTTACGGGCGAACTCAGGCGCGGCGAAAAGCCGGAAGTGCTTGCCAAAGTGAAAGGATGGGAGTGGGTGCTGATCGGCAAGCAAGGAACCGGCATCGGCTACGTAGCAACGTCGATGTTGTCGCCGGAAGACAAGTATGTCCCGTCTCCAAGCGACCCGGCTGCGACAGGCGACATCCCGGTGAGCAGTCTGAAATTCGCTCCGGGGGTTGTGAAGGCGCCCGGTTATGAAAAGCCGCCGGCGCCAAGCTACATCGTGGCCAACGGTACGAACATCTTCAGCGACCACGCATTCTACGGAACCCAGGTCACGGGCGAGCTAAAGCGCGGAGAGAAGCCCGAAGTGCTCGCCAAAGTGAAAGGATGGGATTGGCTGCTGATCGGCAAGCAGGGAACTGGCGTGGGCTACGTTGCATCTTCGATGCTGTCGCCGGCAGATAAATACGTCCCGTGAGTCACTTACCGTTGGGTCGCTGGGGCCTGTCTCGGCGGCCTCGATTTGGAAATACCGGACAAGAACGACAGAGCCGGCCGGGACAAGCCCGGCCGCCTCGCGGTGCGTAAACGTGGGCGGAATACGCCTCAACGCCCCCCAAGCTGCTCGCCTGAACTTCCTCGCAGACAGATAAGGCGGGGCCCAGCATCGCATCATTCTAAGCCTTCAGCGCCGTCCGCACACGATCGGGCGTCATCGGGTATTGGCGCATGCGCACGCCCGTCGCGTCGAAGAAGGCGTTGGCGATTGCGCCGACCGCGGCGCCCATCACCTCCTCGCCGGCCCCGGTCGAGCGTTCATCGAGCCGCTGGACCACGATCGCCGTCACCCCCGGATGGTCGGCAAAGCGCAGCACCGGATAGGTCTTCCAGTCGAGGCTGGTGACGTTCGTCTGCGTGAACTGCACCTCCTCAATCAGCGCGCGGCTCGTCGCCTGGATCAACATGCCCTCGATCTGGTTTTCGATCAGCGCCGGATTGACCGCAAGGCCCGCGTCCAGCGCACCATAGAGATGCCTGACCTTGATTTCGCCGCTCTCGCGGTCAACCTCGATGTCGGCGACGGCGGCGCCATAGGAAACGATGTGCGTTCCGAGCGCGACGCCGCGTCCGCTTACGACCCTGCCGGTTGAAGGCGCCGCATGGGCGACCCGCGGCGCCCAGGCGGCGGCCTGCGCAACAGCATCGAGGACGCCGAGCCAGCGTCGATCGGTCATGTTGCGGCGGCAGAACGCCACCGGATCCATGCGCACGGCGTGCGCCAGCTCATCGACGGTCTGCTCTGATGCGAAGGAGATCGACAGGTCCATGGGCGATCGCAGGTTCCCGCCCTTGAGATAGCCGTCGAGCCCCGGCACGTGATGGTTGACCAACCGCACGTTCGGCATGGCATAGACGGCGGTCAGCGTTTCCTTGTTGACGAGCCGCGCGCGCCCGCTGACCGGCGGCTGCACCGGTCCTCCAAGCGCGAGCTCCTGTGAGGTCTCAGCGGTGTTCCAGCCGTGATGCCAGCCGTGATATTCGAACGCCACGATGTTGCCGTCAGCGTCCACACCGCCGCGCACATCAGCGAGATGGGCCGGGCCGTAATTGTCCCAGCCGAGTTCGTCCCATCGCATGAACTGGACCCGCACGGGCCGGCCGACCGCCTGCGACATCACCGCCGCTGCGATGGCGCAATCGTCGTGGCAGGCGCGGCCAAACACGCCGGCGCCTTCGTAATACCTCACCTGCACCTGTTCGGGGTCAAGCCCAAGCGTCTGAGCCAGCATGTTGCGCAGGCCATGCGGATACTGGGTCGAGCACATCACCAGCGCTCTGCCGGCGCTGACGTCGGCGAGCGCGCAATTTGGCGCAAATGGAGCGTGGGATTGATACGGCCCGTAGTAGGTGGCGGAGGCAACGTGCGCCGCCTTCGCGAGCGCAGCCGCTACGTCGCCTGTCTCGACGATGACCGAGTCGGTCGTGCGCGACGCGCGCATGGCTTCGAACAGCCTGCCGGCGGGCAGGCGCGGCGGCACATCCCATGTGACCTTGAGCTTTTCAGCCGCCCGTACGGCATCCCACTCGCGCCCGGCCACGACGCCGACGAAGTCGCCCCTGCGCACCACCCGGGCGTCCGCGATGTCGGAAATCGAACCTGCGTCGATGCGGACCACCCTCGCGCCGTCCCCATAGGCGCCCTGGCCGCGCGGGCGGACAACGCGTCCATGCAGCATGCCGGGCGCGCGCACGTGCTGCATGTAGACATACTTGCCGCTCACCTTGTCGGGGATGTCGACGCGCGGCGCCCGGCTCGTCACAAGCCGGTACTGCGAGACCGGCTTTTGCGGGGCTTTGCCGGTCATCCTGATGTTGAACCGCCGGTCGCCAATGAGGTCGCCGTATGAGACCGCGCGGCCCGGATCGCCCTCGACGGTAACGACGCCGTCCTTGACGCTGAGGCGATCCGCGGGCGCGTTGAGCCTGGCGGCGGCGAGCCGCAACAGCGCCTGGCGCGCGTCCGCTGCAGCGGCGCGCAGTTGCGGCCCGTTGTCCATGATCGAGAGGCTCGCGACCGCAGGTCCCTGATTCGGCGTGACGTCGGTATCGACGCGGGCGGCCGAGACCTGGCTCATGGCGAGGTCCAGTTCCTCGGCGGCGATCTGAAGCATTCCGGTGGTGGTGCCCTGGCCGAGTTCGACCTTGCCCATGAACACCGTCGCGGTGTTGTCCGCATGCACGGCAATCCACGAGTCGAGAAGTTCGGGGTCAGGCGTCGCGGCGGCGGCCGATGGCGCGACAGAGTCCAGCAACGGGCTCGTGAGAGGGCCTGCAATATTGAAGCCGACGACAAGGGCGCCGCCCTTGAGGACGCTGCGGCGCGACAATGCGGGTTGCGCGTTCGTTGTCATGGCCGTTCCTCCGCCATGAACCTGGAAGCAAGCTGGATTGCCTTCATGATGCGCGGATAGCTGCCGCAGCGGCACAGATGTCCGTTCATCGCCTCGCGAATCTCGCGCTCGCTCGGCTGCGGCTTGCGGCTCAGCAGTTCGGAGCCCTTGATGATCATGCCGTTGTAACAGTAGCCGCATTGCGGCGCCTGCTCGTCGATCATGGCGCGCTGCAAGGGATGAAGCGCAGGCGCCCTGGCAAGATTGCGTTGCCGCGCGTAGAGCGCCGGCAGCCCCTCAAGCGTCGTCACCTGCTTCCCTTCGACGGCGCCGACCGGCGTGACGCAGGAACGGATTTCGACGCCGTCGAGCAGAACCGAGCACGAGCCGCACTGGGCAAGGCCGCAGCCAAAACGCGGTCCCTGCAGGCGAAGCTCATTCGTGAGGACATAAAGGAGCGGCGTATCGCGATCGACCGCGAGGGTCGCTACCTGCTCATTGACGCGGATCGTAACCTCCTCGGCCATTTCATCCTCCATCTCGAAGCGATGTCCGGCTGAAGCGAAATACAGGTTGCGGCGCTTAAAGTTCGTCCGGCATTGCTTGAAGAGCTGTTGATCTTATCAGCCGCGGAGGCGCGCTGAAATGGGGGCGAGCGATCTCAAGGCCCCGGCCGCGGCGCAGGTTGGCAAAGGCGCCCCTTCGACAAGCTCAGGAGCGCCGCGCCCACA
>JAJPKK010000265.1 GCA_021323775.1 Hyphomicrobiales bacterium
AGCTCCTCCTGGCCGGTGAAGCCCCGCGTGGTGGTCTGGCTGGTGATTTGTCCGGCCGGGTCGTCGGCCCCGGTCGGGTAGCGCCGCTTGCCCCAGGCGTCGTAGCCATCGCGCTCCACCACGTTGCCGTTTTCGTCGGTGATGACGGCGATCGAGCCGAGATTGTCGGTGTGGAAATAGCGGGTGGTGACGCTTGAGTCGGAGTGCAGGACGCGCATCCCGATCATGGCGCCGCCAACCATCAGGAAGTCGTTCCACTGCGAGGTCGCGCCGAGGAACAGCTCGGCATGCACCCCGAACGCATCGAAATAGTAGGTGTAGCCCTCAGGCGCGGTCTGCTTGAAGCGCTGATGATCGGCGTCGTAGCTGAAGAACAGCGTGCCCGACCCCTGGGTGATCGATGACGGCTTGTTGAACGAGGTGTAGCTGATGCTGCGGCCGAGGCCCGCGGTCTGGTTGCCGTTGGCGTCGTAGGTGAAGGTGGTGTTGATGGCGCCGCCGCTGATGCTGGTCACAGCGTGCGGACGGACCGACTCCGCGCCTGAGGCCGGATAGGTGTAATTGCCGACATCGGACTTCGACAGCAGGTTGCCGATGGGGTCATAGGCGAAGGTCTTCAGCGGCGCGATGTTCTGGCTGACCTGCGCCTGGGTCAGGCGGTTGAGGGCGTCGTATTGGAAGGTCTCGGTGAGGTTCTCGTTGGTGTCCTCGCGGGTCAGCACGTTGCCGAGGACGTCGTAGTTATAGGAGAAGTTCGCAACGTTGCCGCTGCCGATACCGGCGTAGATCGTCGTCAGGCGCCCGGTTTCGGGGTCGAAGCCCTGTTGGGTGACGACGCCGTTGCCCGCGGTCTGCCAAGTGAGGTGCAGCTCGGCGTCGCGCGCATTCGCGGTCCAATAGACTTGGCCCGTTGTCGCGTTGGTGATCTGCTTCGCATAGCCGAGGCTGGTGTAGGTGTAGCCGGCGACAAAGCCGGACGGATAGGTGACGGTCGAGAGCCGGCTGTTCGCGTCATAGGTGGCCGTAAACGTGTAGGCGCTGCCATCGACGGCGGTCGAGATCAGATTTGCACGGCCGAGCCCGTCGTATTGGAAACCGCGCGACCAGTTGTAGTCGATCGGCGCCGCGAGGGTGACCGCTTCATAGGCGAGCTTGCCGATGCCGTTGGGGGCGGTGTCGTAGACCCACGCCGAATCCATGCTGGGCTCTGCCCGTCCGGTCATGCGGCCGAGCACGTCGTAGCTGAAGGTCGTGGTCTGGTTCTTGGCATCGGTCTGGCTGACAAGCTCGCTTGCGGTGTCGTAGGCGTAGGTCCAGGCGCCGAGATCGGGATCGCTCGATGCGGTCTTGCGGCCGCGCACGTCATAGGTCGCGGTAACGACATTGCCGAGCGGGTCGGTGGTCTGGATCAGATTGCCGAACGGATCGTAGGCGTAAGTCGTGGTCTTGCCGGCGGCGTCGGTGACCGAGACCACCTCGCCCTGGCTGTCCTTGGTGACCGTGCGGGTCTGGCCGAGCGCATTGGTCTCGGCGGTGGTGAGGCCGTGATAGGCGTGCGTGGTCGCGCTGCCGTCCGGGAAGGTCTCCTTGGTCACGCGGCCGAGCGCGTCGTAGGCATAGGTCGTCCACTGCAGATTGCTGGGATTGAAGTTGGCGGTATAGCGCGGCCGGTCCTGCTGCTGCAGGCGGCCGAGGCTGTCGTACTGCTTGTCGATCGCGATGCCGTTGTTGTCAAAACCTTGCGTAACACGAGCGAGCTCACGATCGAGGATGTCGAAATAGACGATGCCGGCCGGGCCGTTCTGGGTCACGCCGTCACGGGCGTAAGGGGTGGCGACGATAAAGTAGACGGCGTTGGTCGGACAGCCTGCCGCCGTGCTCCCGTTGACACCCGCGCAGTATTGGTAGGACCAAATGGTCCGCGTCCCGTCGGGGCGTATTTCCGACGTCTTGCGCCCGAAGCCGTCATAGGTCCAGGTGGTGGTGAGGCCGTTCGGGCCGGTGTGGCTGGTCGGCTTGCCGAACCGCTGGTCATATGTCCAAGTCTCGCTTTGGTTCAGGGCATTGGTATTCGTTGTGACGAACTCGCCCTTACTATCGAAGGCGCTGGTCGAAGTGCGGGTGGCGATGTCGACGCCGCTGACCGTCACTGAGGTCTTGTTGCCGAAGGCGTCGTAGACATAGTCGGTCTCCAGCCGCAGCGAGGAGGTGTTGGGCTCGATCACCTCCTGGGTGAGCAGCCCTGAGGCCGAATCATACGCGAAGGAGGAGGTGCGGGTGCAGACAGTGGAGGAAGCGCAGCTCACCGTCTGGGCGAGGGCCCCACTTGACCACACCAAGCCGAGACACAAAAGGAGAGCCGCCCCCCTGCCGATGGTCCTCGCCATCTCATCCCCCCGATATTGAAATCGCCACCGACGTGCTAACCACGCGCAGATTGTTTGAAGTCATTCATCCTTATGCACGGCCATGTTGGGTGCGGCGCAGAAGGCGGGAATAGGCCTGTAGCCGTACAACGCCCCGGTTGGCCCACTTGTCCTGGCCATCGCGGAAACTCCGACGATCGAGCGGCCGCTCTGCCCTCCCGGCAGCGTGCAGTCGGCCTTCTCGCCCCCGACGGGCCACAGAAGAGAAAATTGCGGCGCTCCGCTCCGGCCGAGCAGCACGGCAGGCATGTTGGCGCTCGCGGCTTCGGTGGCGACCAGAGGCATCGCCTCAACAATGGTGCCGGAAAACACGTGCTGCGTAATGGGCCCCTGCATTTGCCGCGCCAGCTTGAACCCAGGCGGGATCTGCGCCCGGACGACGTCAGGCAAGGTGGAGACATCGACCGTCACGAACGACACGGCAGCATTTGACATTGGCGATACCGGCACAGGTGCCGCCGGACTGAGCAGCGGCGCCATCGGCTCCGAGAACACCATGCCGCGCTCGGGAACAGCCAGATGGCACGCGTTGCAAGCATCAACGACATCTTTCAGCTTCCCGGGAACGAGGGCATAGCCCTGCGGGTTGAAAAGCTCGTGTCCCCAGCCGTCCGTGTCACTGTGCCGCTCGCGATCGCGCACCATGAACTGCACGCGCTTACTTCCGGAGGGAACCGAGGAATCGACAAAAGCCGAATCCTCGCGCGTCCCCACGGCAACTTTGGCGAAGACGGCGCCGTCGGGATAATCCTTGCTGTGCTCGTTCAGCGCCTTCCAGGCGACGTCGTTGGCATAGACGAAGCGCATCTCGCCGCTGTCGCGGCGAAAGCGGACGGTGACGAAATGCCAGTGATGCACGAAATCGCCGAACTGGCTGAGTGTATAGCCGTTCATTTCCATGGACGCGGCATTTGTCGGGACCGCTGTCGATGACCTATCGTCAAAGGCCCAAGCAGAACTGGAACTGCATAAAGGCAGGCCCAGCAAAAACCCGAGACAGCCGTAAGTCAGAAAAGGTTTATGCCGCATAGGTTATCCTTTCCACGCTGCGCCGAGACACAAAAGGAAAGCCACCCCACTGCCGATGCTCCTGGCGTCTCATCCTCCGAAAGCAAACGCTCCATTACCCGCCGCTCCATTAGCCCCTTGCTTGCAATCGCCTTGCGCTCGGCGCTCAGTTGAGCGCTCCGCGCACGTCGCCCGTTGCTGTCCATGTTATGAAGGAATTACCGACCACTGCCGGGCCCGGCGGCCCGCCGGCGCCCGGGCCATAGCAGCTTGACATGTTACTCGCGCCGCCGATGCCGCCGGCCAGCGCGGGGCCACCGCCGGTGCCGCCGGTTCCGGCGTATTCTGGCCCTGACTGGATTCCGGCACCGCCAGCGCCTCCGGCGGTCAGGGTACCGGGGCTTCCCGGCCAACCACCCCCACTTGATACTGTTCCGCCGCTGCCGAAGGCGGCGCCCCCACCGCCGTTGCCGCCGCCGAAGGGGCCATAGTATGAATCGTAGCCGTCTTGGCCTCCGCCTCCGCCGCCACCGCCACCCCAAATGCTGCCGTTATTCACAAGGGTCAGCGAGACCTGTGCGCGCAGCCCTGGGCCGCCAGCGCCGCCTTGAGCTGCTGGGATATTCCAACCGGAACCGCAGTAACCGCCGGTGCCGCCCGTGCCGCCGGCGCCAGCAATGTATCCGTTATTGGTAACCTGCACTGTGCTGCCGGATGGGAGCGCGCCGGTATCGAACGCAGGTATGTTGGGCGAATTGGAGCCGACGACGACGCGGGTCGCAATGGTGACGTTCGCTGAGAACGCTGTCCCCGGGGTGCCGGTGACCATGTTATTCGCCGTCAAATAGTTCCAGAGGTTGAAGCTCCTCGTATTTTGGAGGATTGCGACCACCACGGGAGTTGAAGCCACTGGCGGCGGCGAGCCGGGCTGCGAGAGCTGGCTGGTGACAGTTGCGTTGGTGAGCCGCCCCAGCAGCCAGTTTGTGGTGTCGTTGGTATAGGTATTGGTGGTCGTCTTGCTGTGCCCGTCGGTGGTGGACACGATAATCTGGGTGGCGTTGCCATAAGCATCATACCGATACGAGGTGGTTGTCGTCGGCAGTACCGAGCCGTCGAGATCGGCGCCGCTTGTCTGGCTTTCCGTCAAGAACACCTGGTAGCGCGTGCCGCCGAGTGCGTTAAACCCGTAAGCATTGTAGGTTGCGCTCAGCGTCGTGCCGTTCAGCGTCTTCGTCTGGCTTGCTGTGAGGCCGATGTAGGGATAGTCCTGGCGGAAATTTGTCGTTGACAAAATGTTGGTCTGCAGGTCAAGCGCCTGCATCTGGCGGAAGCCGAAGAAGCCGCGGGCGACCGGGTCCGCCTTCGCGCCGAAGTAGCCGTAGGTCGTACTGTAAGTCCCGCCAATTCCGTTCGATGTGTCGACCCGCGACACCACATAGATCGGCATTTGCACATCGAGCACCGGATATATCGATGTCGTATCCTTGACGTATACTGCGTTGTTCGTCAGCGGCTGATATGAGATCGCCGTCGTTGCGCCAAGTCCGGTCGTGAAGTGGTTCAACTGGTAAAACTGGGGGCCGCTGGCGACGAATGTCGCGATCGACGTCGCTCCCACGAAGGCGAAGTCGGCTTTGCCGTCGCCGTTGAAGTCGCCCACAATGGGCGTCCAGCCGTTATCGGGCGGCGCGCCGAAATTCCAAGGCGAGTTGAAGCCGCCCTGCAGGAACGTCCCATCGCCCTTGCTGACCCAGGTGGCGACCCAGTTTCCCGTTACGAATGCGAAGTCAGTCTTGCCGTCGCCGTTGAAGTCGCCAACGATCGGCGTCCAGCCGGCAGCAGGCGGCGAGCCCAGATAGCCGCCGATCGTCAAGCCACTCCATACAAACGTTCCATCGCCCTTGCTGAGGAAGACCTGAACCGTACTATTTCCATTATCATTCCCGCCCGCGAAGGCGAAATCTGTTTTGCCGTCGCCGTTGAAGTCGCCGACGATTGGCGTCCAGCCTGCATCGGGCGGGTTGCCGAAATTCGCACCATCTAATCCGGGCGTGCTAACCGAAAATGTTCCGTTGCCATTACTGAGGAAAACGCGAAGCCCGTTTCCCCCCGCTAAGCCGAAATCCGTCTGGCCGTCGCCATTGAAGTCGCCGACGATCGGCGTGCAGCCCTGATTGGGCGGCGTACCGCACTGCCAACTACCATTTTGATCAGTGAACTGGTTCGTGGCGAAGCTCCCGTCACCGTTGCTGAGGAACACGTCGACGTTATTCCCACCCGCGAAGGCAAAATCCGTTTTGTTGTCGCCGTTAAAGTCACCGACGATCGGCGTCCAGTTCGCGGCAGGCGACGGGGCGCCAAAATTCCAGGGCGCGGTGAAGATACTGCTTGAAAACGTGCCGTCGCCGTTGCTGAGGAACACCTCGACGAGGCTCCCAACGACGCCGAGTCCCACAAACGCAAACTCGGTTTTGCCGTCGCCGTTGAAGTCGCCGACGATGGACGTCCAGTTTAGTGTTGGCGGCGCGCTAAGAGCTGCGAGTGGCACATTGTTTTGCGAGCAAGTCGCCGAGAACCCGTCCCCATTGCTGAGGAAGACGACGAAGTAGTTGATGTCGTTGTAGTAGTCTCCGGTCACGAACAGGAAATCGGTCTTGCCGTCGCCGTTGAAATCGCCGACGATCGGCGTCCAGCCTGCGTGGGGCGGCGACCCGAAATTCCAGCAGGTGGAGCTGATCGATCCGGGATTGAATGATCCGGCATTCAACGCTCCGCTGTTGCTTGTTGCGCTGAAAGTCGTTGCCGGCAGGCAGGAGCCATCGGCTGCGCAGGCGGTGATCGACGTCAAGCTGGATACGCTGGTCACCGCCGCGTCATACGCAAGCTGGTAGTTCATCACGAGATTGCTGCCGGCAAAGGTCTGCACGTTGGTCAGACGCGCCGTGGTTTGGACCAGCGAGCCGGCTTGATATGCTGGCGTTATGTCCGGCCGCAAGGCGTAGACAAACCGAACCGAGTTGTAGGGCTGCAGCGAGGCCCCAGCATTGCCGGTATAATCGATCCGGGCCGGGTAGGCCTGCCCGATCTCACGCGGATCGTTCGTAGGGTTGTTCGCATAGGTGACGGTATAGTAATTCCCCTTGGTGTCGCTGACCTTGTTCACGGCCCAGCTGCGCGCCGTCGGCTTGCCTTGCGCCAGAATCTGCGAGTCGGATGTATTGCCGAACTCCATGATCTGGCCCGACTTGGTGTGCACCTCGAACCAGGCGGGACCGTTTCCGGCGGCGCCGTGGGAAATCACCCTGGTGAAGCTCTCGATTTCGGTTCGGTACTCTGTCCCGTCAGCTCCATAGACCCCGTTGTTGATGGCCATGAGCCGCTGGCCATCCAGGCAAAAGCGGTCGTTGCTGTCGAAATTAACGCCGCCGCGCACCCCGTCCTGGGCGAAGGTCTGCGGACAGCGCGTGATCGACGGCACGCCCGACAGCGACCAGCCCATGCCAACAATGCCGTTGCTGCCCTGGCTGCTGAAGCTGAACGCCAGCCCCGGAGTCATGCCGGCGGTGCCGGGCGGGACCGCGATCGGTATGCTATAGGTCGCGGCGCCGCTGCTGCTGACGTCGAACTTGCCGGGCAGTGACATCGACTGCGCAACAGCTCGTGTCGCCTGGGGCGCAAACAAAAAAACCGTCAGGCCGAACGCCGTGACGGTCGTATGCAGAAGAGATCGGCCGCCGCGAATACGCAGCGCAACGTCGCGCAACCCCATAACGCCCCCCCATACGCAACGCAAACAGAATAACCTGACATTAACAGGAATTAAAAACACGTATTTCTCAGCATGTCAATGCGTTAATTTTTTTGAAACTGTGATCATGACATTATCATTTGATTTTCATTCAGAATCCTTGTTTATCGCGAAACATATTCAACCGAGTTTCAACTGATGATATTTAAAGATATCGGTACGGGTTGTGACGCTCATCTCCCGTAAGAGCTGAAAATTGTAGGCCCGGCTCGCGTGTCCTGTGGAGCACAAAAGACTTGTTTTTTCCGCAAGATCATACCCATTTCGCAAAGATGTCTCCGATTGAAGGAAGCCAACTCAGCATATTTTGTTGATTAAACAATCAATAGAGACAAGAAACGCTGCAGAAGAAAACGGTCAAAAAAAGCTGGTTGTTGCTAGCGCGCAACACGCAGGCGCCGCCTACGCACATCCCGTTAGCACCCTTCACACAATTCCAATACAAAACACTAGCCCTGCTCGGCGTATCGAAACATGTAGCTCGAAGGAAAAAATTGACTCGGAAATAAAAATGGTCATATCTTCATATTCACTTCTCATCGAAGTGACGAACGCTTGTTTGTCTGTTATTCAAATAATTTGATTTGGGGCAACAATTTAGGGGAACTTGCGCGCCAACGTGCGAATGGTTCCACGAGCATACGGCTTTGGCCGCGGGCATATGCGAATTCGCGTCCATCCAAAGCCGCATGTGAAGCGGAACCGGACGAGCGCCGGGGACGAGGGGCGATCAAAGGGGGGCACTCACGTTGCGTTGCGTAGAGGCGTGCGGCGGAATCCTTTTTCCCATCATTCTAGTGCTGAGCGTGTCAGGATGCGTGACATTTGAGGATGGCGCCGCGACGCCTGCGATGACCACTAGCCCCGCGGTGGCCAATAGCTGGGATCGCGCGCCGCGCGCCCGGCTTGACGACGGCAAAAGCCGCAAGGGTTCAGCGGCCAGTTCAGCTTTCGCTGACACGGCGGGCGAAACAACCTATCTGGAGGGTACTGGCCGCTTTGTGGGTGAGCCGCCGCTTCGTGCGCGTGCGTTTGCACCGACCGCAAAAGAAGAGCTTGTCACGCTGAACCTCGTCAACGTGCCGGTGCCGCAGGCGGCCAAGACGGTTCTCGGCGACATGTTCGGAATCAAATACACGGTCGATCCGGGCATCGAGGGAAAGATTACGATCCAAACGCCCAACCCCGTGTCACGATTGACAATCATCGACCTGTTCCAGGCGGCGCTGCGCGCCAACAACGCGGCGCTCGTCAAGTCCAACGGACAATACCGGATTGTGCCGATTGACCAGGCGGCGGTCGGGGCGACCATTAAAGTCTCAGGGCCGAGCGATATCGAAGAAAAACTCGGCTCCCGTGTCCAGGTCGTGCAGCTCAAATATGTCGCCGCATCCGAAATACGGCGCATCCTGGAACCGATCTCGCCGCGCAACAGCATCATAGGGTCCGATAATGCGCGGCAAACCATCACCCTGTCCGGCACCGAGGAAGAGATCGCCGGGATGCTGGATACAATCTCGATCTTCGATGTCGACGTAATGAAGGGGATGTCATTTGCGATTGTGCCGGTGAAGACCTCGGACCCGGCGGCAATCGCGAATGAATTGAAGAATGTCTTTGCATCGGATCGCGATGGACCGATGTCCGGCCTAGTCCGGTTCCTGCCTAACAAGCGGCTTCGAGCCATCCTGATTATTTCTCCCCAGCCTCGATATCTTGCGCGCGCCGAAGCCTGGGCGCGCAAGCTCGATGACCATGCGGCGGGCAGCGAGAAGCAGTTCTTCACGTATGAAGTGCAGAACCGGCCGGCCCAGGAGTTGGTCGACGCGCTGCAATCGATGTTTGCGACCGAGCTAGGCGGGGGGCGATCAGGCGGTTTGAGCCGCACCGTGGCGCCCGGTTACCAAGAGGCGCGGCTGCAGTCGGCGGGAAGCCCGTCGTTCGGCACGTCTGGAGGCAGCCCATCGCTCGGCATGTCGGGAGGAGGCCAGCCGTTCGCCGGTTCTGCCGGTGGGTTCGGACCGCCCGCTGGATTGGGATCGGCTGGGGGTTTCGGACAAACCCAGGGTGGACAATTCGGTGCAGGTCTAGGAGCAGGTCGTGCACCACAACAGAGCTCCTTTACGAGCGCCGGAGATACCGCCGGACCAGCACCTGGACGCAGCGAGGACAGCGCCGAAGCACCACGCATCAAGATCGTGGCGGACGACTCAAAAAATGCAATTCTCATGGAGGCGACGCTTGCCGATTACCGGCGTCTCATGAAGGTGATCGAGACCCTGGACGTCGTGCCGAACCAGGTTCTGATCGACGCGACCATCGCCGAGATCACACTCAATGACGACCTCAAATTCGGCGTGCGCTGGTCTCTGCAGGGCAAGCGCGCAAACTACACATTTACGGACGACTCTGGCGGGGCGCTCAGTTCGGTCTTTCCGGGCTTCTCTTACGCCGTGAGGGCGGCAAATCTTGCGGCATCGCTGAATGCGCTCAACGCGATCACCAACGTCAATGTCATCTCTTCGCCCTCACTGACGGTCGCCGCCAACAAGACGGCCATGCTCCAGGTCGGCGATCAAGTGCCGATCACGACCCAGTCGGCGGTGAGCACGCTGACCACCGGCGCCCCGGTCGTCAATTCGGTCAGCTACCGCGACACCGGGGTCATTTTGTCGATTACGCCGCGCATCAATAAATCGGGCCGCGTACTGCTCGACATCGAACAGGAGGTATCAAGCGTCGTTCCAACGACATCTTCCGACATCAACTCGCCGACCATCCGCCAGCGCCGGGTCCGCACGACCGTGATGCTCAACAACGGCGAAGGTCTGGCGCTCGGGGGGATGATGCAGACGACCAAATCGGTCGCAAACACGCAGATTCCCATCGTCGGTGACCTGCCGCTGCTCGGTAACGCATTCAAGCAAAAGGACAATCAAATCGCAAAGACGGAGCTGATCATCATCATCACCCCGCACGTTATTCGCAATCTCGAGGAGGCGCGCGCCGTAACAGACGAATTCCGTCGTGAACTTTCCTCGGTGTCCCGCAAAGGCCCTCAGCCACGTACCTTCGAGGAGACCATCCGCCGCACTTTCGAGTGAACGGCTTCAATCCCTGTCGAATTCAACCCAAGAGGTTATCCGTTTAAGGTGTTCGATGCCGACGTTTCGCTATCGCGCCTACGGAGCGCGGGGAGAATTCAGGGCGGGAAGCATCGAAGCGGCCACGCTAGACGCCGCGGCCGACATGCTGTGGGCACAGGGACTGACCCCCTTTCAGATGCGTTCTGCGGATCAGTCCGCCAAACCGTGGTGGCAGCGCGAGCTGTTCTCCGGGCAGCGCTCGCTTGCCGCTGATCTCGCATTTTTCACGCGCGAGTTTGCCACTCTGAGCACGGCCGAAATCCCGCTCGATGACTCTCTGCGCATTCTCTCCGAGCAGGCGACATCGCTGCGAATACGCGCCCTCGCCGGCTCCCTGCTTGCCGATATCCTTAACGGCTCGACGCTCTCGGATGCTATGAGACGGCAGCCGCGGATCTTTTCGGCCGACTATGTCAGCGTCGTGCGCGCCGGCGAAATCGGCGGAACAGTCGGTCAGGTGCTGGAGGAACTAGCCGATCTTCTGGAGCGCCGCCTGGAGATCAAGGGAAAGATTCAATCGGCGCTCGTCTACCCAATGATTTTGCTGGCATTGAGCATCCTTTCGCTCGGGGTCATTATCGGGGTGCTCGTGCCCAGCATTGCCCCCATCTTCGCGGATGGAGCCAAACCGCTGCCGGGCTTCATTCGCTTCCTGATGATGTTGAGATCGCAGTGGCTGGAAATTGTGGTGGGACTGATCCTCACCGCGGCCGTCACATTCGCGGCAATCACCGCCGCGCTAAAGCGGCCGAAAGTGCGCCTTGCCTTTGACCGCTTGAAACTGAAGCTTCCGATCCTTGGCGCCTTTATCCGCCAGCACGAAACGGCGCGCTTCGCGCGAACGCTTTCAACTCTCCTAAAGGCCGGCGTTCCCCTGCTTCAGGCGGCAACGTCAGCCCGCACCGTCGTCGGCAATCGTCACCTCGGCGACGGATTGGATGTGGCTATCGACACGATCCGCGAAGGCGCGGCCCTTCATCGCGCCCTGCAGGCCGCAACAATGCTGCCCCCGATGGCGTTGCGCATGATTTCAGTTGGCGAGGAGGCACGAAAGCTCGATCGAATGCTCTGGCGAGTCGCAGTGACTCTGGAACAGCAAACGCAACACAGCGTCGACAGATTCATGGCCGCCCTCACGCCGCTGTTGACGATCATGATCGCGAGCCTTGTCGGTGGCCTGATCATGGCGGTGATGGGCGCAATCTCGAACATCAGCGAGCTAGTGGTGCGATGACTAGCTGCTCGCAATCGGAGCCTTCCTCGGAGGCAGGATTTACGCTGCTGGAGATGCTGCTTGTGGTCGCAATTCTCGCGCTCGCCACAGCCGTCGCGATGTCTATCCTGGCCCGCCCCTCGGACGGCGTACGTGTACAGGCAACAGCACGTGACCTTATCAACGCCCTGCGCCTCACGCGCGCAATGGCAATCGCGCGGAACACCGAGGTCGCGCTTGCGATCGACGTCGACAAACGGACGTTCGCCTCCCCGGCGATCCGGACGCAGGCATTTGGCTCCGAGATTGCAGCGGAATTGACCTTCGCGGGGCCTGAGCAACGGACGCAATCCACCGGCGGTTTTCGGTTTTTTGCGGATGGATCATCGACCGGCGGGGCCGTCCATCTGCGACTGCGAAGTAGCGCGGCGAAGATTTGCGTGAACTGGCTGACCGGCGAGGCGCAGCTCGGAGAACGCTGCTGAGCAAGAACGGCCGACTTGGCCGCTCAGGTTGGCTTGTGCGTCTGGACAACTGGCATGATCGTGACGGGCACGGAAAACAGAATTGACGAGCGACACAGGGAGGCCGGTTTCACTGTCGTCGAAGCTGTCGTCGCCCTCACCATTCTTGCTGTCGCTCTGGGCGTACTACTGAACGTCATGTCAAACAGCATTCGACAGACCGGCCAGGCCGAGGCTGCTGCAGAGGCCGGAGCGCTGGCGCAATCCTTGCTCGCAAGGATCGGCACTCAATTGCCCCTGCAGGACGGCCAGATCGACGGACAGTCGGAGCACGGATTCCGCTGGCGCCTGCAGATCGATCCTTATGGCGACGGCACCGATCACCGGGAATGGCCAGTCGCCGCCCATCAGGTTTCGGCGGAAGTGATGTGGAGTGACGGGTTTTACCAACGGTCTGTCGTTTTGACGACGCTTCGACTGGGCCCGAAGGGAGCAACGCGGTGACGAGCTACGCTCGCATCATGCCTCGAGGTTTTCGTGAGGAGGCGGGATTCACCCTCCTCGAAGCGCTGGTGGCGATTACCTTGTTAGGCCTGCTCAGCATTGCGCTCGCTGGAGGCCTGCGGTTCGGGGTGGATGCGTGGGCACGGGGCGTCGCCCATTCCGATCAGCTCAGCCGGACCACGGTTGTGCAAGGTTTTCTGCGCCGTGTAGTGGGAGAAGCCTATCCGTATTTCTTGTCCCGCGATCCTACGCATCAATACGTTGATTTCGAGGGGACGAGCGAATCGCTCGCCTTTCTGGCATCCGCCCCGGCCGTGCTGGGGGGTGCCGGACAGTCAAGATTCCGGCTGACCGTCACAAAGCACGACGGTCTTGCCGATCTCGTCATGACATTGCGAGCAGAGCTTGCTCTCGCGGATGGTCCTTCAACGGCCGAAAAGAAAACGCTTCTTGCCGGTGCGGCTTTCGTTGAATTTGCGTATTTCGGCAGATTGCGGCCCGATCCCAATGCCCACTGGCATGATCGGTGGACCGGGCAAGCCGTGTTGCCGCAACTGATAAGTATTCAGGTTCGGTTCCCCGAAGGCGATTCCCGACTTTGGCCCGACCTTGTGGTCGCGCCCCGCATCGCAGTCGACGTCGGTTGCTCCTACGACCCGCTCACAAAACAGTGTCGGGGGCGTTACACCGGACAATGACCGCGGCAAAGCGACGAAGAACGCATTGCGTATGGGAGTGTGGTAGACCATGCCGCTGGCTTACGTGATCTGGGGAATAGGTCTGCTCGCCTATATCGCGGTGTCGCTTTTATGGTCAGGGAACGTTTCCTACCGGCTCGCGCGAAACGTCACCGAAGCCGCGCAGATGGACGCGACCGTCGAGGCGGCGATCAATCGTGCGGTTTTGGGTCTCATCGACTCCAGATATGATCGGCGTTGGCGGGTGGACGGCGTCCCTCAGGAATTCGGCTTTGGTGGCGCCAGGGTAAGGGTGGCGATCCAGGACGAACTGGGCCGCATCGATCTCAATCACGCTGACGGCGCGCTTCTGATAGGGCTCTTCCAGGCGGTCGGCGGTCTCGACTCCTCTTCCGCCAGCCTGCTGGTTGACAAGATCCTCGATTGGCGAGATTCGAGCGGCTTAAAGCGCCTCAATGGAGCGGCAGCCGAGGACTACCGCGCCTCGGGGTTTGCGTATGGGCCTCGAAATGGACCGTTCCAAAGTGTTGACGAGCTGCAGCTCGTCATGGACATGACGCCGGAGTTGTTCCGACGCGTAGCACCGGCGCTCACGGTCTATTCCGGACGTCAATTTATCGATCCGCAGTTTGCGCCACCTGAGGCTCTGCTGGCGCTTCCTGCAGTGAACGCGGACGCCGCCGCTTCAATGATCGCAGCCCGAGCCAATTCCGGGACCCGCCCAGGCGTCATCGATCCCGTTATTCCGCTACAAGGGCGAGCTTTCACCATCCGGGCTGATATCGAGAAATCAAGCGGCACGGTGTCACGCGAGATCGCCGTCCGGATTACCGATAATCCCATCCAGCCTTATTGGGTGATGAGCTGGAAAGCGAGATGATCCAAAGTCAAGCCGGCATGAACGGTCAATTCAACCACGGTAAACCAAAGCAATGATGTGCATCGTGCCATGAGTATCGTATCCCCTGAAACCGACGAAGCCAGCTCCGGAAAGTTGAATGGCTCCTCGCCCGGTACGTTTGTGACTGCGGGCGGCCGAACGAACGAGGAGGATATCGCTGAGCATTTTGGTGCCTTTCTCGCCAACGAAAATATCATCACCTCCCTGGTTCTCGACCGCGCCCGCCGCGCCGCGCGAACCACCGGCGAACGGTTTGACCGCGTCCTGACAAAACTTGGACTCATATCCGAAACGGACCTGGCCTCTGCATTATCGCGCTACCTGTCTATCCCGCTCGCTACCGCTGGCGATGTCCCAGCGGAACCAGTCCAGCTGGATATGATCCGACCTGATTTCGTGCGCCGCAACCGGGTGCTGCCTCTCGCGATCTACGCCGGCATGCTGTCGGTTGGGGTCACGGACCCGCTCAATGATGAGCCCCTTCGTGCGCTTCGGTATCTGACCAACCTAATGATATCGGTCAGGCTGTTTGTGCCGGCCGATTTCGATAAGGCTTACGAGGCCCTCTACGTCGATCCCGCGGCGGAACCAGGTCTCGACCCTTCCGCCAGTGCGGAAGCGAACGAAGTCGACGTGCAGCGGCTGCGCGACATGGCGAGCGAAGCGCCGACCATCCGGCTGGTCAACCAGATCATTTTCAGCGCGGTCGAGCTGCGCGCATCCGACATTCATATCGAGCCCAATGTCGACTCGGTCCTGGTGCGCTACCGTATCGACGGCGCGTTGCGCACCGCACAGACCCTGACCCCAAATCTGCGCGCCGCCGTGACCTCGCGGATCAAGATCATGTCGCGGCTCGACATCGCCGAGCGCCGTCTACCCCAGGACGGCCGCATCAAGATTGCCGTTCGCGGCATCGATATCGACTTCCGAGTATCCACCATCCCGACGGTCTTTGGCGAAAGCGTGGTCATGCGCATCCTCGACCGCTCGCGAGTCGATCTTGATTTCGAGAGACTGGGCTTTCACGGAACCCATATTGAGGCTCTCCGAGAGCTGATGGCGCAGCCCAACGGCATCATCCTGGTTACCGGACCCACCGGCAGCGGCAAGACGACGACGCTCTACACCGCATTGAAGGGCCTTAACACCTCCGACCGCAAGCTCTTCACGGTCGAAGACCCCATTGAATATCAGCTTGCCGGCATCAACCAGGTCCAGGTCCAGCCGGCCATCGGGCTCGATTTTCCCCACGCCCTGCGCTCGATCCTGCGCCAGGACCCAGACATCATCATGATCGGCGAGATCCGGGATCTGGAGACCGCGCAGATCGCCATCCAGTCGTCGCTCACAGGCCACCTCGTCTTTTCGACCCTGCACACGAACAGCGCGGCAGCCACGATAACCCGCCTTGTCGATATGGGCATCGAGAACTACCTGCTAGCCTCGACCGTCAAAGGGGTGTTGGCTCAACGGCTTGTGCGTTGCCTGTGCCGCCACTGTGCCGAGCCTCACGATAATGCCGAATTTTGGGCTGCGGAGATCGCCAAAACGGCGCAGCCAAGCGAAATCCGCGGCTCTCCCCGTATTCGACGCCCCCGCGGCTGTGCCGAATGCGGTCAGTCGGGATTTTCCGGCAGGACGACGATCGCGGAACTTCTCTTGGTTGACGCCGGCATCCATCGCATGATCCTGGAGAGATCATCCGACGCTGAGATCGAGCGCGCCGCGCGCTCAGGCGGGATGAGCACCATGTATGAGTCGGGAATCGCCAAGGTCTGGCGCGGAGAGACGACAATCGAAGAGGTTTTGCAAGCCACGCGAATGGTCGCGTGAGCGGGCCGTACAGGGCAACCTGAGCCGGCCTGGCCTCTGCTGGGTTTTGGATCTGGGTTTTGGATCATGGTGTCTCGTGTTCTGAACCTTACACCGACCGGGTGGGTATCGAGGATCCCTGATCTTCTGGCGCGGCTGGGGCAGTGGTGGCTGACCGAATTCCTGGCTCTCCTTCCCGAGCGGTTTTCCGAATGGCTCACGGATGAGGGCTGCAAGAAGCTGACCTTGATGATTCAGCCAGAGTGCGTCCTCCTGCAGCTGTCGAGTGACCGCCACCGAGTGCTGGCGTCAGCCCGTGTTCCCCACGGTGCCCATTCGCCCGCGGCGATCGACGACTTCCTGAAAGCCGAAGAACTCGATCGCGGACAGGTGGCCATTGGTGTGCGCCTGCCGCGAGATCAGATCTTCTCTCGCCAGTTGATGCTTCCCCTAGAGGCCGCGGGATCAATCGATGAGGTTGTTGTCCAGGATTTGCTCGGAAAGACACCGTTTCGGCTGGCCGACATCTATCATGATCACCGGTCCGAGACAGTCGGCGATAAAGTGACGGTATGGCAGTGGATCGTCCGGCGCGAATTCGTCGCGGATGCCGTCCACTCAGTGGGGCTAGACCTCGCTGATCTGGCATTCGTGGACGCAGAGGCGGACGGCGCAGCGCCGGCGCCGCTGTTGACCACCCGGCGGGATCGAAGCCATCGACGGTTCTGGCTCGGCAAGACATTCTGTGCTCTCGCAGTTGGCGCTGCGGTTCTGGCGGCAATCGGTTGCGCCCATAAATATTGGAGACAACAGCGCATAGTCGACAACCTCAATGCTGAGCTGATGACCGCGAGAGCAAAGGCCCAACAGGTTCGCGCTGACCTCGATAAATTGGACCAGAGGCAGGCCGCTATTGTCCGCGTCCGCTCGCAAAAACGAGATGCCGCGGGGTTGCTGGACGTCTGGGAGGAGGCGTCGCGGATCCTGCCGCTTGATTCCTGGCTGACCGAGTTGCGCCTGTCAGAGGCCGCACAAAAACAGGACCGGGTGGTGGTTATGACGGGCCTGTCAACGGCGGCCGCCGATCTCGTAGCGCTTGTCGATAAATCGCCGCTCTTTGCCGACGCCGCACTGACAGCCCCGATTGCCCTGGATTCCGCCGAACAGCGCGACCGGTTCACGTTGCAAGCGAGGCTCCAGCAAAAGCGGCACATCGAGAACGCAGCGCCATGATCGGAAAATGGCAAGATGTTCCGTGGATTCGCAGGGTCATCTTCCTCGGATTCAATTTTGCCGTCTGCCTTGCGATCTACTTCCTGGTGGCCGACCCGATCTCCGCGGTTTTGGCCGAGCAAGATGCCCAGATTGCAATGCTGAGCGAGACGCTTGCGCGCATGAATGCCATCGCAAGCCGGAAATCAGACGTCGATACATTGGCCCGTCAGGTTGATGCGGAAGCTGATCTCGGCGAGTTTCTCACCGCTGCGAACGAAGGCGCGGCCACCGCCTCTCTCCAGGCGCGCCTTAAGACCATGACCGAATCGGCGGGCGCACGGGTGCGTTCCGGCCAGGGATTGCCGGCCAAGAACAATGAACAGATCAGATACATCGGAGCCCGGATTGATCTTTATGGCCCCCTTGCATCCGTCCAGAAGGCGATCTACGCGATCGAGAGCGGCAAGCCTTATCTTTTTGTCTCGAACGCTTCCATCAGGCTCTCGCCCTTGGTCAGCGCGCAGGCTGCGGCGACCGAGCCTGTAATCGACGCACAGCTGGAAGTATTTGGCGCCGTGCAAATGGAATCTCCCGTCCGATGATCCGCGGCCTCGCACCGCTTACGGTGATAGCCCTGCTGATCCTAGGGAGCAGCAGCATGCTGGTGCTCGCGTTAACGGTTGCAGAAATCCTGCAAAACGACGAGGTTTCGCTGCCCACGATCGAGTGGACGCCCAAGCTGTCGACTTCTGCCGAACGGTTGACCAGCATCACGCCGCTGAATGCGTACCGGCAGACAATTGCGCATCCGATCTTTTTCAAGACCCGCCTCCCCTTTGTCCCACCGCCTCCGCCCCCGCCACCAGCACTAGCCCCGCCGCCGAGGGTAAGTCCTGCACCTCCGCCCGTTGTCGATCCCGGTCTCGCCGTGGGAGGCGTCATGATCAGCGGGGAGTGGAAAAAAGCTTACATATTCCGCACAGCAGATCGGGCTGGTTCATGGCTGGCCGAAGGGGAAGAGATCATGGGGTGGAAAGTACATTCCATTGATAGCGGAGGTGCCAAGCTGCAGAAGGACGGCCGCAATATCGAACTGCCGCTGTATGCTCAGCAATGATGCCGCCGGCGCTTTGCGAAGCCGTGTGTCGCAAGCGCGAACTTTGGGTTCGGGCTTGTTGCTGAAGTGGCCCCCGGATTTGGGACCGGTTGACGAATTGGATTTGGAGCCGTTCCGTTGTCACAGACGGAGCGGGAGATGACGAAGAAGAGACGGAAGATTGACGCGGCGCTGAAGGCGAAGATCGCGTTGGAGGCGTTGC
>JAJPKK010000313.1 GCA_021323775.1 Hyphomicrobiales bacterium
AGAAATTGTGAGGAACCGCTTCCCTGGTATTGTGCGAAGCCGCCCGGATTGCTGTGGTTCGGCTCCGTCGCGACGCTTCAGCGCGAGCGCCAACCGGCCTCATCTCGCGCCAGCCGGGAATTTTTGCGCCGAAGGTGATGCGGAGCCATTCGGCCGCTTCAGCGAATCAGCGCGTTCATGCGTTCGGGCTTCACCGTACTCTCTTCCGGCCGCTGCCCGCCGACGGCCCGCAGATGACACCAGCCGGGTTGATTCAGCGGTTATCGCTGCAAGTCGCACGGGCCTCCGCGCCGCAAATCGCCGTGACGTTGAGGCCGGCGATCTGCACCTCATAGCCGAACGGATCGTTCACATAGACGCTGAAGGGCCCGCCATCGCGCACGTTCCTGACGCCTGCGGCGTTGAGCTGTGCCTTGGCCCGCTCACGGTCAAAATCAGCAACCGTGAAGCAGATGTGATCGATCACCGCCTTGGCCTGGCGGCGCGGCGGCCCGTTGCGTGCCGGCGCATCGACCGGCCGTGTGCGGCAGATGATGTGGGTCAGCGGCACATCGTCGGCGCCGACGCCGTAAGGCTTTTCGCCCTTTTTGCCGAACGGCAGCGCTACGTCGCGTGCGGTCGCCCCGACCTGGTCGAGATTGAAGACCATCGAGTACCAGTCGGCCGCCCGGCGAAAATCCGGACAGGTGTAGGAGACGTGATTCACCAACGCGGCGTCGAGCCCTGGTTGCTCGGCGGCGCCGGCGCGCTTTCCTGCATAGGCCGTCGTGGCGGCGAGCGTGAGGATCTCGATCAGCCGGCGGCGGCTGATCTTGCCGTTCTGGTAGTCGTAGACATGCTTTGCGACGAACCCTTCCATGACCATCCTCCCCTCAGCGCCTGAAAGCGTTTTCCTCCGCTGCCGATGCGATCTGCACGTCGTAATCGAACGGGTCGTAGACATGCAGGCTGCCGTCGCGCCCGGTGACGTCGAGCCCTTTCGCCTTAAGCGTCGCGCGCACACGCGCCTCGTCCCAGTTCGCAATGGTGTAGCAGACGTGGTCGATCACGGCCTCCACGCCTGCCCTTGCGCCGGCGCTGCCGCTCGCAACGCTGCCGGGATTGCGCGTGACCAGGAACGAACCGCCCTTGCCGGGCTCCGGCCCGAACATCAGGTTTGCGCGCTTGCCGTCATCCCGCGCGGCCTCGCTCTTCATGTTGAGAACCGAGGCGTACCAATCGCGCGCCTTGGCGTAGTCCGGGCAGGTATAGGAGAGGTGGTTGATGCCAATGATCTTGAAGCCGCGCTCAACCTGCGCCTGCGCAGCGTCGCCGGCGGCGTAAACCGCGGCGGCGAGCGCCACGGATCTGCAGAATTCGCGACGATCGATCTTGCCGTTGTCGAGGCTTTGCACCAGATCGGCGATGAAGCGTTCCATGTGAGTGCTCCTTGGTCGGCGTTGCCCGGGCGCCGGTCAACGTCGAGGCTAGCAGCTCATCTCCGTGGGCGAAAGCAATGACGCCGTGAACGCTGCTGGCATGCCAAACAGTCTGAATACAGTCTGAACGGCGCGTGTCTGACTTGTCATGCGGCGTGACGGACGAATCAAAACGCCGTACAATGATATTAAGGCTCTTCTGAATTTCGAGTGGGGCAGGACGTGAAAAGCGGCCAACCGGCGATCACTCGCGGCCTTGATCGCTTGGATGCTCTTTGTCGCGGGCGGCGGCGGCAGGTCGAGGGTCTCGACCGCCTAAGCGGCGATTGGCGCGCGATTAAACGCGCGCCAATCGCCCTTGACCGGCTGCCGCCGCCCGCAAGACTGCATCCAAGCGATCACGGCCCTCGCCAAGGCTGCGCGCCCTTAAGGCTTCTGCACCCACTCAAGATTCAAAAGAGGCGATATTAAGAACAACACGGCACGCGGTTTGCAGCCCCCTCCGCTGCGGCAAGGGGGCGGGCAACGCGAGCGCACAAGAACCGGTTGCTTCCGCGGACCGGTGCACAGGAGAGGAAACAATGTCCACATTGGCTTTCACCGCAAAATTGCTCGCCAGTAGCGCAGCCGCCGGCTTCGCCTGCGCGGCGCTTACCGCAGCCGCGATGGCGCAACAGAAGGCGCTGCCGCCGGATTTCTCGTCCGGCAATGCCGGGTGGCTGACCTTCAACGTCGATTTTTCGATTGTTCCCGGCGCGCCCGGTCCGATGCGGAGCGATCCCGCGCATCCGCGCGTCAGCAACCAGGAGGCGGCAGCGACCGGCAAGCAGCCGACCTATTTCATCGCCGATCTCACCAACGCCGCCATTCTCAAGCCCTGGGTGGTGGAGCGCATGAAGAAGGACAACGCCGAAGTCCTCGCCGGAAAGATCGCCTTTACGCCGCACTCGGCGTGCTGGCCGGCCGGCGTTCCCGGCTATCATCTTTACGGTTTCCAGCCGCTTTACTTCATCCAGACGCCCAAGGAAGTCGTGATGATTTATTCCAATGACCAGCAGGTTCGGCACGTCTATCTCGACGTACCTCATTCAGCGAATCCGAAGCCGTCGTGGTACGGCGAGTCCGTCGGTCACTATGAAGGCGACACCCTGGTCGTCGACACGATCGGATTGAACGACAAGACGTTTGTCAACAATTTCCGCACCCCGCATACCGACAAGCTCCACGTTATCGAGCGCTTTAGGCTCGTCGACGGCGGCAAGGCAATGCAAGTGGACATTACCTTTGATGATCCGGATGCCTTCAACGCGCCGTGGTCGGTGATGCAGCGCTACGACCGAGTTACGCGACCGATGGATGAGGAAATCTGCGCCGAGAACAACCAGCACCTGTTCGATTATCACATCCCGGTGGCGAGCAATCCTGATTTCTAGGGAGGAACCGATCATGCGGATCTACTGGACACTCGTCGCCGGATTGGCCCTCGTGCTGCCGGCGCCCGGACACGCGCAGCAGCGAACCGGGATAGCGGCGGCCGCCGAGGCCATGGGAGCCGCGAGCCTGAATTCGATCGAGTTCACCGGCAGCGGCTACGTGTTTAGCTTCGGACAGGCCTACGAGCCCGGCGAGCGCTGGCCACGTTTTATTCAGCGCACCTACAGCGCGGCGATCAACTACCAGACGCCGGCCATGCGGCTCATTCAGGTCCGCTCTCAGGGCGAGCACCCTCCGCGCGGCGGCGGCGCCCAGGCGGTCGGGGCGGACCAGCGCACGGTCTCGGTGGTGAGCGGAAAATTCGCCTGGAAAGAGGCCGGCGCCCAGGCGACGCCAAACCCGGCAGCCGTCGGGGACCGCCTGCACCAGTTGTGGGCCACGCCGCATGGCGTGATCAAAGCCGCGATGGCCAATGCCGCCCGTCTCGACGGCAACACCGCCACATTCGCGATCGAGGGCCGGGAGTTCAAGGCGACGCTCAACGCCCAGAACCTGGTCGAAAAGGTGACCTATCTTTCAACCAATGAAGTGGTCGGCGACTATCCGATCGAGATCGCCTATTCCGACTATGCCGACTTCGGCGGCGTCAAGTTCCCAAGGCACATCGTGCAGACCGAGGACGGCTTCCCGACGCTGGATATCACGGTGAGCGAGGTGAAGCCCAACGCGCCGGTCTCGATCGATGTGCCCGCCAACGTCCGCGAGGCCGCGCCGCAGCCGCTTCGAGTGGCCGTAGAAAAGCTCGCGGACGGTGTGTGGTACCTCAGCACGCCCAACGCCCGCAACTGGGCCGTCGAATTCAACGATTATGTCGTCGTCGTCGAAGGCATCGGCAGCGAGGCGCGATCGCTTGCGGCGATTGAGGAAATCAAGAAGCTCGTCCCCAACAAGCCGATCCGTTATGTCATCAACACGCACGCCCATTACGACCACGCCGGCGGGCTTCGCACCTATGTGGCGCAGGGCGCAACCGTGATCACGCACGAGCTGAACAAGCCGTTCTTCGAAAGGGTCTGGGCGAGGCCGCGCACCATCGCACCGGACCTGCTGTCAAAGTCGCCCAGGCCCGCGACATTCGAAACCGTCAGCGACAAGAAGGTGCTGACCGACGGACGGCGGACGATCGAGCTCTACCACATGAAGGGCACGAGCCATAATGTGGCGAACCTGCTCGTCTATATGCCGGCGGAGAAGCTCTTGTTCTGGGGCGACGGCTACAATCCGCCGGCCGGCGACGATCCAAGGGACCCCGCGCGCACGCCCGAGCAGATGATCGATCTCTACCGCGTCATTACGATGAACAATCTTGATGTGAAGACGGTCGCACCCGCGCACGGCTTCGGCCCCAAGCCCTATGACAATCTGAGGAAGGCTATCGGTCTTATTCCGTTGTGATGGCGCAAAGGCGCGGCATCAGTCCACTGTCCGGCTGGTTACGGCGCTGTTCGATTACGTTGACCTTAACTCTGCGCTGTCATCGCCCTCCCCCGACTTGATCGGGGGATCGACCGGGCGATCCATAGCCGCCGGCAATCGATGCTGGATTGCCCGGTCAAACCGGGCAATGAAACCACGCGGATCAACCGGGCAATGAAACCACGCGGATCAAGCTTATCGTAAAATGGGAGCCGCCGGGCCGGGCCGGCGCGTGCGATCGCGCCGGCTATAGGCCGGACCCGGCGGGCTGGCCCGCCGGCGAACTCCGCGAAACCCGCCGCCGCTCGAAACAACGGCAGATTCTTACTCCCATCCCATAAATTACGCGCTGCACGCGGCGTGTTCGAACTGGCAAGCGGGCAAGCGGCACGCTAGCATCACTCCTCGGCAACGCCCAGGGAGGATGTCATGAACAAATTCATCGCGCCCACCATCATTGTCGTGGCCGCTGCGCTTTCGGCAGCGGCGTTGGCGCAGGCGCCCGCCCCACGATTCGAGAACCATCGCTATTTCACGACGCCGCTGGAGAATGACCCGGCGCGCGAGGTGGGGATGCAATCCGTCACTGCGCCGCCGGGGTCCGGGAACCAGTTCCACCGCCATCCCGGCGACCAATGGACTGCGGTTCAGGAGGGCGAAATCACGTTCACAGTCAAGGGGAAGCCCCCGGTGGTGCTCCGGGCCGGCGACAGCAATTATGTTCCGCGCGGCACCATCCACCGCCAGCAGAATTTGACCGACAAGCCCGCCCGCTACATCGAGATGCGGATTTTCGATAGGGGCAAACCCGCCGCCGAGCAGGTGGCCGAATAGGCATGGCATCGGGCTGGAAGCCTCGGTTCAGCCGCGGCTTTCCGGTCTTCGACCCCGCCCTTTGCTAAGGACATCGCGAAGAATAACTGCTTCAAG
>JAJPKK010000349.1 GCA_021323775.1 Hyphomicrobiales bacterium
CCGCGGCGCACGACCTGGATCGAATCGACCGCCGGCGAATAGAGCGGGAACACACGCTCGACGCCTTCGCCATACGAAATCTTGCGCACCGTGAAGTTCTCGTTGAGTCCGCCGCCGGACCGGCCGATGCACACGCCCTCATAGGCCTGCACGCGCGTGCGATCGCCCTCGACCACCTTCACGTTCACCAATAGCGTATCGCCGGGCCCGAAATCGGGAATCTCCTTGCCGGCGGCAAGCTTCGCCATCTGCTCTTTTTCAAGCTCTTGAATTATAGTCATCGGCATCTCCGTCGACAGCCCCGATTTGCTACTGGGAGCATGGGCCTCCCGCCCGTATTTCCCCTCCCTACCCTCCCCTGCATGCGGGGGGTAGGGACGTGCAGCCAGGACGCCTGCGCTTCCAGGGGATGGACAGCTCAGGACTGCCTTGCGGGCGGCCTATACGACAAAGTCTTGGCTTTGTCACCTTTTTGGCGAGCCTTGCCTCTCTCTGTCTCCCCCCCGGCGGCGGAGGGAGGGGGCGCGGCCTGATAGGCCGCCCACAGGTCAGGCCGCCGCTCGCGGGTAAGGCGCTCGGCCTCGGCCCGCCGCCAGGCGGCGACCTTGCCGTGGTCGCCTGAGGTCAGCACGTCCGGAATGGCGAGGCCCTCCCAGACCTGCGGCCGGGTGAACTGAGGGTATTCGATCAGGCCGTCGGAAAAGCTCTCGTCCGCCGCCGAACATGCCTTGCCCATCACGCCGGGAATCAGACGCACGCAGGCATCGATCAGAACCATGGCGGCGAGTTCGCCTCCGGCCAGCACATAGTCCCCGATAGACACCTCGATCAGACCGCGCCGTGTAATGACGCGCTCGTCAACTCCCTCAAAGCGGCCGCACACGACCACGACGCCGGGACCTTGGACGAGCTTGCGCACCCAGGCCTGGTTCAGCGGCTGTCCCCGTGCCGACATCAAGAGGCGCGGACGACCGCCATCCGACACTGAGTCAATGGCCCGGCCGAGCACGTCCGCTCGCATGATCATGCCGGGACCGCCGCCCGCAGGAGTATCGTCGACCGAGCGATGCCGATCGGTCGTAAAGTCACGAATGTCGAGCGTCTCGAGCGACCAGAGGCCATTGGCGCTCGCCTTTCCGGCGAGACTTGCCCCCAGGGGGCCCGGGAACAGCTCGGGGAGGATGGTAAGGACCGTGGCACGCCACATTGATCACGCGCCTTTGCTCTTCTTGTTTCTCTCCGTCGCCGGGGCAAACGGCGTCGCATCCTTTGACGCAAGCAGCCCTTCGGGCATGTCCACCACGATACGTCCGGCCGCGACCTCCACCCGCGGGACGACGGAAGCCGAAAAGGGCACCATCACGGTTTCTCCGCCCGCGGCGGGCGCTATCTCCAAAATGTCACCGGCGCCGAAATTATGCACCGCAATGACGACGCCGATCGCCCGGCCCGCCTTGTCCTCTGCGCGGAGCCCCACAAGGTCCGCGTGGTAGAACTCCTCCGCCTCCAGGGCCGGCAACCGCTCGCGCGGAACGTAAAGCTCGGTGTTGCGCAGCCGCTCGGCCGCCGCCCGGTCAGTGACCCCTTTGAGGCGAGCGATTAAACAATCCTTGGCGGGCCGGAGAGCCTCAATCTCGAAAGCCCGCGTTCCATCGCCTGTCTGGAGAGGGCCGTAAGCCGCGACAGCCTCCGCCCGAGCGGTGAATGGCCACAACCTGACCTCACCGCTCGTCCCGTGCGCAGCCCCGATCCTCGCAACGCAGATGCGGTTTTGCGGCGGCGGGCGAGCAGGTTCCACGACAGATAAAATCGATTCGACTCGCTGCCTTAAGCGGCCGGCTTCGGAGCGGCAGCCGCCGCTTTGGCCTTTGCCTCAGCCATGGCCTTGCGCTCTTTGCGGGGAATGGCCCGCTCCGGATTGTTGCGCGGCTCCCGTTTGCGCACGCCGGCGGCATCCAGGAAGCGCAGGATGCGATCGGATGGTGTTGCTCCCTTCGCGAGCCAGCCCTTGGTCTTTTCGAGATCGAATTTCAGCCGCTCAGCGTTGTCCTTCGGCAGAAGCGGATTGAAATAGCCGAGCCGCTCAATGAACCGGCCGTCGCGCGGAGACCTGCTGTCCGCCACCACGATGTGATAGACAGGCCGTTTCTTGGTGCCGGCGCGGGCCATCCTGATCTTCAGAGACATTCCTTAAGTCCTCTCGTTGACTGATTGATCGCTGCCCCGTCCGCCGCTCCCCACCTCGGGGGAGGAGGGCTGAGGAAAGAGGCGGGGCTATTTCTTCTTGCCAAAGCCTGGAAAGCCGCCGAGGCCCGGCAAACCGGGCCGCTTGGGGCCGCCAAGTCCCGGCAGGCTGCTCGGCGGACCACCAAGCGCGCCCGGAAACGGCGGGGGCGCTGCCGGCATTCCGCTCGGGAGCTGCGGCCTGTTGGGAAGGCTGCCCGGCATCTTTTCGGCGAGCTTCGCCATTTCCTCCGCGCTCGGCATGCCGGCGCCCATTCCGAGCGCATTGGCAAGGCCAGCGAGCGGCCCGCGCTTGGCGCCGCCCATGGCTTTCATCATGTCGGCCATGCCGCGGTGCATTTTGAGGAGCCGGTTGATTTCCTCAACCTTGGCGCCGGAGCCGGCAGCGACGCGCTTCTTGCGGCTCGCCTTGAGGATATCGGGCCGGCGCCGCTCCTCGGTCGTCATCGACTGGATAATGGCGACCTGGCGCTTGAGGATCTTGTCGTCGAGATTTGCGGCAGCGATCTGGTTCTTGATCCTGGCGATGCCCGGCAGCATGCCCATCAGGCCGCCCAAGCCGCCCATCTTCTGCATCTGCTCAAGCTGCTCTTTGAGATCGTTGAGGTCGAACGCACCCTTGCGCATGCGTTCCGCGGTGCGCATCGCCTTTTCGGCATCAATGGTCGCAGCGGCCTTCTCGACGAGCGAAACGATATCGCCCATGCCGAGGATCCGGTCGGCAATGCGGGCAGGGTGGAAGTCCTCCAGGGCATCGAGCTTTTCGCCGGTGCCGATCAGCTTGATCGGCTTGCCGGTGACGGCCCGCATGGAGAGCGCGGCGCCGCCGCGCCCATCGCCATCAACCCGCGTGAGCACAATGCCGGTGAGGCCGACCCGCTGGTCGAATGCGCGCGCCAGATTGACGGCGTCCTGGCCGGTGAGGCTGTCGGCGACGAGCAGCACCTCATGCGGGGAAGCCGCCGCTTTGACCTCGGCCGCTTCCGTCATCATGGCCTCGTCAAGCGTGGTGCGGCCCGCCGTGTCCAGCAGCACCACGTCGTAGCCGCCAAGGCGGCCGGCCTCCATGGCGCGCCGCGCGATCTGGACCGGCGTTTGCCCCGTGACGATCGGCAGCGTGTTGACCCCGACCTGGCGCCCCAGCACCGCGAGCTGTTCCATGGCGGCCGGACGGCGCACGTCGAGCGACGCCATCAGGGTCTTACGCCGCATCTGCTCATTGAGGCGCCGGGCGATCTTGGCGGCCGTGGTGGTCTTGCCTGAACCTTGCAGGCCGACCAGCATGATCGGAACCGGCGCGGGAGCGTTAAGATCGATCGGGTCCGTCGTGGCTCCGAGCGTCTCGATGAGCTGGTCGTGAACGATCTTCACCACCATCTGGCCGGGCGTGACCGACTTCACCACCTCGACGCCGACGGCGCGCTGGCGCAGCTTATCGATAAATGTTCGCACGACATCGAGAGCGACATCGGCCTCCAGCAAGGCCCGGCGCACCTCGCGGGCGGCCGCATCCACGTCGGCGCCCGTGAGAGCGCCACGTCGCGTCAGCCGGTCAAGAATGCCGGACAGCTTGTCAGACAGAGCTTCGAACATTCCAAGCACCAAATCCGCCCGAGGGCGCACAGCGCTGTCGGGCGTTGGCCTCCGGTCTCACCGGGCCGGGCGGCGGCTCATGACGGCTCTTTCGAGTACCGGGCAGACTTATGGCCCGCCGGCCTTAAAGTCAACCGGATCGCCGGGAGCTGCCCCCCGTCGCTACTGAAGGGTTGAGCCGAATTCGCCGAGCCAACTCTCCTTCACCTCGGCTTCGGCGCGCTCCAGGATCGATACGACGCGGCCGACGCGGCCGGGCGGGACATGCCCCGGCGTCTTCGCCGCGCGGTCCTTAGCGTAGAAGTGGCAGGCCTGCACCAGTTCGTCGTGGTCGGCGCCGGTTGCAATGATTTCGGCTACTGTCGCGTCGTCGATCGGATGGACCGCCGCTAAAACCTCGTCGCGGGTTAGTTCCGACATTGGACCATTCCTTCGCTTCGGAGATATACTCAAATATAGCTTCGGCCAAACGCAACATCCATTCATTGAGCCGGATCAACCCGAAGGCGTTTCGACGCAATGAGGCGGCTGCAACGGCTGTAGCGCGGGTTGAGCGTCAGCGAAACCCGGCAATGGCGTTGCCACATGGACGGGCCAGTTTCGGATTTCGCTGCGCCTAATCCGGGCCACGCGGTTGCGCAAATCACTTCAGCGGCACGTAGATTTCGATCACGAGGTCGTCCTCGGGCGTCGTGACCGGGTCCTTGATGTACTGCTCCACGAACAGGTCCTTGGCTTCGAGATTCTTTTCTTCGAGATGGTGGGCGATCGCCTCATAGGTCGTATCCATCTCGTCATAGGAACCGCGATGCACAAACTTGAGCGCCGTGCCGGTGGGCGACTTGCCGATCTTGATATCGCCCTGCGGCGGCGAGGCTGGCGCCTGGGCGACAGGTACGGCAGCCTGGAATTGAAAGCCATTATCGTCGGTTGCCGTATAGATGGTCATCGGCGCGCCGTTTGGCTTGGCGCCAAGCTTGTCTATTGCGCCATAGACCGACTTGAACGCGCCGACGATGGTTTCGAACGCGGAATCCCACAGTCCTGACCCCTCCAGATAGACGATCGTCTTCTCGGTCATTGTCACCTGTTCGCCGAACGGATCATCTGGCGCAACGGTGATGGCGGGTGGCGGCAAGGGGTTGGGGGTCTGCGCGGAGGCGCCGGTCAGGCCGAGACCGGTCAGGCCGAGACCCGCCAAGGCAACCGCGGCTAAAAGTAACAGGGTTCGCGAAGCGGCCATTGAAGCCTCCTTGCAACACGCTTTCCGGCGGCGCTGCTCTTCGTTATTTGACGTTAATGATCGGCCAGCCCCCTCCCTTCCCTGCCCCGCAAGCCGGGAGGGAGGGGAGCAGTTGGCTGGCCAAAAGAACCGGCATGACCTTATAACCGGAAACATGGCGGCGGATTGAAGGCATGGGCGTCTTATCCAATCATCCCTTTGTGAAGATGAACGGTCTTGGCAACGAGATCGTGGTGGTTGATATGCGGCCAAATCCCAATCCGATTACCGCCACGGATGCTCGTTCGGCCGCTGCGGGGGTTCGCTATGATCAATTGATGGCGATTTATCCAGCGCGAACGACTGATGCCGATGCTCTTGTCTGCATTTTCAACAATGACGGTTCCGAGGCCGGCGCCTGCGGCAATGGCATGCGCTGCGTTGCCGATATTCTGTTCAAAGAGAGCCGCAAGACCTCGCTCGTGCTCGAAATCCGAACCGGGCTGTTGAAATGCTGGCAAGGTGCGACGCCGCTGACATGCACCGTCGACATGGGAGTGCCGCGTTTTGGATGGGACGAAATTCCTCTAGCCAAAGCATTTTCCGACACGCGACGGATCGACCTTGCGGTCGGGCCATCCGATCGCCCCACCCTGCATTCGCCCTCGGTTGCCAATATGGGCAATCCCCATGCGATCTTCTGGGTCGACGATATCGACGCCTATGATCTCGGCGAGATCGGCCCTCTGCTGGAAAGCCATCCGGTATTTCCGGATCGCGCCAATATCTCGCTCGCCAGGGTGGTTACGCGCGAGCACCTGATGGTGCGCACCTGGGAGCGCGGCGCCGGGCTGACACGGGCATGCGGCTCTGCGGCCTGTGCGGCATTGGTATGCGCCTCTCGCACCGGGCGGGCCGAGCGCAAGGCAATCGTGAAATTGCCAGGCGGCGATCTCGCCGTCGAATGGCGCAGCGATGATCGCGTGTTGATGACCGGACCGGTCGAATATGAGTTTGAGGGCCGCTTTGATCCGGCGCTGTTTGCGTCAGCGGAGCCCGCGCGATGAGCGTCGACGTCGTCACGTTCGGGTGCCGACTCAACACCTATGAGTCCGAGGTGATCCGCCGCAATGCCGACGCGGCCGGTCTGGGCGCACGCGAGGCGGGGGACGTGGTGATTGTCAATACCTGTGCGGTTACGGCCGAAGCCGAACGCCAGGCGCGCCAGGCCATACGTCGGCTCAAGCGCGAACGCCCGCAGGCGCGGATCGTCGTCACAGGCTGCGCTGCGCAGACCAGCCCGGACCAGTTCGCGGCGATGGAGGAGGTCGATCGCGTCGTCGGCAACGACGCCAAGATGCGCGTTGAGGCCTGGGTGGAGGCCCAGGGCGCCTTGCGCCGCCCGCGGGATTTCAGCATCGGGCCCCATGAGAAGACTGTCGTCAACGACATTATGTCGGTGCGCGAAACGGCCGCCCACCTGATCGAAGGTATCGAGGGGCGCGCCCGCGCCTATGTGCAGGTGCAGAACGGCTGCGACCATCGCTGCACGTTCTGTATCATTCCGTTCGGACGAGGAAACTCCCGCTCAGTGCCAATGGGCGAGGTGGTCGAGCAGGTGCGCCGCCTCGTCAACAACGGCTATCGTGAGGTCGTGCTGACCGGCGTCGATCTCACGAGCTACGGCAGCGACCTGCCCGGCGCCCCCAGGCTTGGCGCCTTGGTGCGGCAGGTGCTCAAGCACGTGGGCGACCTCCAACGGCTCCGCCTCTCCTCTCTTGATTGCATCGAGATCGATGCCGGCTTGATGGAGGCGTTTGCGGCGGAGGAACGATTGATGCCGCACTTGCATCTGTCGCTGCAGGCCGGCGACGACCTTATCCTGAAGCGGATGAAGCGCCGCCATTCGCGCGCAGATGCCATTGCGCTGACCCGCGAACTGCGCCGCCGCCGCCCCGGCATGGTATTCGGGGCGGATTTCATTGCGGGATTTCCCACCGAGACCGAGGAGATGTTCCGCCGTTCGCTCGACCTGATCGATGAGTGCGGGCTCACTTATCTCCATGTGTTCCCCTACTCCCCGCGCCCGGGCACGCCCGCAGCGCGCATGCCGCAGGTGGCCCGGCCGGTCGTCAAAGACCGGGCCCGCCGCCTGCGCCGTCGCGGCGAAGCTGCGCTGCGCCGCCATCTCGACGCTGAAGTCGGGCAGGTGCGCCGCGTTCTCACCGAATCGCTTGGCAGCGGGCGCAGCGAGCATTTCACGCTCGTGCGTTTCCATCGTGCCGTCGAGCCCGGAATCATTGTCGAAACGAGAATGATCGGCCATGATGGCGCTTGCTTGATTGCGGCATGACGAGAGGAAGCGGCATGACGATGGACGGACTTGATCATCATCTCGTCACTTCGATCGAGGCGCTGGAGGCCATTTACGGAGCGCCGTCCGGAGGCGCCGTCGTCAAGGAAATCGACCACGTCAATGCTCACTATCGCGCCTTCATCGAAGCGGCCCCGTTCTGCGCGATGGCGACCAGCGGCCCCGGCGGGCTTGACTGCACACCGCGCGGCGACCCGCCCGGGTTCGTGCGGGTTAAAGACGAAAAGACCCTGCTCATTCCCGACCGCCGCGGCAACAATCGCATCGACAGTCTGCGCAATCTCATCGCCGATCCGCGCATTTCGCTTTTGTTTCTAATCCCTGGCTGCGGCGAAACGCTCCGCGTCAACGGGCGCGCCGTGATTTCTATTGAGCGCAAGCTGTGCGAAAGCTTCGTTTTCGCCGGGAAAGCGCCGCGCAGCGTCATCGTGGTCACCGTCGATCGCGTGTATTTCCAGTGTGCCAAGGCCATTGTGCGCGCGAAGCTGTGGGATCCGGCGACGCAGATTGACCGCAGCGCCCTTCCGACGCCGGGCGCCATTTTGGCCGCCATCAGCAATGGTGCGATCGGCGGGCCGGAGCACGATCGCACCGCGCCGGAGCGCATGATGGCGACAATTTATTGAGCGCCAGGGTCCTCGCCGTCCCAGCCGCAAGCACGCAGCCAATCCCGCATGTGGGCCGGCACCGGCGCCGTCACCCGCACGGGCGCCTTGTTCTTCGAGATCGGCACTATGACCTCGCGGGCGTGAAGTAACTGCGGCGGGGAGGAAAAGCGCGGCGCCGATCCATAGATGTTGTCGCCAAAGATCGGCCATCCGCTGGCGGCACAGTGAACGCGCAATTGGTGGGTGCGGCCGGTGATTGGCGTGAGGGCAAGCCAGGCGATCTTTCTGCCTCCGCTCGCGGAGGCTGGCGGGTGCGACGATGACGAGACCTCCAGTACTCCCTCCCCCCTTGTGGGCTCCCTCCTTGTGGGGGAGGTGTGGGGCGGAGGGTCGGGCGTATCGGCTCCGAGAGTCCCCCCTGGCGCGACGCCCGGCCCCAACCTTTCCCCACAGGGGGGAGGGGAGCAGGCCGGGGCGCCGTAACCGCGTAAAGCGGCGCCCGCTGGCGACAGGCCCCGCCCCAGCACCTTCCAGGTCGTGACCGAAGGCAGTCCGTTCGGGTCCGGCTTCATCCACCAGCCCCGCGACTCGTTAAGCCGGCCCAGCGACAATTCGACCGTGCCCTCATCGGCGTCGGGGCCGCCCTCAACCACGGCCCAGTAGATTTTGCCGACCTTGCCGTGCTTGAACAAAAGCCCCAAATGAGCAAGCGCCTTGCGATGGCGCCCGAGCACGAGGCATCCGGAGGTGTCCTTGTCGAGACGGTGCGCCAGGGCGGGCGGGCGCGGCAGGCCGAACCGGAGGACATCGAAATAGTCCTCAAGACTCACGCCGCCCTTCGGTCCGCGATGCACCGGAAGGCCGGCGGGCTTGTCGACGATCAGCATCAGGCCGTCCCGGTAAAGCACGCGGGCCAGCATGTCGTCGGAGTTAAGCTCTTTAATTGGCATGGCGAAACCGGTATCACGGCTGCCGACATGAATGACAGCACAACGCAAACTTCCGGCGACTCGCGTCAAAGCTGGTGGCGGCGCCTGCGCGGCGGGCTCAGCCGTACCTCAAGCGCTATCACCGCCGCCATCACGGATCTCATTTCCAAGCGCAAGCTGGACGCCGGCGTCGTCGAGGAACTCGAAGAATTGTTGATCCGGGCCGATTTCGGCGTCGATGTTGCGGGGCGCATTGCGGGGGCAGTCGGTGAAGGCCGCTACGACAAGATAATCAGCTCCGAGGAAGTGAAAGCAATTCTCGCCGCCGAGATCGAAAAGATCCTTGTCCCGGCTGCGCGGCCGCTTGTCATTGATGGCGCATCGAGGCCATTCGTCATCCTGGTTGCCGGCGTGAACGGTTCCGGCAAGACAACGACCATCGGCAAGCTTGCCTCGCGGTTCTCCCGCGAAGGCCGACAGGTCATGCTGGCAGCCGGCGATACCTTTCGGGCTGCCGCCATCGAACAGTTGAAAATCTGGGGCGAGCGCACAGGAAGTCCCGTCATTGCGGGCGCTCAGGGCGCCGATGCGGCGGGCCTCGTCTTTCGCGCCCTGGAGGCGGCGCGTGCGCAGGCCATCGACGTGCTCATCGTCGACACCGCCGGTCGCCTGCAGACTAAGGCCGGCCTGATGGGCGAGCTGCAAAAAATAGTGCGGGTGATGAAAAAGCTTGACCCGGCAGCGCCGCACGCCGTCTTGCTGGTGCTCGACGCCACCATCGGCCAGAATGCGCTCTCCCAGGTCAGGGAATTCTTAAAGGTCGCGGGTGTCACCGGCCTTGTCATGACAAAGCTCGACGGCACCGCGCGCGGCGGCATTTTGGTGGCGATCGCTACCGAATATCGATTACCTGTGCATTTCATCGGCATCGGCGAGGGCGTTGACGACCTGGCGCCCTTCGGCGCCAGGGAATTCGCGCAGGCGCTTGCGGGGATCGAGCGATGAGAGCGAAAGAGCAGCCCGCGCTGGAAAACTTAAGCCAAGACATGGTGGCCGCGACGACCCGGCCGGTGACAAAATCTGACCGCCGCGTTACAGGTCGTCCCATGACTACAACGACTGAAAAGCCGAAGCTTCATCCGCTCCTCAAGCTCGTCCTCGACATCGGCCCGCTGGTGCTGTTCGTCGTCGCGAACGCGCGATTCGGCATTTTCGCCGCAACCGGCAGTTTCATGGTTGCGGTGGTGGCGGCGCTGCTGGTGTCCTACGCCATGACCCGCCAGTGGCCGATCATGCCGGTGGTGACAGCAATCGTCGTGCTGGTGTTCGGCGGACTCACGCTTGCGCTGCACGACGAAACCTTCATCAAGCTCAAGCCCACCATCATCTACGCGCTGTTAGGCGGCACCCTGCTGGGAGGCTATGTATTCGACAAGTCGTTCCTCGCGATCGTTCTCGATTCAGTGTTCCACCTCACTGAAGAAGGCTGGCGCAAGCTGACATTGCGCTGGGCGCTGTTTTTCTTCGCGCTCGCCGTGCTCAACGAGGCGATCTGGCGCACGCAGTCGACGGACTTCTGGGTCAATTTCAAGCTGTACGGCTTCGTGCCGCTCACTTTCGTGTTCGCAGCCCTGCAATACCCGCTGTTGACGCGGCATGCCGCAGAGCCAGAGCCAGCGGCGGCGGAGGAGTAGAGTTAGAGGAGTGTAGGGCGGGCAAAGGCGCGAAGCGCCGTGCCGGCCAGCGTGCGGCCTTTCGAGCGGTGGTGGGGCACGCTTCGCTTTGCCCCCTACGCTCGCAGTTTGAAGCGCCCGCCCGTCACGAACTTGCCAGCGCCTTCTCGATCTCCGGCTTGACGACCTGCTCGAGGTTATCCGGCGTAACCGGGCCCACCAGCTTATAGGCAATCCTGCCGTCGCGGCCGATGATGAAGGTCTCCGGAACGCCGTAAACGCCCCATTCGATCGCGGCGCGTCCGTTGATGTCAGCGCCCGAAGCAGCGAACGGATTGCCGTAGCGGCCGAGGAAACGCCGCGCATTGTCGGCCTGGTCTTTGTAGTTGATGCCCACCAACCGGATGCGGGAGTCGCGGGCGAGCTGCATCAACAGCGGGGCCTCGTCATGACAGGGCACACACCATGACGCCCACACATTGAGCACGGTGACAGCGCCCTTGAAATCGCTGGCCGCAAGGCCCGGAACGGGCTTGCCGTCGCGTTCGAGACCAGCCACCGGCGGCAGGTCAGTCGCCGGCGCATCGTGCCCGATCAGTGCCGATGGAATGCGGGACGCATCGCCGGCGCCCAGCCGCACAAAGAACAGCGCGGCCAGCCCCAAAAAGAGCAGCAGCGGCAACACCACGAGAATGCGCCGGTTGCCTGCCCGCAGCATGTCCTCCCCCGCTTGCGGGGGAGGGGCAGAGCGGGGATCGGAGGGAGGGCGGTGTGGGGGCGACCCTTCCCGAGCCGTATTTTGCGGCGCTTGGCGGGTCGTCTCTTGCGACAACGTCATCAGGCCGGCTCCTTGATTTGCATTGGTCGAGATTCCGCGGATCGGCGGGTGATTCCGCGCCGCTCAAGCTCCGCGAGGGCGCGCTTCTGAGCGGTGTGGTCGGCCGTCACCCAGCCGACGAGCGCCGCCACGACGGCCGTCGCGATGATGTAGGCGGCGATGATGAATCCGGCGTGCGGTCCCAGGTCCATGATTTCGCCCCGTCCTAAGCCGCGCGCTCGGCCTGGATCAGCATCAACGTCCGGACGCGCCGGCGCATGATCTCGTTGCGCATGGCGGCGAGATGAAGCGTCACAAACAGAAGCGTGAAGGCAATGGCCATGACAAGCAGCGGCATCAACATGCTCCAGTCGATCGCCGGCCCGCCGACGCGAAACACCGAAGCGGGCTGATGCAGCGTATTCCACCAGTCGACGGAGAACTTGATGATCGGCAGGTTGATGGCGCCGACGAGCGTCAGGACGGCGGCGGCGCGGCCGGCACGGCTCGGATCATCGACGGTGCGCCATAATGCGATCAGCGCGAGGTACATGATGAAGAGCACCAGCTCCGAGGTGAGCCGCGCATCCCAGACCCAATAGGTGCCCCACATGGGTCGGCCCCACAGCGATCCCGTCGCCAGCGCCAGAAACGTAAAAGCGGCCCCGATCGGAGCCGCGCATTTGGCGGCGACGTCTGCAAGCGGATGCCGCCACACCAGCGTGCCGAGGGCCGCAGCGCTCATCGTGGCCCATACGAACATGCTCAACCAGGCATTGGGGACGTGGATGAACATGATCTTGACGGTAGCGCCCTGCTGGTAGTCGTCCGGCGCCAGATAGGCGCCCCACAATCCGAACGCGAATGCAATCAGCGTTGCGGCGACGAGCCACGGCAACACGCGCTCGACCAGCGCGACGAAGCGGGTCGGATTAGCAAGATCGATCAGCGCCATTGCCGCCTTCCTCATCCGTCGCCATGGCCCCCGCAGCGCGACGCCTTCAGCTTCAGGATATAGCAAACCGAACGGACTATTCCATGCCGTATCTCAGCGTCGCAGCCGCCGCAAAGGGCCCGATGACGCTGCTTATCAGGGTCAATGCGCACAGAATCGTGAACGGGGCGCCGAATGGGACCGGCCCGACCACCGCCGCATTGGTGGCGGCGACCCCGAAAATCAGCACCGGCACCGTAAGCGGCAGCACCAGCACAGGAAGTAGCAGACCGCCGCGTCGCAAGGCGGTTGCGAGCGCGGCTCCGATCACGCCGATGAATGTGAGTGCGGGCGTTCCAATGAGAAGGGTCAGCCCGGTGGCCGAGAGTGCGGCCGGCTCGAGGTTCAGAAACAGGCCAAGGACCGGCGAGGCAACCACCAGCGGCAGGCCGGTTGTGACCCAGTGGGCGAGGGCCTTGGTAACAACGACGAGCTCAAGCGGCGGCCGCGCCATCAGGATGAGGTCGAGGGATCCGTCCTCGTGGTCATTGGCGAACAGGCGGTCGAGGGCGAGCAACGACGAGAGGAGCGCTCCGAGCCACAGGATGGCCGGCCCGATTCGGCGCAGCAAGGCCAGGTCCGGGCCGATCGCAAACGGCACGAGGGTTACGACCGTGAGGAAAAACAGGACGCCCATCATGGCGCCGCCGCCAACCCGGATGGCGATCCGGGCATCGCGCGCGAACAGAGCGGAGAGCGCGGTCATTACATCGCACCCATGGCATCAGCGTCGCCGGCGGCGAACTTCTCTGCCCGACTGGTCGAATCTAACCGACCGGTCGGAGACGCGCCCAACAGCAGCTCTTCCGACTCGCCGAGCCCCAGCGGTCCGTGAGTTGCGGCGATGATGAGGCCGCCGCCCGACAAATGGCGGTGCATGACACGTTGCAGGCGCTCCTGGGATGCGGCATCGAGCGCCGTGGTGGGCTCGTCGAGCAGCCAGATGGGCCGCGGCACAGCGAGCACCCGGGCAAGCGACAGCCGGCGCCTTTGCCCCGCCGAGAGGTAGCCTGCCGGCAGTCCGGCGAGATCGGCAAGGTCGACCGCCGCCAGCCCGCGCTGGATAAGCGCGGCCTCGTCAACTTCGCGGGCGCCATTGAGAAATCGCGTCCAGAACGCAAGATTCTCCCTTACCGTCAAGGCCGGTTTCAGCGGATCGACATGGCCCACATAGTGGGACTGCTCTCCCACGCTCAATTCCGGGTCGCCGCCGTCGAGGACAAGGCTTCCTTCAGCGGGACGAATAAGACCTGCGATCATGCGCAGCAGGGAACTCTTGCCGGCCCCGTTTGGCCCTCTCAAGAGGAGCGCGTTACCGGCCGCGACGGAAAAGCTTATCCCGCAAAACACTTGGCGGCCGCCGCGGATGCAGGCCAAATCATGGCCCGATAGTTTCATTGCCACGATTTTGCACACTTTGTCGCGCCCGCCCCGCCCTCGCTCAAAAGCCGGAGAGGTGAGAGCCGAAGCGATTGGCAGTTCCCACCGCGGCTGGCAGGCGGGGGCACTGTGAGGCCACGCACGACCACGTTTTTCTCCGCGAAGGCTTGTTCAAGACTATCGTTCATATGGCAGAACCGGGAAAGAGTCCGTATAACGACGCTTAGACGCGTGACGGGCGACGATTCCCAAAGCCCCGCCCGTCAGGCCATCCGCTAACGCATTCCATGCCGCCGGAGAACCGGCCTCCTCGATTGCCGGAACGGAAACCCTCATGACCTCCCTCGACAGCTTCAAATGCGCCCGCACCCTTAAAGTGGGCTCGAAGACTTATGTCTACTACAGCCTTCCGGTCGCAGAGAAAAATGGCCTGAAAGGAATTTCCCGCCTGCCCTTCTCCCTGAAGGTCTTGCTTGAAAATCTGTTGCGCCATGAGGACGGTCGCTCGGTGTCCAAGGAGGACATCCTCGCCTGCGCGCAGTGGCTTAAGACCAAGTCGTCAGAACGTGAAATCGCATTCCGGCCCGCACGCGTCCTGATGCAGGATTTCACCGGCGTTCCCGCGGTTGTGGATCTTGCCGCCATGCGCGACGCCATGAAAACTCTCGGCGGCGATCCGAAGCGCATCAATCCGCTGGTGCCGGTTGATCTCGTCATCGACCATTCGGTTGCAATTACCTATTTCGGCGACAACTCTGCATTCAAGAAAAATGTCGAGGAGGAATACAAGCAGAACGAGGAGCGCTACCGGTTTCTCAAGTGGGCGCAGGGATCGTTCGAGAATTTCCGCGTTGTGCCGCCTGGCACCGGCATCTGTCACCAGGTCAATCTGGAATATCTGTCGCAGACCGTGTTCACCGCGAAAGGCACGGTCAGCGTCGAAGGCAAATCGGTAACCGGGGAAATCGCCTATCCAGACACGCTGGTCGGGACCGATTCCCACACCACGATGGTGAACGGCCTCTCTGTCCTCGGTTGGGGCGTCGGGGGGATCGAGGCCGAAGCGGCCATGCTGGGCCAGCCCTATTCGATGCTGTTGCCGGAAGTGATTGGCGTCAAGCTCACCGGCAATCTCAAAGAAGGCGTGACCGCAACCGATCTGGTGTTGACCGTGACGCAGATGCTGCGTAAGCGCGGCGTGGTGGGCAAGTTCGTGGAATTCTTTGGTCCCGGTCTTGCGGCTCTGACCATCGCCGATCGCGCCACGCTGGGCAACATGTCGCCTGAATACGGCGCGACCTGCGGATTTTTCCCGATCGATGACGACACCCTCGATTATCTCCGCACGACCGCCCGTCCGGACGCGCGCGTCGCGCTGGTAGAGGCGTATGCCAAGGCCCAGGGCATGTACCGGACGGAAGACACGCCGGACCCGATGTTCACTGACGTGCTCAAGCTCGATCTTGGATCCGTTGTCCCTTCGCTTGCGGGACCGAAGCGGCCGCAGGACCGGGTGCCCCTCAAGGACGTGAAATCGGGCTTCGCAGCCGCACTGGACCGGGAGTTTGGCAAGGGCGCGGAAGCCGGCAAACGCGTGCCGGTCGCCGGCCGCCAGCATGATCTCGGTCACGGAGATGTGGTGATCGCCGCCATTACGTCCTGCACCAATACGTCAAACCCGACCGTCATGGTCGGGGCCGGTCTGCTTGCCCGCAATGCGGTTGCCAAGGGGCTCACCGTAAAGCCGTGGGTCAAGACGTCGCTCGCTCCGGGCTCCCAGGTTGTCGGAGAATATCTCTCGGAGTCCGGTCTGCAGAAAGACCTCGACAAGCTCGGCTTTAATCTCGTCGGGTACGGCTGCACGACCTGCATCGGAAATTCCGGGCCGCTGCCGCCGGAGATATCCAAGGCCATCAACGACCACGATCTCGTTGCCGCAGCCGTGCTATCGGGCAACCGCAACTTCGAAGGCCGCGTCAATCAGGACGTGCGCGCCAACTATCTGGCGTCGCCGCCCCTCGTCGTCGCCTATGCGATCGCCGGCACCATGAACTTCGATTTTGCCAAGACGCCGCTCGGCGTCGACAAGGCCGGCAAGAGGGTGTTCCTCAAGGATATCTGGCCGGGCAGCGAAGAAATCGCGGCGGTTATCAAGAAGACCATCAACAAGCAGGTCTTTGCGCGCAAATACGCCCATGTCTTCAAAGGCGACGCGGCCTGGAGCAAGATCGCCGTCAAGGGCGGCCTGACCTACGAATGGGACCGCAAATCGACCTATGTGCAAAACCCGCCCTATTTCGCCCACATGAGCCGTGCGCCGGAGCAGATCTCCGATATCGTCGATGCGCGGATTCTCGGGCTGTTCGGCGACTCGATCACGACGGACCACATCTCGCCGGCCGGGTCCATCAAAGCCGCATCGCCGGCAGGCAAATATCTGGTGGAGCACAAAGTCAAGCCTGCCGACTTCAATCAATACGGAACCCGGCGCGGCAACCACGAAGTGATGATGCGGGGAACGTTCGCAAACATCCGCATCAGAAACCAGATGGTCCCAGGGGTCGAGGGCGGCGTCACGATCCACTATCCGTCCCGGGAGCAGTTACCCATCTACGATGCGGCGATGCGGTACAAGAGCGAGCGGGTTCCGCTCGTTGTCTTCGCAGGCAAAGAGTACGGCACCGGTTCCTCGCGGGACTGGGCCGCAAAGGGCACGGCGCTGCTGGGCATCCGGGCCGTGATCTGTCAGTCATTCGAGCGCATCCATCGCTCGAATTTGATCGGCATGGGCGTCATCCCGCTGGTCTTTGACGAGGGCACCTCTTGGCAGACGCTCGGGCTCACAGGCAGCGAGCTGGTCACGATCCGCGGCCTCCATGGCGACCTGAAGCCGCGCCAACGGATGATCGCCGACATCGTTGCGGCGAACGGATCGCTCAAGCGGGTGCCGCTGGTCTGTCGGATCGATACCCTCGACGAGCTTGAGTACTTCAAAAACGGCGGGATACTCCAGTATGTGCTGCGGCAACTCGCTGCGTGATGCCTGCCATGGTTGCGTACGGTTTCCGACTCGCCTCACGGCTTTTTCATTGTGGCGAGGCGGGCACCTCACCTCGAAGTGAGTGGCGCGAGGACCGCGAGCGACGTATTTAGGGCCATCACGGCTGGCATCGCGGGAGATGAGCATGAGAACAACGCGGTTGCTTTTCAGCTTGATCGCGGCAGCCCTGGTTTTCCTTGCCCATTCTTCTGCGAACGCCAATCCACGTGCGGTGATCGAATTATTTACGAGTCAGGGCTGTTCGTCTTGCCCGGCCGCTGACAAGTTGCTCGCCGAGCTGCAGGCCGATCCGTCATTGATTCCGCTCAGCCTCCCGATCGATTACTGGGATTATCTGGGCTGGAAGGACACGTTGGCGTTGCCGGGACATACGGCGCGGCAGAAGGCATACTCCCACGTGCGTGGAGATCGCGAAATCTATACGCCTCAGGCAGTGGTGAACGGCATTGCGCAGGCGATCGGCAGCGATCGCGCCGGAATCGAAGACGCGGTCGCGCAAACCCGTAACTATCCTTCGTCCTTAGCGGTGCCGGTGAAAGTGATGGTGGCGGATGACCGCGTTTCCGTAACGCTCCCGGCGCGCGACAACGCCGAAGGCGCCGGAGGCGAGGTCTGGCTTTGCGCGGTGAGCGGATCGGTGCCGGTTAAAATTGCGCGCGGTGAAAATCGCGGACGCACCATCACCTATACCAACGTGGTGCGGCGATGGGTCAAGCTCGGAAACTGGAAGGGAAAGAGCGAAAATTTCACGGTGCCGATTGATGCAATAAAGTTCGCTGGCGTCGATGCTGTTGCGGTTATTTTGCAAAGCGGCAGTTTCGAAAAACCGGGCGCCATAATGGGCGCTTCATTGACGTCATTATATTGAGGGACCTTATATTGAGGGAGCTCGGGAGCTCGATGTTGCCGGCGGGCTCCGGCGCGCCGCGTCCGCCAACCCCCTGTTGCTGTTGGCGCCGAGCTTGTGATCGCCCCCGTTTGCGCGCTGGATCTCCTTTACCGTGATCGTTTATCCGAGATCGACATAGATGCGTATATCGGCAACAGCCGCTGTGCGATGTCCGGCAATAGGGCGACCAAGGTCGCCTCACCCTGGTCCCTCGCCTGGCTCAAGCGAGGGCGACCACAGAGATCGCCGCTAATCTTCGCTGAGGCTGTCAAGAAACCCGGGTGCCAAGAAATTACAACCCCTCGCTCTCCTCCGAATAATTGGGGAGGGTAGGGAGGGGTTGGGACGACCCGGGTCCGGCCCAAGCAAGCCCGGGGGGCTGGGGGGCTGAGGAATCCGAACCCGCATCGAGCCGGACCCTGAGGCAGAGTAAGATTTATGACAATTCACCTCGACCGGGGCGAGGCTGAATTTTGGCAGCAGTATGAATCGGCTAACGAATGCGTGATTGCAACCGCGCACGCTGCAATGCGGGGCGCCGGTCACTGAAGGCCCATCCTGAACGGGATCAACGGTCGTGGCGGGACGAAGTGGCCCGCTTAAACCGGTCGGAGGGCAATGAGAGCTTCGATCGAAATCATGACGTTGGGGCACGCAGATCGGGTCCCCGACAGTGCCTGCTGTCAAGGCGACGCATGCGCCCTACGTCAGCCAAACAGGGCGAGCTGTTCGCCGTGTTTGGGCTCCGATCCCTTCGGTTTGGCCGAAGCGAGCCAGCAGGGTCTTGCGGCCGGACTGATTTCGGATCATGACAGAACCGTGAAAAGGAGGCGCCCATGACACCGGGTCCGGGCGAAATCGATCCATCTCCCCCTCCCTACCCTCCCCCGCGGGCGGGGGAGGGTAGGGAGGGGACAAGCGAGCGTTCGAGCGGGGCGCCGTTTCCCGCCGTCAGGCGATTCCTCAGGTTACCTTCGACCGGCGCGAGCTGGGCCGCATATTCGGTCTTTACGGACGCAAGGTCGCGGAAGGCGAATGGCGGGATTACACAATCGACTTCCTGAAGGATCGGGCGGTGTTTTCGATATTCCGCCGATCTTCCGAAATGCCGATCTATCGCATCGAGAAAAATCCCCCGCTGGCCCGGAGGCAAGGGATCTACAGCGTAATTTCCGCAACCGGGCTCATCGTTCGGCGCGGACACGAGCTTGACCGGGTGCTACGGGCGATTGATCGTTCGCTCCGCCTTGTGCCGCGCTGACGCGAGCGGCATGCCGGGGCAGAGGCGCCGGCAGGTGCCTGCTTCGCTCTGACCTTGTCGAAGAGCGCCCACCCGACGGAAAAGGATTCGCGCCCTCGTGGGATGGACTGAGCGTCAGCGAAAACCCATCATGATCGAATGTGTTCTCGAGGAGAGCCAGGAAGGGCCAAGACGCCGGCGGCCGGGCAAGCCCGGCCACCGGTCCGAATGAAAGATTCCTGTGAAAGGGACGCGCTCTAGCGGCGATCGCCCATGAGCTGCAGCAGGAATGTGAACATGTTGATGAAGTCGAGATAAAGGCTGAGCGCCCCCATTACGCTTTTACGGCCCGCCGCCGTGCCATCGTCCATCGGATCGTAGAACTCCTTGATCTTCTGCGTATCCCATGCGGTCAGCCCGGCGAAAATGCCGACCCCGATGATCGAAATCATCCACTGCAGCATCGAGCTTTGCAGAAAGATATTGACGAGCCCGGCGATCACCAGTCCGATCAGGCCCATGAACAGGAACGAACCCACGGCGTCGAGGCTGCGGTTCGTCGTGTAGCCATAGAGGCTGAGTGCTCCGAACGCGGCGGCAGTTATGAAGAACACTCTCGTAATCGATGTCGCCGTGAAGACCATGAAGATGGTCGCGAAGGAGAGGCCGAACACCGCCGCAAAGGCAAAGAACAAGAGCCGCGCTGTTGAGGCCTGAATATAGCCGATCCGGAAGCTCATGAAGAATACGAAGCCCAGCGGTGCAATCATGACCAGCCACTTCAACGGGCTGCCAAACAGCGCCACTCCAAACGGCGTGAACCCGACGATGGCTCCGGAGGCACTGGTGACGACGGCCATCTGGTAAGTCAGCCATGCGACCAGGCCAGTGAGGGCGACGCCGCCAGCCATGTAGTTGTAGACGCGGATCATGTGGGCGCGCAGGCCCATATCGTATGCGACCGCGCGATCGGTCGCTACGCCGCGAAACGGGGCATAGTTCCGGTCGAAATTCGACATCGATGCGTCCTTTCATTCGCCCAGAATGGCCTGTGGGCGGCAGGGGTGTGGCGATGAGCGCAAGCACCGAAACTCGCGAAATATAGTACTTATCGATTGCGTCGAGAAGACGGGCTGCGACGATTTAGTTACGGTGGTGTTGATGCGCGGCGCGCTGTCCGGGGGACTGGACGCCGAGGCGGCCCGCCCAGAAATACATTGACCTGATGCGCGAGGCGGCATGGACTCCCGGATGATTTGAAGAGGCAGAGAGGGTCACTGCCGCTGAGGCGGGCGCTCTGAGAGCCGCGCCGGGGCTGCGCGTTCCGGGGTAGGGCTGGGGGCCTATCCTCTGTTAGACGAGACCCCATTTTCACAGGTGCTGTCGGGTTGCGCGTGCTCTGTTGCGCCTGCTGTTAAGTCTTCTGCTGACCGCCCGGCTCTGGGCATTCGAGCCGCCAATGACCCGACTTCGCCGCCTAACGCCCTCGTCCTTGCGGTCGCGATCCTTGCGGTTCGGACGCGGCTAAGCGGGCCGACCGGGCGCAGACGGCCGACGCGCTTAGGACGATGCAAGACGGCATGCGCCCCTGCAACCGGATCGCTGACGCCGTCATTGCCATTGTGCGCGCGGCCATTGTGCGCGGCCGACGCGCCGAGCAGCCGGGTGAAATAGCGGGAAAGCAGATTCGATTCCGACGAGCGTGCTCCAATGTGAGCTAGGCGAGTGGGCAAAACGCAGTGTGCCTGGCAGAGGCTCCAGAGCGGCGGGCGCGGCGCGGAAGAGCGCGCGATTGCCGCTTCTGCCTCCAATCAGTTGGCTCCAATCAGTCCTCGCGCTCGCCAAGCAACTGCAACAGCACGGTGAACAGGTTGATGAAATCAAGATACAGGGACAAGGCTCCCATTATGGCCGACCGTTCGGCGGTTTCGCCGTCCATGGCGCCGTAGATATACTCTCGCTTCAGACGTTGCGTATCCCACGCGGCGAGCCCAGAGAAAACCAGCACGCCCGCCACCGAAATGACCCATTGCAATGCCGAGCTGGCCAGGAACAGGTTAACAAAAGCTGCGATGATAATTCCAAACAAGCCCATCAGCAGGAACGAGCCTATTGCGGCCAGATCCTGCTTCGTCGTGTAGCCCCACAGCGACAGCGCGCCAAACGAAGCTGCCGTGATGATAAACACCCGCGCCACCGACGTGTGGGTGTAGATCATGAAAACAGAGCTGAGCGACACGCCGATCAGCGCCGCATAGAGCCAGAATAGAAGCTGGGCGACAGCGGGCGGCACGCGCTCGATGCCGAAACTCAGACCGAATACAAGTGCGAGCGGCGCAAGGATGAGGCCCCACTTCAGCGGGCTTGCGAACAGTGCGTAGCCGAGCGGGGTGAGATACAAGCCGCCAGTGAGCCGCACGGAGCTCTCGACGCCGCCGCGCATGACCTTTGCGGCGGCCGCAGCGTCGTCGGTCGCCGAAAGCGCATAGATCGCGAGCGCCGCGAGCGCCGTGACGGCCAACCCCAAAGTCATGTAATTGTAGACACGCAGCAGATAGGCGCGCAGCCCCGCGTCGATGGCGTCCGCTTCGGCGCGGCTCACCGGCGCGCCAAGCGCCGTGCTGGAAATGTCGCGATTGAATTGCGCCATGGCCGAACCCCGGATCGAACGTCTGGCAACGAGCAAAGCGCCCGACCGGGACGCCCCACGACCCGCCGGAGTATCCGTCGCAGATATTGGCCGAGCTTTAGAGCATCTCAAGGGCGCTTGATCGGCGGCACCTTACCGCACCGCCAGAAGCGAGCGCGACCGATCGTCGCTAAATTTATTTTCGTAAAATCTTTATAAATTGCGCAGCACCGCCGCTGGCTTGCGGCTGAGGGCCGGCCAGGTGCCGATGAGCCCAAAAGCTATGGTGATCACGACGGCGATCGCCGCCGCCGCCATGCCGGGTCCGCTCTGCCAGTGAAATGGCAGCGTCATGAGGTCCCTCACTATACGCCACGCAGCGATCGATCCGGCCGCGACGCCGAACAGGACCGTTGCGGCGCCAAGCAACAAATATTCGAGCGCATAGGCGCTCATAAGCTGAAGCCGCGTGGCGCCGAGAGTCTTGAGAATGACGGCATCGTAAACGCGATGATGGTGGCCCGCGGCGAGCGCGCCTCCCAGCACCAGCACGGCGGCAATAAGCGTGATCGAACTTGCGGCGCGCACCGCCAGCATAAGATTCAAGACAACGCTCGCGACAGCGTCCAGCGCGTCCTTCACGCGTACCGCCGTTATGCCGGGCAGCGCATCCGTTACCGCTTTCAACAGCGCGGTCTCCTCGGCGACGGTCCCGCCGCCCGGATATGTCACGGTGGCGATCTCGGTGTGAGGCGCGCCACGAAACGCGGCGGGCGAAAAAACCAGCACGAAATTGATGGCAAGCGAATTCCAATCCACGGCGCGCAGATTGGCGATACGCGCGCTGAGATTTCGTCCGAGCACATTGACGGCGATCTCATCGCCGATCGTCAGCCCGAGGCCGTCGGCAATCTGCTTTTCGAGCGATACCAGGGGCGGCCCGGAGTAATCGGACGGCCACCATTCGCCGGCCACGAGGCGCGATCCGGCCGGCACTTGCGAGGTGTAGGTGATGCCGCGGTCGCTTTGCAGCGCCCACGCCGCCTCCGGCTTCGGCTTGAGGTCTTCAGCGGGCACACCACGTGCGCTGACAATGCGCCCGCGCAGCATTGGCACGCGTTCGAGCTTGGCGCGCGGCGCTTCACCGCGCACGAACGCGTCAAATCTTTCGGCAACATTGGATGGAATGTCGATGAAATAGAAAGATGGGGCGCGTTCAGGGAGCGCCGCGGCGAATTGCTGGTTCAGATTGGCGTCGACTTCGAGCACGGCGACGAGCAATGCGAGCCCGAGCCCGAGCGAGATCATGACGGTCGGCGTCAGGGCGCCCGGTCGGAAGATGTTCGAAATCGCCAGGCGCAGAACTGTCGCTTTGGATCGCGGCGCCTGGGCGGCGACGAACATCACGAAGCTTGCGATCAGGCGCAACAGGCCGAATACCGTGACGGCGGCCACGATGAATATCACGGCGATCTTGCGGTCAAACGCGGCGGCCAAGGTCAGCGCCAGGAAGGCAGCCGCCGCCGTCGCCGCGGCAATGATGTAACGCGGGCGCGGCAGCCGGCGCAGCGGCGCGACGTGATCGCGAAACAGGGCTGACGCCGGCACATCGTGGGCGCGGCCAAGCGGCCAAAGCGAGAATGTCGCCGCGGTCACCAGGCCGTATGCAGCGCCAAGCGCGAGCTGGCCCGGATAGAGCGCCGGCGCGAGCGGCAACGGAGCGATCGCGCCGAAGATCGCCGCGACGGCGAAGGGCACGGCCGCACCCACCGCAAGGCCGATGCTAACTCCGATCGAAGAGAGGATGAGCACCTCGACGAAATAGATCGCCACAACCCGCGAACCGGTGGCCCCGATCGACTTCAAGATCGCCATCACGTCGCGCTTGCGATCGACGAAATGCTTGGCCGAATTGCCGACGCCAACTCCGCCGATCAGCAGGGCAGTCAGTCCGACCAGGGTCAGATACTGCGAGAACCGCTCGATGTTGCGCTCGAGCTGCGGCGCAGCATTATCGCGGCTGCGAATCTCCCATCCTGCCTCGGGAAATTGCGTCTTGGCGGCCGCGACCGTTTGCGCGGCGCCGTCCTCCGCGGTGTTGCTCGGCAGCCGCAGGCGATAGAGCCATCGCACGAGGCTGCCGGGCTGCAAGAGCCCGCTCGCTCTGAGCGCCTCTTCGCTCATCATGAGCCGCGGGCCGAAACCGATGCCGGTGGCGAGCTTGTCCGGTTCGCTGACCAGCGCGGCCCGCAGCTCGATCGCGGCAGCGCCGATTGTCAGGCGCGCTCCCGGTTGCAGGCTAAGACGCGTCAGCAAAGCCGGATCGGCGACAGCCCCGAAGGCGCCGTCACGCCGCGCCAATGCCGCGGCGAGATCAACCGCAGGCTCGGCCAGAACGCTGCCGTAGAGCGGATAGGCGCTGTCGACCGCCTTGACTTCCACGAGGGCGGTGCGCCCATCAGTGGTGCGGGCCATCGCCCGCATCGTCGCGGCGCTGGACAGTTCGCCGCGCGAGGCGAGGAATGCGCGCTCCGCGGCTGAGGTCTCGCGCTGAATCAACGAAAACGCAACGTCGCCGCCGAGGATCGCACGGCCTTCGCGCGCCAGCCCTTCCGAAAGGCTGTGGGCAAGCGATCCGACCGCCGCGATCGCCATGACGCCGAGCGCAATGCAGGCGATGAAGACATAGAAACCGCGCAGCCCGCCGCGCAATTCGCGCAGCGCCAGTCGAAACGTCAAGCCGGCCCTGGACGTGTTGCTCGAATGTGCGAGCGGCAAGATTACCGGCGCATTCATGCGATCGCCACCTCTTCTTCGACATGTCCGGAGCGAAGGCGGATAACCCGATCGCAGCGCCGCGCCAGGGGCGCGTCGTGGGTGACCAGAACGAGGGTCATGGCGTCGGCGGCAAACCGAGCAAACATCAGATCGATGATTTCCTTACCTGTCGCCTCATCGAGATTGCCGGTCGGCTCATCGGCCACCAGGATGGCAGGACGCGGCGCGAGCGCCCGCGCCAGCGCGACGCGCTGCTGTTCGCCGCCCGAAAGCTGGGCCGGATAGTGCCCCATGCGTGAGCCGAGGCCCACGGCGTTGAGCTCGTCTGCGGCGCGCTCGAATGCATCGCGCCTGCCGGCGAGTTCGAGGGGGACGGCGACGTTTTCCAGCGCCGTCATGGTTGGAATGAGATGGAAAGACTGGAACACGATACCGATCTGGCGGCCGCGGAATCGGGCCAAGGCGTCCTCGTCGAGCTTGCCGATATCCTGGCCGGTGACGGTCACGTTGCCTTGGTCCGGACGTTCGAGCCCGGCCATCACCATCAGCAGCGTCGACTTGCCCGATCCGGACGGGCCCACGAGGCCGACGGCCTCGCCGCGACCAATATTGAGAGTTACGCCCCTGAGGATGTGAACGCGTGCGGCCCCTTGACCAAGCGACAGGTTGACAGCGGTAAGCGAAATTGCCGGTATAAGGGGGCTCGTGCCTGGCGAGGTGTCGTCCATGGGGTTTCCGCTTCTGCATTCGGCTTGGTGTGGTCCGGGAGGGCCGCCGCGATCATATGGGAAATCCTGCCAGCGAATGAAGACGCGCGGATGGGTCGCCGGCGTCATGAAGCTCTGCGTCATCGCCGCAGGGATCACGCTCTTCACCGCATCCCCGCGCGCCGCTGAGCGCCCTGTCAATATCGTGGCGCTCGGGGATTCGCTCACCGCCGGGTACGGCCTCGCAGCCAATGAGGCTTTTCCCGCGCAATTGGAGCGCGCGCTCAAAGCCAAGGGAGTAGCCGTCAAGATAGTGAATGCAGGCGTATCCGGAGACACCGCCACGGGCGGATTAGCCCGGTTTGAGTGGTCAGTGCCGGATGGCACTGACGCCGTCATCCTGGAGCTCGGCGCCAATGATGCGCTGCGCGGTTTCGATCCGGCCATCACGCGCAAGGCCCTGGACACGATGCTTCATCGTTTGCAGGAGCGGAAAATTCCCGTCCTGTTGTGCGGTATGATGGCGCCCCCGAATCTGGGCGCCGAATACGGCCGCGCCTTCAACGCGATTTATCCTGATCTTGCTGCCCAGACCGGCGCCATCCTCTATCCATTCTTTCTCGCCGGCGTCGCTGCCGATCCCAAGCTCAACCAAAGCGACGGGCTGCACCCGACCGCCGCCGGGGTGACGGTGATCGTTGCCCGGATGCTGCCAGAGGTCGAAGAGTTGATCGCCCGCGTTAACGATTCTCGACGGCGCTGAACCCTCACTCCCCTCCGCCCGTACGGGGGACGGCAGGGAGGAGGCGCGCCGGTTGCATTACGCCGCCGAAACCTCACATTAGACCGCGTGCCAGTCGAATGGAAGTGTCGTAGGGCAGGCAAAGGCAGGCAAAGCGAAGCGCGCCGACGAGGGTGCGGCTTGGTGGGCACGGCGCACTCTCGTCGGGTTTACCCGACTTCGGCGCCAAAAAGCGTCGAAATCGGCAACAGCCGATTTCGATGACCGCGCCTTAGCCACCCTATGAGCGATTCCATGCGATCGAAATCCGCTCTAGCAACGCTCCTCGCAGTCCTCCCCTTGTAGCGTTAAGGTCATGCCCCGCCTCTTCACCGCCCTCGAAATTCCGTCTGCAATCGTGCAATCCATGGCCATGCTGCGCGGTGGTTTGCCCGGCGCCCGCTGGGTTGAGCCGGAAAACTACCACTTGACGCTGCGTTTCATCGGCGACGTTGACGACACGCTGGCTGAGGAAATCGCCGATTTGCTGAGCAAGGTGGAGCGGCCGGCGTTCGACCTTTGGATTGACGGTCTCGACTCCTTTGGCGGCAACAAGCCGCGCGTCGTTGTGGCGGCGGTCCCGCCAACCGCAGAGCTTATCGAGCTTCAAGCCGACCATGAGCGGATCATGCAGAGGGTCGGGCTTGAGCCCGAACGCAAATACAAGCCGCATATCACGCTGGCCCGCTTGCGCGATACGTCGAGCCGCCAGGTGGCCGACTTTCTGTCAGTCAAGCAGCCGTTCCGCTCGCCGCCATTTTCCGTGTCGCGCTTCGTCCTGTATTCCTCGCGCGCTTCCGTCGGCGGCGGTCCTTATGTGGTCGAGGCGCAATATCCGCTTGTCGCATGAAATGCCTCACTTCCGTTTTTTCGTAACCCGCATGGAGCCGCCGGGTCCGGCCTCCGGCCGGCCCGAGGATAAACTGCGCGAAATGCGGGCCCGGCCGAGGGACAAACCGCACGAGTTCCCGGGTTTCGCTGGCGCTCAGCCCAGGCTGCAGCCTGGCAGCCCGAGCAAGCGCAAGGCGGGACCGCCCGTTTCCGGACGTCGCTTCGCTCCTCGCGGCACAAAAGACTACGCTTGGAATCAGACCGCAACAAATTGTGTCGCAATCGAGCGTGGCTCTGCCAATAAACTGACCGCCGTCCCGCGCCGACGCTCCCGCTCTCATCTTGCCAAATCAAGACAAATGGCCGACCCCACTTCCGCTCGATATGCCTCGCTCGTTGCGGCTGGCGAGATCGAACGCGATCCCGCTCAGGAAGCGGTCGTAGCGAAATTGGCGCGCCTGAATGAGCAGCTTGCCATTCACCGGCTGGCGCGCAAATCGTCCTCGCTGGGTTGGCTGTTCGGAAAGCGCGCGAAGGGCGGCAGAGAGCTTAAGGGGCTCTACATTTGGGGCGAGGTCGGCCGCGGCAAGACGATGCTGATGGACCTTTTTTTCGCCGCATGCCCGGTCAGGCGTAAGCGACGCGTGCATTTTCACGCCTTCATGCTCGACGTTCACGAGCGTCTGCGCATCTACCGCAACAAGTTGAAATTTGGCGAAATTGCCGAAGGCGACCCGATCGGCCTCACGGCGGCGGACCTTGCCGAGGAGGCCAGGGTTCTTTGTCTCGATGAATTTCACGTCACCGATATCGCCGACGCAATGATTCTCCAGCGCCTGTTCACACGCCTGTTCGATCGCAGTGTCGTTGTGGTGGCGACATCCAATGTCGAACCCTCGGAGCTTTACCGCGAAGGTCTCAACCGGGCGCTATTCTTGCCATTCATCGACCTCGTCAACGAACGCCTGGACGTGTTGCGGCTCGAAGCGCGGACCGATTTCCGCCTCGAAAAGCTCATCGATATGCCCGTGTGGTATGTGCCGGCCGATGATGCTGCGACCAAGGCGCTCGATGTCGCGTGGCGGCGTCTCACCGGCGGTCGTGAGGCCGCTGCGGTCGAGCTCGCTGTCAAGGGACACCTGCTCCGCGTGCCGTGCGCCGCCATGGGCGCAGCGCGTTTCAGCTTTCACGAGCTTTGCGAGCAGCCGCTGGGCGCCATCGACTATCTGCGAGTAGCGCAGGAGTTTCACACGATCGTCATCGACCGCGTCCCGGTCATGACCTATGCGCAACGCAATGAAGCCAAGCGCTTTATCGCGTTGATCGACACGCTTTACGATGCCGGCGTCAAGCTTATTGCGTCCGCCGCAGCCAAGCCGGACGCCCTTTATTTGGGCGCTGAAGGCTACGAGGCGAGCGAATTCAAGCGCACGGCCTCGCGCCTCATCGAAATGGGATCGACCGAGTATCTAGCGCTGCCCCATGGGCGTCGAACGGCGGTCACGGGTTCCTCCGAAGGCATTGTCGAGACGTGACCGGCTTGAATGCCGGGGCCGAACAGGTTAACACCCGCGGAGCGAGGCGAGCGCTTCAAGCCTCGGCAGGATTTTCCGGCAACAGATCGGAGATATTTTTCAGATGGCGCGCAAGAAGATTGCGTTGATCGGCGCGGGTCAAATCGGCGGCACGCTCGCACAACTCATCGGGCTCAGGGAACTTGGCGACGTGGTGCTGTTCGACGTCGTTGAGGGGATTCCCCAGGGCAAGGCCCTTGATATCGCCCAGTCAACGCCGATCGGGGGCAGCGACACGCGCTATCTCGGCGCGAACTCCTATGAGGCGATGAACGGCGCCGACGTCTGCATCGTGACGGCGGGGGTGCCGCGCAAACCCGGCATGAGCCGCGACGATCTTCTCGGCATCAACCTCAAGGTCATGGAGCAGGTCGGCGCTGGCATCAAGAAATACTGCCCGGACGCCTTTGTGATCTGCATCACCAATCCGCTCGATGCGATGGTGTGGGCGCTGCAGAAATGCTGCGGCCTGCCCAAGCACAGGGTGGTCGGCATGGCCGGCGTGCTGGACTCGGCGCGTTTCCGTTATTTCCTCGCGGAGGAATTCAACGTTTCGGTCGAAGATGTAACAGCCTTCGTGCTCGGCGGCCACGGCGACACCATGGTGCCGCTGGTGCGCTATTCGGCCGTCGCGGGCATTCCGCTTCCGGACCTCGTTCGCATGGGGTGGTCGACCCAGGCGCGCATTGACGAAATTGTCGAGCGAACCCGCAACGGCGGCGCCGAAATCGTCAATCTGCTGAAGACCGGCTCGGCATTCTATGCTCCGGCCGCATCCGCGATTGCCATGGCGGAGAGCTATCTTCGCGACAAGAAACGCGTCATGCCGTGCGCCGCTTACCTCAACGGCGAATTCGGCGTCAAGGACCTCTACGTCGGCGTCCCTGTGGTGATCGGCGCCAAGGGCGTCGAACGGATCGTGGAGATCGAACTCAATGGGGCGGAGCGCGCGATGTTGGAAAAATCCGTCAATTCCGTACGCGGATTGGTGGACGCTTGCCTTAAGCTCGTGCCAAGCCTTGCATAGCAGACGACAGAGGCCGGCCGACAGACAACAGAGCACAGCAGGTCAGAGCGCCCGGTGAGATAATCTGTCCCTATCCGTCTTTCTGTCCTCTGTCGTCCGTCCTTCGTCCTCCGAGACATGCCATGAACATCCACGAATATCAGGCCAAAGTGGTTTTGCGAGAATTCGGGATTCCGGTGCCGCGCGGCATCCCGGCGTTCTCAGTCGCGGAGGCCGAGAAGGCGGCGCACCAGCTTGGCGGACCTGTATGGGTCGTCAAGGCCCAGATCCACGCGGGCGGGCGCGGCAAGGCGGGCGGCGTCAAGGTCGTCAGCTCAATTGAAGCGGTGACCCGCGAGGCAACGCGCATCCTGGGGGCGCCGCTCGTCACCCATCAGACCGGCCCCAAGGGCAAGGTCGTCAACCGCCTCTACATTGAAGAGGGCTCGGCGATAGAAAAGGAATTCTACCTGTCGGCGCTCGTCGACCGCGCCACATCGCGCGTTGCGTTCGTCGCGTCGACCGAAGGCGGCATGGACATCGAGGAAGTCGCCCGCGAGAGGCCGGAGAAGATCGTCACCTTCTCTATCGATCCGGCAACCGGCGCTATGCCGCATCACGGCCGGCGGCTGGCGCAGGCGCTGCGGCTGACGGGTTCTCTCGCCAAGCAGGCGGAAGGATTGCTGGCCAGGCTGTATGCGGCCTTCGTCGCCAAGGACATGAGCTTGCTGGAAGTCAATCCCCTCGTGGTCACCGGATCAGGCGAGCTCATCTGCCTCGACGCCAAGATCAGCTTCGATGACAATGCGCTGTTCCGCCACGCCGATATCGCGGCGTTGCGCGACATCACCGAGGAGGACGAAAAGGAGATCGAGGCGTCAAAGCACGACCTCAATTATGTTGCGCTTGATGGGACCATCGGCTGCATGGTTAACGGCGCCGGGCTCGCGATGGCCACCATGGACATCATCAAGCTTTATGGAGAATCACCCGCCAACTTCCTTGATGTCGGCGGCAGCGCCACCAAGGACCGGGTCGCGGCAGCGTTCAAGATCATCACGTCCGATCCGCAAGTAAAGGGCATCCTGGTCAACATCTTCGGAGGAATCATGCGGTGCGACGTCATCGCTGAAGGCGTGGTGGCGGCCGTCAAGGAAGTGGGCCTGCGGGTGCCGCTTGTGGTGCGCCTCGAAGGCACCAACGTAGATAAGGGAAAACACATCATCGCCACATCCAACCTCAACGTGACCCCGGCAAACGATCTCGACGACGCTGCCCAGAAGATTGTCAAGGCGGTGCGGGAGGCAGCCTGATGGCGGTTCTGATCGACGCAGGCACCAGGGTCATTTGCCAGGGCTTTACCGGCAAAAACGGCACCTTTCATTCGGAGGCGGCCATCGCTTATGGCACCAGGATGGTCGGCGGGACATCGCCGGGCAAAGGAGGATCGACCCATCTCGGGCTGCCGGTCTTCGACACCGTAATGGAAGCGCGCGAGAAAACAGGTTGCGATGCGAGCGTCATCTATGTGCCGCCGGCCGGGGCGGCGGACGCCATCGCGGAAGCCATTGACGCCGAGATACCGCTCATCGTTTGCATCACCGAGGGCATTCCGGTCATCGACATGGTGAAGGTCAAGCGGGCGTTGAGCGGTTCGAAATCGAGGTTGATCGGGCCGAATTGCCCGGGGGTCATGACGGCCGGTCAGTGCAAGATCGGCATCATGCCGGGCAGCATCTTCAAGCCCGGCTCCGTTGGCGTCGTATCGCGTTCGGGCACCCTCACTTACGAGGCGGTCTTTCAGACCACGCAAGAGGGCCTCGGCCAGACCACCGCGGTTGGCATTGGGGGCGATCCGATCAAGGGCACTGATTTCATCGCCGTGCTGGAAATGTTCCTCGCCGATGAGGCGACCAAGTCGATCGTCATGATTGGGGAGATCGGCGGATCGTCCGAGGAAGATGCGGCGCAGTTCCTCAAGGACGAGGCCAGGCGCGGGCGCAAGAAGCCCGTCGTCGGCTTCATTGCCGGCCGCACCGCCCCGCCCGGCCGCCGCATGGGCCATGCGGGCGCGATCATTTCGGGCGGGAAGGGCGACGCCGAATCGAAAATCGAGGCCATGCAGTCCGCCGGTATCATCGTATCGCCATCGCCGGCGCGCCTCGGCAAGACCCTGGTTGAAGTGCTTAAAAGCTGAAGTCGGGCGAACAGTGCGCCTGAAGACTGCGGCGCGCCCTGTTGCCCCGCGAGTCATGTCACATCGCTCTCGCCGCTCCTCCCCTCATGCCAGGGCAATTGCGTGCGGCGCCTGCCACGGGCGCGCTCCCTCTCCCGGCAGGCGCGGAGAGGCAAGGACAGTGGCGTCGTAACTCAGTGAAATTTAACTGTTTCGAGTTCTTGCCCGCTTTGGACGAATTGCGAGGCCGCAGAAGGTACATAAATAAAGGGCACAAATCGGGCGCGTAGAAATGGGTGGGCTGGATTGGCATGATTCATGCGACCGGCCGGAGGATGGACCCCAGATTGCGCTTTTAGGGATCGCTTTCGATGTCACGGCAGGACGCGAACTTAGCTTTCGCCCAGACTTCGTTTCTGTACGGCGGCAATGCCGACTACATTGACAAGCTCTACGCGCGCTACGAGGCGGATCCGCAGGCCGTCGATGCCCAGTGGCAGTTGTTTTTTTCAGGCCTCAAAGATCCTGCGCGGGATGTCCTGCAAAACGCCCGCGGTCCTTCCTGGCAGCGGGCCGATTGGCCGCCGCTCCCCAACGGTGATTTCGTCGCGGCGCTCGAAGCCGAATGGGGGCAGGTTGAGAAGGCCATCGGCGAGAAGGTGCTGGCCGCGGCCCAGGCGAAAGGCGTTGAAGTCTCGGCTGGCGCCGTCCAGCAGGCAGCGCGCGACTCGGTCAAGGCGCTGATGCTGATTCGCGCCTTTCGGGCGCGAGGCCATTTGCACGCAAACCTCGATCCGCTCGGCCTGGAACCGCAGAAAGAGGCGCCGGAGCTCGATCCAGCGACGTATGGCTTCGCCGATGCGGACTACGACCGCAGGATCTTCCTTGATCGCGTCCTTGGGCTCGAATTCGGCACGCTGCGGGAGATCATGGCGATTCTCCGGCGCACCTACTGCCAGACGCTCGGCGTCGAGTTCATGCATATCTCCGATCCTCAGCAGAAGGCGTGGATTCAGGAACGCATCGAGGGTCCGGACAAGGAGATCACCTTCACCCGCGAGGGCAAGCGGGCGATCCTCAACAAGCTGGTCGAGGCCGAGGGATTCGAGAAGTTCTGCGACCTCAAATTCACCGGCACCAAGCGGTTTGGACTGGACGGCGCGGAAGCGATGATTCCGGCGCTGGAGCAGATCATCAAGCGCGGCGGCGCGCTTGGCGTGAAGGACATCTCCGTCGGCATGGCCCACCGCGGCCGCCTCAATGTGCTCGCCCATGTTCTGGCGAAGCCGCATCGCGCAATTTTCCACGAATTCAAGGGCGGCTCGTCGTCGCCCGACGAGGTCGAGGGCTCCGGCGACGTGAAATATCACCTTGGCGCGTCATCGGATCGCGAATTCGATAACAACATTGTCCACCTCTCGCTGACCGCAAATCCGTCGCACCTGGAAATCGTCAATCCGGTCGTGCTCGGCAAGACTCGCGCCAAGCAGGATCAGCTTGGCGCTACCCCCGAGGATCGCACTTGCGCAATGCCGCTGCTGATATCCGGCGACGCCTCATTCGCCGGTCAGGGCGTGGTCGCCGAGTGCTTCGGCCTTTCCGGATTGCGCGGGCACCGCACCGGCGGTTCGGTACATTTCATTGTCAATAACCAGATCGGTTTCACGACCTATCCGCGCTACAGCCGGTCGTCGCCCTATCCGTCAGATGTGGCGAAAATGATTGAAGCGCCGATATTCCACGCCAACGGCGACGACCCGGAGGCGGTCGTGTTCGCCGCAAAGATCGCCACCGAATTCCGGCAGAAGTTCCAGAAGCCGGTCGTCATCGACATGTTCTGCTACCGGCGCTACGGCCACAACGAGGCCGACGAGCCGATGTTCACGCAGCCGCTGATGTACAAGACGATCCACGCTCATCCGACAACGTTGGAGATTTACGCCAGGAAGCTGATTGCCGAAGGCGTCATCACCGACGGCGAGGTCGAAAAGATGAAACGCGACTGGCGCGCACGGCTCGATGCCGAGCTGGAGGCAAGCCAGAGCTACAAGGCCAACAAGGCGGACTGGCTGGACGGCCGTTGGGCCGGATTCAAGGTTGCGGAGGTGTCGGACGATCCGCGGCGCGGCAATACGGGCGTTGAACTCAAGGTGCTCAAAAACATCGGCGCGAAAATTACGACCGTGCCGGAGACCTTCCATGTCCACCGCACGATCCAGCGGTTTCTCGACGCCCGCCGCAAGGCCGTCGAGTCCGGCGCTGGAATTGATTGGGCCACCGCTGAAGCGCTCGCCTTCTGCTCGCTCCTCGTTGAAGGTCATCCGGTCCGCCTGTCCGGCCAGGACTCCGAGCGCGGCACGTTCTCGCAGCGGCATTCGGTGCTGATCGATCAGGAGAACGAAAATCGCTACACGCCCTTCAACTACGTGGCGCCCGGGCAGGCACGCTACGAGGTCGTCAATTCGATGCTCTCAGAGGAGGCGGTGCTCGGCTTCGAATACGGCTATTCGCTCGCAGAGCCGAATGCGCTGGTGTTGTGGGAGGCGCAATTCGGCGATTTCGCGAACGGCGCGCAGGTCATATTCGATCAGTTCATCTCCTCGGGCGAGCGCAAGTGGCTGCGCATGTCGGGGCTCGTTTGCCTTTTGCCGCACGGCTACGAGGGCCAGGGACCGGAACACTCCTCGGCGCGGCTCGAGCGTTTCCTGCAGATGTGCGCCGAAGACAATATGCAGGTCGCCAACTGCACCACGCCGGCGAACTATTTTCATATCCTGCGCCGTCAGCTCAAACGCGAGTTCAGAAAGCCGCTGATCCTGATGACGCCGAAAAGCCTGCTGCGCCACAAGCGCGCCGTCTCGCGGCTCGACGAGATGGGACCGGGCAGCACCTTCCACCGGCTGCTGTGGGATGACGCTCAATTCCGCAAAGGCGAGAAAACGGCGCTCGCGCCCGATGAGAAGATCCGGCGAGTCATTCTGTGTTCCGGCAAGGTGTATTTCGATCTCTACGAAGAACGCGAAAAGCGCGGCATCGGGGACATCTACCTGCTGCGAGTCGAGCAGCTCTACCCCGTCCCCGTGAAGGCTCTGGCCCAGGAACTCGGCCGCTTCAAAAAGGCCGAGGTCGTCTGGTGCCAGGAAGAGCCCCGCAACATGGGGGCCTGGCATTTTATCGAGCCCTACCTCATGTGGGTGCTCAACCAGGCAGGCAGCGCACACGCGAGGCCGCGCTATGTCGGCCGGCCTGCCGCCGCCGCGACCGCGACCGGGCTCCTGTCCAAACATCTCGCGCAGCTAAAGGCGCTGCTCGACGAGGCGCTGAGTGAGGGATAAATCGGCTTCGTTCGAGATCGCGTGTAAGGCGGGCAAAGGTGCGCTCCGGAGCTTGCCGAAAGCCGCGCGCCGTGCCCACCCCAGGCGGCGGACGGGCATGCTGCGCCTTGCCCACCCTGCGGCGCCTGATCGTCGCACGTTGTAATCCGCCCTACGGTTCGCCGCAGAAGTTTGCTTGACCAGGAACTGCCCCCATGACCGAAATTCGGGTCCCCACGCTCGGTGAATCGATAACAGAGGCCACGATCGGAAAATGGTTCAAGCAGCCCGGCGACGTCGTGGCTGCCGATGAACCGCTCGTCGAATTGGAGACCGAGAAGGTGACGATCGAGGTGCCGGCGCCCGCTGCCGGCGTTCTATCGGAGATCGCCGCCAAAGACGGTGAGACGGTTGCGGTGGGGGCGCTGCTGGGGCAGATCAAGCCAAGCGACGGCGTCCGCCCGCCACCCTACCCTCCCCCACATGCGGGGGAGGGTAGGGTGGGGGCAGCCGCAGAGCCGGCGAAGGCCGTCCCTCCCGCGAGAGCGCCCGCCGCTCCGGCGGCCCCGGCCGCTCCTGCTCCGCCGCCACAGGTTGCCCCACCGCCCCAGGCTCCGAAGCCCGCGGCCGAGATGCCGCTCGCGCCTTCGGTGCGCCGGCTGAGCGCGGAATCCGGCATTGCGCCCGAATCGGTCAGAGGCACCGGCCCGGACGGCCGCGTCACCAAGGGGGACATGCTGGCCGCCATCGAGCGCGCCGCGGCAGCGCCGACGGCGATTGCTCAGCCAGCGGCCGCCGTTCAGGCGCGCGCTCCGTCGCCTGCCGACGACGCCGCGCGCGAAGAGCGCGTGCGCATGACGAAGCTGCGGCAGACCATTGCGCGGCGCCTCAAGGACGCGCAGAACACCGCCGCGATGCTGACGACCTTCAACGAGGTCGACATGAGCGCCGTGATGGCGCTGCGCGGTCATTACCGGGATTTGTTCGAAAAGAAGCACGGCGCGAAGCTCGGGTTCATGGGCTTCTTCGTGCGCGCCTGCGTTCAGGCGCTCAAGGAAATTCCCGCCGTCAACGCCGAGATCGACGGCGCCGACATCATCTACAAGAATTACTACCACATCGGCATCGCGGTCGGGACCGAGCGAGGGTTGGTGGTGCCGGTGGTGCGCAATTGCGACGCAAAATCGCTTGGGGAGATCGAGAAGGAGATTGCCGACTACGGACGGCGCGCGCGAGATGGGCTGCTTAAGATCGAGGAGATGCAAGGCGGCACCTTCACCATCACCAATGGCGGCATCTACGGCTCGCTGATGTCGACCCCGATCCTCAACGCCCCGCAGTCAGGCATTCTCGGCATGCACAAGATCGAGGACCGGCCGGTGGTCGTCGCCGGCAAGATCGAGGCGCGGCCGATGATGTACCTCGCGCTCTCCTACGACCACCGGATCGTCGATGGGCGCGAGGCGGTGACGTTCCTGGTGCGGGTGAAGGAGTGCCTGGAGGACCCGGCGCGGCTGGTGCTGGACTTGTGACTGACATGCCCTCCTACGACCTCATCGTCATCGGCAGCGGTCCCGGCGGCTATGTCTGCGCCATCCGCGCGGCGCAGCTCGGCATGAAGGTCGCGGTGGTCGAGAAGGATAAGACCTTCGGCGGCACCTGTCTCAACGTCGGCTGCATTCCGTCCAAAGCGCTGCTGCACGCCTCCGAGCGGTTCGAGGAGGCCGGGCGCGCTTTCGCCAGGATGGGCATCAAGGTCGCAACGCCTGCGCTCGATCTTCCAACCATGCTCCGGTTCAAGGACGATGCGGTCGATGGCAATGTCAAGGGCGTCGCTTTCCTGTTCCGCAAGAACAAGATTGAGGCTCATGCCGGCGTCGGCCGGATCGTTGCGCCCGGCAGGGTCGAGGTGAAGCCGGCGGGCGGACCGGGGAGCACCTTGGACGCCAAGGCGATCGTCATCGCCACGGGCTCCGATGCGGCGCGGCTCAAGGGAGTGGCAATCGACGAGAAGCGGATCGTGTCGTCGACCGGCGCGCTCTCGCTTGAGAGGGTGCCGAGGCATCTGTTGGTCGTCGGCGCCGGGATCATCGGTCTTGAACTCGGCTCGGTTTGGCGGCGGCTCGGCGCCCAAGTCACGGTGGTGGAGTTTCTTGACCGCATCCTGCCCGGCATCGACGCCGAGGTGGCGCGGCAATTCCAGCGCCTCATGGAAAAGCAGGGCATCAGCTTCAAGCTTGCCTCGAAGGTGGCTGCGATCGATTCGAGCGAACAGGTCTTGAAGGCAGCCGTCGAGCCCGCGGCGGGCGGCGCAGCTTCCACAATCGAGGCCGACGTGGCGCTCGTCGCCATCGGCCGCGTACCCTATACGGAAGGTCTCGGCCTCGAGGCGATCGGGCCCAAGCTCGACGAGCGCGGCCGCATTCCGGTCGACGGCCGTTTTGCCACCTCAGTGCCGGGCATCTACGCCATCGGCGACGTGATCGCGGGGCCGATGCTGGCCCACAAGGCGGAGGACGAAGGCGTCGCGGTCGCGGAAATCATCGCCGGCAAGGCCGGCCATGTGAACTACGACGTCATTCCGAATGTGATCTACACCTCACCGGAGGTGGCTTCGGTCGGAAAGACCGAGGAGGAGCTCAAGGCCGCCAATGTGGCCTACAATGTGGGCAAATTTCCTTTCACGGCCAACGGCCGCGCCAAGGCCAATCAGCAGACCGACGGATTCGTGAAAATCTTAGCCGACGCCAAGACCGACCGGGTGCTGGGCGTCCACATCATCGGCGCGGACGCCGGCAATATGATCGCCGAAGCCGCAATCGCGATGGAGCTCGGCGCCGCGGCCGAGGATATCGCCCGCACCTGCCACGCCCACCCGACTCTGCCCGAGGCCGTGAAGGAAGCCGCGCTGGCCGTGGACAAGCGCGCGATCCATATGTGATCTTGTGCCGGCATTCCGGCGCTTACGAAGTGGGAGAGGACCGTGCGTTTCTGACTCGCCGCGACGCGGAAAAGCCGTCGACGGCCGGGACAAGCGTTGGGACGAGCCCGGCCATAGTTCAGTCGACTGGAGCGCCGTCTAATGCTACTGCGTCATAAGATGTTTGAGGCGTCATTCCGGGGCGCCTGCGCAGCACGCGAGCCCGGAATCCATCCCCCGAGCGCCGCGGCTATGGGTTCCGGGCTCGCCGCATCCGATCTCGGGTTTACCACAGATCGGCACTATAAGATGCGCACATCGGCAACAGCCGACGCGCGACGGCGCCCGGAACGACTTCTGGCGCGGCGGGACTAACCCAAATGAAGCGCATGGGGAGCAAACAGTCCAAGCGCCGTAAATGCGATACCCAGAATTGCTACGCCGCCGGCGGCCCAGGCCAGCACAAACATGCCGGTGATAACCGCGGCCGAGCAGAGTACAATTCCGATCTGAAAGGCCGCCGACGCGATCTCGTAATTGTGATAGCGCGCGAGCGCCGTATCGCGCTCATGCTCGGCTTCCATGGCGCGCTCGGCAAGCTCGGTCGTTCCCTCGCGCGTCTCCGGTTCGGAGCGATAGCGCGCGGCCGTCTTCTGCCATTCGTCGATCTGCTTGTTCATGGCGTCCTTCGCGGGACTGTCGCTGACGCGTATCGTCTCGACTTTCATTTCGTCGGCGGCTGCAAGAACGACGGTGCGGCGAATATTCTTGGCCTGAAAGAAATTCCAAGTGTCGGACACTTTGATGTTGAGGGTAATCGCCTCCGTGTTGGCGCTCTTGCCGAGCATCTCGGACAACGCAAGAAACAGCGCCATGATCGCAATCAGCAGCGCGATCTGCTTATTCACGCCAGCGGCATGCTCCGCGTGTTCGGCTTGTTCCAACTTTTCATGAGCTTCCATGGCTCATCCCTCCTCTGTGGGCCTCGACCCTACTCTCCCCGCCCCGGCAGGACAATCGCATGGGGCCGCCTCATCTCTCCCCGCAAGCGGGGAGAGGGAGCGCCGCACGGCTGGACCCACATGCGATTGCCCTGCCGAGGCGGGAGGGTAAGCCGGGCAAAAACTGCGCAAATGTTGCGGCTCGCATGAGGAAACACGCCATCATGCGCCCGATTTGTCCACGCTCAGGTGGACGCACGGGGATGGGTGCTGCGGTACACCTGCATGAGCCGGTCGGCATCGATGGCGGTGTAGACCTGCGTGGTCGACAAGGAAGCGTGGCCGAGCAGCTCCTGGATCGACCGCAAATCGCCGCCGCGCGATAAGAGGTGGGTCGCAAAGGAATGCCGCAGCGCGTGGGGCGTGGCGGTTTCCGGCAGGTTGAGCGCGCCGCGCAAGCCCGCCATTGCGAGCTGAATGATGCGCGGCGACAGCCGCCTGCCCTTGGCGCCAACGAAGGCCGGCGCATCCGGCGCGCGCTCATAGGGACAAATCGCGAAATAATCGGCAACAAGCTGCAGCACCGGAAGCAGCACCGGAACCATGCGGGTCTTGTTGCCCTTCCCCGTGACGGTAATGGTGTCGCCGCGGCCGGGCGCCGGAATATCCTTGACCTTGAGGCCAAGCGCCTCGGAGATGCGCAGCCCCGATCCGTAAAGCAGGGCCAGCACCGCCGCATCGCGCGCCAGCACCCAGGGCGCGCGTTCTTCGCCGGCGCGCAAGCCTGCGTCGGCGAGGCGCTTGGCGGGCGCAATGGCCAGCGGTTTCGGCAGCGTCTTCGGCGTCTTGGGCGCCCGGACAGCGTGAAGCGCCCCGACTCTGCCGTTGCCTTGCCGCTCCAGGAAGCGCGCAAATGAGCGGATGCCGGCGAGCGAGCGCATGAGGGATCGCCCGCAAGCGCCCTGGCTGCGGCGATGCGCCATGAAAGCGCGAACATCCTGGGCGGCGATCCCGTGTAAGCCCGCGAGCGTCACCCGGCCGCCGAAATGTATCGCCAGAAAATCGAGAAATTGCCGGACATCGCGCTGGTAGGCTTCCACCGTCTTCTTCGACATCCGCCGCTCGGCGCCGAGATGGGAGAGCCAGTCGCGGATTTCGGCGGCGACCTCCGGCACCGTTAAGGGCAGATCGGCGTCGGCATTGGCCGGCGGATTCCTGGGTTCGCTCATCGTAGGACCGCAATCCTTTTCAATCTTGACACCTCGCGCGTTATCGCACCCCCTGCGTGTCGGTTTCATTAACGCGCCGAATCGGCCCTATAGTAGGGGTGATCGCTTCGAATCACATATCCTCCCGTCGTCGCCGGGCTGGTTCCGGCGACCCCGATCGTGAGAGCGCAGAGCGAGCGCAACGCGGCGGCCGGGACAAGTCCGGCCACGGCCCGAGAAAGCGCTGTGTCCGGTATGGCCGGAAAACGCAGTCGACGAGCACAAAAAGATCATGACCAGACGCATCGTCGACGTGCTGATTCCGGTTGCGCTCGATCGTGCCTATTCATACCGGGCGCCGGATGACCTGGAGCTTGCGCCCGGCGACCTCGTTCGGGTGCCGTTGGGCGCGCGCGAATGCACGGGCGTGGTATGGGCCGACAATGCGACGCCCAATCCGCGGCTCGACAATCGCCTCAGAGATGTGGCGGCAAAGCTCGACATTCCGCCGCTGCGGCCAGAGCTGCGCAAGTTCGTCGACTGGGTGTCCGGCTACACGCTGAGCCCGCGCGGCATGGTGGCGCGCATGGCGCTGCGGATGAGCGAGCATTTAAGCCCGGAGCGCGCGCGGATCGGCATTCGGCTCGCCGGTCCGCCGCCTGCGCGCATGACGGCCGCACGGGCTCGGCTGCTCGACGCGCTGGCCGACGGCCTTGCCCACGGCAAACGCGATGCTGCGCGCGACGCCGGCGTGTCGGTCGCCGTGATCGACGGCCTGATCGACGAAGGCACGCTCGAAGTCGTGGAGCTGCCGCCGGAACCTGCGGCGAGGGCTCCCGACCCTGCCTTTGCGGCGCCGGATTTCACTCCTGCGCAGGCCGCGGCCGCCGCCGCGCTGCGCGCCAGCGTCCGGGAAGGCTTTTCCGTGACGCTGCTCGACGGCGTCACGGGCTCGGGCAAGACCGAAGTCTATTTTGAGGCGGTTGCCGAAGCCGTCGCGCGCGGCCGGCAGAGCCTCATTCTCATGCCGGAGATTGCGCTCACGGCGCAGTTCCTCGATCGGTTCGCCGCACGTTTCGGCGTACGGCCGGCAGAATGGCATTCGCAGGTGAGCCCGCGGCGGCGCTCCCGCGCCTGGCGCGCGGTCGCGGCCGGCGAAGTCAGCGTGGTGGCGGGTGCGCGCTCGGCGCTGTTCCTGCCCTACGCCGATCTCGGCCTCATCGTCGTCGACGAGGAGCACGACGCAGCCTACAAGCAGGAGGATGGAGTCCATTACCACGCCCGCGATATGGCGGTTGTGCGCGGCCACATCGCAAAAATCCCGGTCGTACTCGCCTCCGCGACGCCTTCGATCGAGACCGAAGTCAACGCAAGGCGCGGGCGGTATCGGCGTTTGCGTCTGCCCGAGCGGTTCGGGGGCGCACACCTGCCCGCAACCGAGGCGATCGATCTCACCCGCGAAGGACCGCCGCGCGGGCGCTTCGTTGCGCCGCGCCTCGCCGAGGCCGTGAAGATCGCGTTGGAACGCAAGGAGCAAGCACTTTTGTTCCTTAACCGCCGCGGCTACGCGCCGCTGACGGTGTGTCGTCCTTGCGGCTTCCGGTTTTCCTGCCCGAACTGCGACGCCTGGCTGGTGGACCACCGCTTCCGGCGGCAGCTCGTGTGTCATCACTGCGGTTTCTTTACGCCGCGGCCGCCTTCGTGTCCGAAATGCCAGGCCAGCGACAGCTTCGTCGCCTGCGGGCCGGGTGTCGAGCGCCTTGCGGAGGAGGCTTCTGCGCTTTTCCCGGATGCCCGCATCATGGCGCTGTCGAGCGATCTCGTCGCCACCGCCGAGCGCATGCGCGAGGAACTGAAGGAGATCGCCGAAGGCCGGGTGGACATCATCATCGGCACCCAACTGGTGGCGAAGGGGCATCATTTCCCGAAGCTCAACCTGGTCGGCATCGTCGATGCCGACCTCGGCCTCGCCAACGGCGATCCGCGCGCGGCCGAGCGGACGTTTCAGCTCCTGCATCAGGTCGCCGGCCGCGCCGGCCGCGAAAGCGGCCGCGGCCAGGGCTATCTCCAGACCCACCAGCCCCACCACCCGGTGATGCGCGCGATCATTGCCGGCGACCGCGAGGCCTTCTACGCAACCGAGATCGAGGCGCGCGAGCGCAGAGGCTATCCGCCGTTCGGGCGGCTCGCGAGCCTCATCGTCTCCGGCCCGGATCGGCATTCGGCCGAGGGTTTCGCGCGCCGCCTCGCCGGCGCGGCGCCGCCGGAGGATGCCGTCAAGGTGCTCGGCCCCGCCGAAGCCCCGATCGCCGTGATACGCGGGCGACACAGATTTCGGCTGCTCGCGAAGGCGCCGCGAAATTTTGACCTGTCGGGCTATCTGCGCGGCTGGCTGCGGCGCGCGCCGAAGGCGGAGGCGGGGGTTGGGCTGGAAGTGGATGTCGATCCGGTGAGCTTTTTGTGAGATGGCGGTGCTTTAAGAACGAAATTCGAATATGACGGCTGGGCAATACCGCTCCAGCCATTCGAGGGATCGCTGCTATGATTGTGTCAAACGAACGCTCTCGATTCGGAAGCTACGCCCTTCTTCAGACAAACGGGTTCAACTGTATGGTCAGTACCGCGCCGGGATTCTTGAAAGGCTCGAAGCGCAACATAAATCTTCCGCTTCTCAAGCGATGCCGCGTAGCCTTCGTTGTCGATGCAGACAACGAGCTGTTTTGAGGGGGGCTTTGCCATGGTGTCGCGTTTCAAAGCAGATGTTTAATCTTGAATTCTTTGCGTCCGATTCCAGATGCTTCATACCAGTGTACCTCGGCCAAATGGACAGAGCCATCCGCCAAGCGAACATGAGCGAACATGAGCGATTCCCCCAAAAATCTCGAATCGCATCGAAGCATGATCCTAGCGGCTTGCGATACCGTCAAGGATGCCGGTCCCTACAGGACAGTGGTGGAGAAATCGGATTCCAGCGCGGCTGCATCCGTGGTAATCTTCCGCTTTCTCACGTCATGGAGCGGATCATGACCATGAAAGCTCTTGGCCTTGCCAGCGTTGCGGCGGCGCTGTTTGCGGCGCCGGCCGTTGCGCATCATGCCTTCGCCATGTTCGACCAGTCGAAGGTGCTGTACATGTCGGGCACCGTGAAGCAGTTCGAGTTCGTCAACCCGCATGCCTGGCTGCACGTCACCATCGTGAATGACAAGGGCGAGACGTCGACATGGGCTTTCGAGGGCGGTTCGCCGTCGCAACTGGTTTCGCTCGGCTGGGCGCCGGACCATCCGAGGGTTGGCGAAACCATAGAGGTCGGCTTCCGCCCGATGAAGGACGGTTCGCGCGGCGGTCAGCTCATGAGCGTCAAGTTCCCGAGCGGCCAGAGGGTATGCTCCAACCGCGGCTGCGGCGAAGGAACCGGCGAAATTGTTGCGCCGGTCTACCGGCCGGTGCAGTGAGCCAGATCGCTGAGGACCGCCATGCGCATTTTGGCTTTCGTCGCATTCGCGCTTTCGCTGGCGGCGCGCCCGGCATCGGCCTGGGAGGAATACAAATACCTCGACCAAGGCGTGGCGATCCAGTTTCCGGCCAAGCCCCAGGCGATGAAATCGACCTATGACTCGGTCTATGCCAAGGGCCTTCCGTCGATGGCCTATTCGGCCGAGGATGACCACGTCCTCTACAAGCTGACCGTCGTCGACCTGGCGAGCCGTCCCGACATGGGCGCAAATTTCCTCAACGAGGCGGCCAATCGGCTGCAGCGGGAGGGCGAGGTGCTGTTTACCGATTTCCCGCGCGTCTATCAGGACCAAAGGTCGGTCTTTGGGGTGTCGCTCGTGGTCGATCGCCCGGATGGGAGCCGGGTGCGCAGTTCGCTCTATTACCACCGAGGCAGGCTTTATATTGCCGATGCGGTCGTGCTGCCGGCCCGTGGCGACAAGGATATGACCACGCCCTCGCGCTACGATCAGACCATCCGCTTTCCGCCGGACGGCCGTTTCGACTGAATGGGGCCACTCAGAACTTTTAGCCCGGGTTGAGCGAAGCGAAGCCCGGGACAGGATCTCCGCGAGGCAACGCCGCCTCGGGATTTCGCCCCGCTCAATCCCGGTTGCTGGTGAGGCGATCCAGCACGCCCGCCAGCAACTCGCGCGCGCTGGCGTAAATGCCAGGCGCTTCGCTCTCGCGCGGACCGCCGATGCCGAGCGCCATACCGGCGCCAAATCGTCCGCATTGCATGTCGAGCCACGCGGCGACCTGCGCAGTCGCATCCGGCCGGCTGATGTCGATGACAAGAGCCGGCTTGCCGTAGTTGCTGGCCAACTCTCGGGCGCGCCGCGTTCCTGCGGAGACTGAGAGGCCCTCGCGACCGGCGATGAGGAGCAGCGCGTCGCTGTCGCGCACGTTCCATTGGGTACGTTGCTCCGGTTGAGCGAACGGTGTTTCCCGCAGCGCAGGATATTTGCTCAGGAGCCCGGGCGGATCAGGAAAGTCCTCGGCCCAGCCCCCTCGTGGGCACCAGCCGCCCCAGGGCATGCCGCGCTCGATCGCAATATCAAGCGCGGCGCGGTCCACGCCCGTCTGTCCGCCGCTGATGATCTTCATGGCGGATTTAGAAATCCGGCTTGCCCGCGGCCGAAATCCTTGCGTCCTTATCAGAGTAGTCCTGCTCCCTTGCAGAGTAGCGTTCAATATTTCCGGCCCAAACACGTTCCTGCCGGTCTTCGTGCCCGGCGCGCGTTACGCCGGCAGCACTCCGGGCGAAAGCTATACGCTTAGTCCATCGACCGGAAAGGGGTGCGCGGCGGTCGGCACTTTGCTCAGGCTGCCGGCCCGGAACAGCTAGCCTGAGGCCCTCCGCCGGCAAACCGGCAGCACCAAATCAATCCCTCACTTGGGCCAATCTGAAGGAATCGGGGCTGGTGAGAAACGGGCCTCAAGGATGCGGCAGGGGCGCGCTCCTTTGGGTCGCTGTACGTCGGCGGACACGGTGCGCGAATTGGGCGATGTGATCCGGCAGCATCAGGCCGGAAGATAAGACGAACGGCGGTTGACCGCCGTATTGCGCCCCAATTCCCACTGTGTTAGCAAACCCGCGATTTTACCGGGCTATGCTGACGCGGCGTTCCCGAAGATCCAAGTCCTCACACATTTTCAAGGGCTTGCGCCTCAACCAGAGGGGGCGCTTCGCCTGCGGAAATAGTCAGAACCTGCGGTGAGCCTGTGGCAGGCGAATATCCGATCAACTCCGGACTGGCGGGCCGTTACGCCACGGCCCTGTTGGAGCTCGCGCTCGAGGCGGGGACCGTTGATTCCGTCTTGACCGATCTTAAGAGATTCGACGCGCTGCTTGACGAGAGCGCGGATTTGATGCGCCTCGTCCGCAGCCCCGTCTTCACGGCCGACGTCCAGTCAAAGGCGATTGCGAGCATACTCGACAAGGCTGAAATAAAGGGCCTTGCAGCGCAATTTCTCATGGTTGTGACATCCAACCGCAGGCTGTTTGCGGTCCGCGACATCATCAAGGCTTACGCCGCTTTGGTCGCTCGCCACCGAGGCGAGGTGACGGCCTATGTCACGGTCGCGGAGCCGCTCTCGGATGCGCATCGCGACGAGGTCCGGAACACGCTTAATGCGGTGACCGGAAAGGATGTCCAAGTCGACGTGAAGGTCGATCCATCGATTATCGGCGGCCTGGTGGTGAAGCTTGGCAGCCGCATGGTCGACAGTTCGCTGCGCACCAAGCTCAACGCACTCAGGCACGCGATGAAAGAGGTCCGCTAATGGAAATCCGGGCGGCAGAAATCTCTGCGATCCTCAAGGAGCAGATCAGGAACTTCGGCCAGGAGGCCGAGGTTTCGGAAGTCGGCCAGGTATTGTCGGTCGGCGACGGCATCGCGCGCGTTTACGGTCTCGACAATGTTCAAGCCGGCGAAATGGTCGAGTTTGAGAACGGCGTTCGCGGCATGGCGCTCAATCTCGAAACCGACAATGTCGGCGTCGTGATTTTCGGCGAGGACCGTGAAATCATCGAAGGCCAGACCGTCAAGCGCACCGGCGCGATTGTGGACGTCCCGGTCGGCAAGGGCCTGCTTGGCCGCGTGGTCGATGCGCTCGGCAACCCGATCGACGACAAGGGGCCGATTCCGGGCGAGCGCAGGCGTGTGGACGTCAAGGCTCCCGGCATCATTCCCCGCAAATCGGTGCATGAGCCGATGGCGACCGGGCTCAAGGCGATTGATGCGCTGATCCCGATCGGCCGCGGCCAGCGTGAATTGATCATCGGCGACCGACAGACCGGCAAGACCGCAATTGCCCTTGACACCATCCTCAACCAGAAGTCCCTCAATGCCACGGGCGACGAGAAGGTCAAGCTTTATTGCGTCTATGTAGCGGTCGGTCAGAAACGCTCGACGGTCGCGCAGTTCGTGAAGGTGCTGGAGGAGCAGGGCGCGCTCGAATATTCCATCATCGTCGCCGCCACCGCCTCGGACCCGGCCCCCATGCAGTTCCTGGCGCCATTTGCCGGCTGCACCATGGGAGAATATTTCCGCGACAACGGCATGCATGCCGTCATCATCTATGACGACTTGTCCAAACAGGCGGTGGCCTACCGGCAGATGTCGCTGTTGCTGCGCCGTCCGCCCGGGCGCGAGGCATATCCGGGGGACGTATTCTATCTCCATTCTCGCCTGCTGGAACGCGCCGCCAAGATGAACGAGGAGAACGGCGCGGGCTCGCTGACGGCCCTGCCGGTGATCGAGACCCAGGCGAACGACGTGTCGGCTTATATCCCGACCAACGTGATATCGATCACGGACGGCCAGATTTTCCTTGAAACCGACCTGTTCTACCAGGGCATCCGGCCGGCCGTTAACGTCGGCTTGTCGGTTTCCCGAGTCGGCTCCTCGGCGCAGACCAAAGCGATGAAGAAGGTTGCGGGCCGGATCAAGGGCGAGCTGGCGCAATACCGGGAAATGGCGGCTTTTGCGCAGTTCGGGTCCGATCTCGACGCCACCACGCAGCGCCTCCTCAACCGCGGCTCGCGGCTCACCGAACTGTTGAAGCAGCCGCAATTCTCGCCGCTCAAAATGGAAGAGCAGGTCTGCGTCATCTACGCCGGCGTCAACGGATATCTCGATCCCATCCCGGTCGAACGGGTGCGCGCCTTCGAGGAAGGGCTGCTCGGCGCGCTGCGGACCAAGCACGGCGATATTCTCAAAGACATCCGCGAAGCGCGCGATCTTTCCGACGCCACCGCCGCAAGGCTTAAGGATGCGGTTGATGCTTACGCGAAAGCGTTTGCCTGATGCCCAGCCTTAAGGACATGCGGGTCCGCATCGCCGCCACCAAGGCGACGCAGAAGATCACCAAGGCCATGCAGATGGTGGCGGCGTCGAAGCTCCGCCGCGCCACTGCGGCTGCCGAAGCCGCTCGACCTTATGCGGAGCGCATGGAGCGGGTGCTTGCCAATATCGCAGCGTCGGTCGGAAACAATCCCGGCGCGCCGCGGCTCCTCACCGGCACCGGCTCGGACCGCAGCCACCTTCTCGTGGTCTGTACCGGCGAACGCGGGCTGTGCGGCCCCTTCAACTCGGCGATCGTGCGCCTCGCGAGGGAGCGCGCCAACTCGCTGGCGGCCGAAGGCAAGCACGTCAAGTTCCTCTGCGTCGGCCGCAAGGGATTCGATCAGCTCAAGCGCCAATACGAGGATCTCATCATCGAGACTGTCGATCTGCGTGCCGTGCGCCAGATCAAATTCGAGCACGCGGCCGGCATCGGGCAAAAAATCATCGCCCTGTTTGACGCCGGCCAGTTTGACGTCTGCACCCTGTTCTTTTCGCGGTTCAGATCAGTGATTGCGCAGATCCCGACCGCGCAGCAGCTCATTCCAGCGGTGATCCCGGCAGGCGCGGGGGGCAGCGACGGCGCGGTTTACGAATACGAGCCCGACGAGGAGGATATCCTGGCCGAGCTCCTGCCTCGCAACATCTCGATCCAGATCTTCCGCGCCCTGCTGGAGAACACAGCCTCGTTCTACGGCGCCCAGATGACGGCGATGGACAACGCTACACGTAATGCGGGCGACATGATCCGCCGGCAGACGCTGACGTATAACCGCACGCGACAGGCGATGATTACAAAAGAGCTGATCGAGATCATTTCTGGCGCCGAGGCGGTGTGATTGCGGCGCTCGCTAAGCGCCCAAAACAAGGAATGCAGTATATGAGCAAAGGCAGAATCGGACGCATCACCCAGGTCATCGGCGCGGTCGTCGATGTTCAGTTCGAAGAACATCTGCCGCCAATCCTGAGCGCGCTCGAAACGGACAATCACGGTAAACGGCTGGTGCTCGAGGTCGCGCAGCACCTCGGGGAGTCAACGGTGCGCACCATCGCGATGGACACCAGCGAAGGTCTGGTCCGCGGCCAGGAGGTCACCGACACCGGCGCGCCGATCACCGTGCCGGTTGGCGACGGCACGCTCGGGCGCATCATGAACGTGGTTGGCGATCCAGTAGACGAGGCCGGTCCGATACCGCATCAGGCCAGGCGGCCGATTCACCAGCCGGCGCCGGCTTATACCGAGCAATCCACCGAAGCTCAAATTCTGAAAACCGGCATCAAAGTGGTGGATCTCCTCGCTCCCTATGCGAAGGGCGGCAAGATAGGGCTGTTCGGCGGCGCCGGAGTGGGCAAGACAGTCATCATCATGGAACTCATCAACAATATCGCGAAGGCGCACGGCGGTTACTCCGTGTTCGCGGGCGTGGGCGAGCGCACCCGTGAAGGCAACGATCTTTACCATGAGATGATCGAATCGAAGGTCAACAAGGACCCGAAAGAGCACCACGGCTCCACGGCCGGATCGAAATGCGCCCTGATCTACGGTCAGATGAACGAGCCGCCAGGCGCCCGCGCGCGGGTCGGCCTTTCGGGCCTCACGGTTGCCGAGTATTTCCGCGACCAGGGCCAGGACGTGCTGTTCTTCGTGGACAATATCTTCCGCTTCACCCAGGCGGGCTCGGAAGTGTCGGCGCTGCTCGGCCGCATTCCGTCGGCGGTCGGCTATCAGCCGACGCTCGCGACCGACATGGGAGCGTTGCAGGAGCGCATCACGACCACCCACAAGGGATCGGTGACCTCGGTGCAGGCGATCTACGTGCCTGCCGACGACCTTACGGACCCGGCTCCGGCAACGTCGTTCGCCCACCTCGACGCCACCACGGTGCTGTCGCGCCAAATTGCCGAGAAAGGCATTTACCCCGCCGTCGATCCGCTCGATTCAACCTCGCGCATGCTTACGCCGCTCGTGGTCGGCGAGGAGCACTACAAGGTTGCCCGCCAGGTCCAGCAGGTCCTGCAGCGCTACAAGGCGCTGCAGGACATCATCGCAATCCTGGGGATGGACGAACTGTCGGAGGAGGATAAGCTCACTGTGGCCCGCGCGCGCAAGATCGAGCGCTTCCTGTCGCAGCCATTCCACGTCGCGGAGGTATTCACCGGCGCACCCGGCGTATTGGTCGATCTCGCTGATACGATTCGCGGCTTCAAAGGACTGGTTGAGGGCAAATACGATCACCTGCCGGAGGCGGCCTTCTACATGGTCGGGACCATCGAGCAGGCGGTCGAAAAGGGTAAGAAGCTCGCCGCCGAGGCATAGGTTCGCTCGTCATGGCCACATTTCATTTCGAACTGGTGTCGCCGGAACGCCTGCTATACGCGGGCGAGGTCAGCCAGGTCGATGTCCCGGGTGAGGAGGGTGAGTTCGGCGTCCTGGCCGGCCATGCGCCCCATATCGCAACGCTCAAACCCGGCCTTCTCACCATCCATGCAGACGGCGGGCCGCAACGCATCGTGGTGCGCGGCGGGTTGGCCGAAATGGGCCCGGCGGGCCTGACTGTGCTGGCCGAGCAGGCAATCCCAGTGGGGGAAATCGACCCCGCCATGATCGCCCAGGCGATCCGGGATTGCGAGGAGGACATTGCGGACGCCGAGAATGATATGAGCCGCGACAAGGCGCGGGCCCGTCTGGAGCAGCTCCAGACGCTCAAGGCGGCGCTCGGCCACTGAGGGCGTTAACTAAGTGGAGCCGAGCCGGGGACCAACCCGCGCTGCACAAAACCGCGCGACCACAGTGCGGCGGCAAGGGTCGCGCGCAACGAATTGCGGCGGTTCTTGATTTTGTTCCGGCCGGGGTATAGCTCAATTTTACGCACCATTCGCACGGAAAGGCGAGATCGAGCGCGATGGGTGATGTCTTTGCATCGGCGCCGTTCATCGTCGGCAAGAGCGAACCGCCTCCGATCGAAACCGATATTCCGGCTGAGGAGGCGCTTTGTCCGGTGATCTCGCACGACTGGGTCAACGAGGAGTACAAACATCTCGTTGTCGCGGCGTCTCCGAAGGCGCTCACCGTCAGGCCGGGCCAGTTTTTCAATCTCCTGTGTCCGTCGCCCGATGCCGGCGAGCTGTGGCTGCGGCGGCCGCAGAGCGTCTACCGCATCGACGATGCCGGCGGCCGCATTGAGTTCCTCTACAAGTGCGTCGGCCGCGGCACCAGGGGCCTCGCGACGTTGAAGGCAGGCGACAGGCTCAACATCGTCGGCCCGCTCGGCGTCGGATTTCATCTCGATCCGTCCTGGCGCAACATCGTGGTGCTCGGCCGCGGCGTCGGTCTCGCCACTCTCGCGCCGATCTCCCAGCTCGCCGCCGGCTGCGGCGTCGGCGTAACCGCCATCCTGTCGGCGCGCAACCGCGACTTTATCATGGCAGATGACCTGTTCGGAGAAGTCGGTACTGTAGTCCCGGTGCTCGACAGCGACCGCTCCAGCGATGTCGAGAACGTCGAGCGGATCCTGCTCGGCCTGATTGCGGCGAAACGCGCCGACGCCTTCTTCACCTGCGGCTCCAACCGGCTGATGCAACTGATGAAGCGCCTCGCCCGGCAGCACGGCATTCCGGGTCAGGTCGCGATGGAGCAGGTCATGGCCTGCGGGCTCGGCCCGTGCTACGTCTGCGTGCGCACCTTCGAGGTCAATGGCCGCAAGGAGTTGCGCCGCGTGTGCATCGAAGGTCCGGTGTTCGATCTCCAGGAGGCGGTCGGATGGTAGACATGACCGTGAAGATCGGGAACGTCACGCTGAAGAACCCGATCATGCCGGCGTCCGGCGCTTTTTCCACAGAGCTCGCCCAGGTGATGGACATCAACCGGCTTGGCGCCCTGGTGGCGAAGACGGTGTCGCGGGAATACCGCATCGGCAATCCGCCGCCGCGCGTTGCTGAGCTTGAATGCGGCATGATCAATTCGATCGGCCTGCCCACCAAGGGCATCGAATATTTCCTTGAGCACCAGGTCCCCGACTACAAGCGCTTCACGCCGCCTCTGGTCGGCAGCATCTCGGCCCAGACCGCCGACGACTTCGAGGCGATGACCCGCGACGTGGACGTGCCCGAGGTGGACGTCATCGAGGTCAACATCTCGTGCCCGACCCGCAATCCGGGCGGCGGCAACTTCGCCATGCACGAGGACCACACCTTCAACGTGATGAGCCGCATCCGCAAGGCGACCGCGAAACCGGTGTGGTGCAAGCTGTCGCCGAACGCCGGCGACGTAGTGGCGATTGCGAAAGCCGCCGAGGCCGCCGGCGCCGACGCGCTGGTGATCGCCAACACGATTCTCGGGCTCAAGATCAACATCGACACGTTCCGCCCCGCCATTGGCAACAAATACGGCGGCATTTCGGGGCCGGGCGTGAAGCCGATCATCGTACGCATGGTCCATCAGTGCTCGAAGGCGGTGAAGATCCCGATCATCGGCTGCGGCGGCATCGTCAAGGTGGAGGATGTGGTCGAGTACATGCTCGCCGGCGCGACCGCCGTCATGATGGGCTACATCATCTTCCGCAATCCGTCCGGGATGCTCGCGATCCTCGACGGTCTTGAGGAGTGGTGCAGGAAACGAGGTTTCGCCCGCGTTGCGGACCTCACCGGCGCTATGATCGACGAGCCTCCGATGGAGACGTTTGCGGCGGCGGCCGCCCCGATCAGGTAGTCTCAGTCCAAGTAGTTGCTAATGCCCGCTTTTCGCGGCACGACCTGGAACAGCGCATGACCTCCCGCCTGACCATCCGCAAGCCCGATGATTGGCACCTGCACGTGCGCGACGGCGCCATGCTCAAGGCTGTCTTGCCATTCACGGCGCGGAATTTCGCGCGCGCCATCCTGATGCCGAACCTCGTTCCCCCGGTTGCGACCACGGCCGATGCCGCCGCCTACCGGAAACGGGTGCTCGCCGCGCTGCCGCCGGGGTCGACGTTCACGCCGCTGATGACCTGCTATCTGCGCGACGACACCGATCCGGATGACGTCGAGCGCGGCTTCCGTGACGGCGTGTTCACCGCGGTAAAGCTCTATCCCGCTCACGCGACCACCAATTCGGCCGCCGGCGTGACCGACCTCAAAAAGGTCTGCCGCGTGCTGGAGCGCATGGAAAAAATTGACATGCCGTTCCTGATGCACGGAGAGGTGACGGATCCTGACGTCGATATTTTCGACCGCGAGAAAGCATTCATCGAACGCACGCTCATCCCTCTGACGAAGATGTTCCCGGGCCTGCGAATGACGCTCGAGCATCTCTCCTCGAAGGAAGGCGTCGACTTTGTCCACAGCGCCAAACCGCAGGTCGGCGGCACCATCACGCCCTACCATCTCGTGCAGACGCGCACAGATTGGCTCGGCGCGGGGCTTAAGCCCTATATGTATGTCATGCCGGTCATCAAGACGGCTCGGGATCGCGATGCGCTGCGAAAAGCGGCAACTTCCGGCGAATCGTGCTACTTCCTGGGGACGGATTCGGCGCCCCATCCTTTTGCCCGCAAGGTCAACGTCAACGGCGTGCCGGGCATGTTCAATTCGCCGGTCGCGCTTGAGACTTACGCCAAGGTGTTCGAAGAGGAGGGCGCGCTCGATAAGCTCGAAGCATTTGCGTCCGTCAACGGCGCGAAGCATTACAAACTGCCGCTGAACGCCGGCACGGTTACGCTGGAAAAGTCCTCCTGGGTCGCGCCGGAGGAGGTTAAGGTCGATGGCCCCGACGAGCGCGCAATCGTCTATCGCGGCGGCGAGACGATCGAGTGGAGGGTGGTTGGTTCGTAGGGTGGGCAAAGGCGGGCGATGCGTCGCGGTGATGGTACGATCCTGGTTCCGCCTTTGCCCACGCGGTTCGTCCGGAGGGAGCCGACCACGGCGCTCGACATATAGCGAGCCCGCAGCCGGTGAAAAAGGGAACGCGCAAGGACGCCTTGTCGCTCTATCCGCTGAGCTTGGAACAGGCGCTTGGTGCCGCCCTCAAGACCGGCACACCGCCGCCAGAATCGAGGAAAGCCGGACGCGCCACCAACAAGAAACGCTAACGGGACCGGGGGGCACGCGGCGTCAGGTCACGGCTGTAAATGCAGCGAGTGGTGACCATTTACCATTCAAGCTGATTGCAGGGGCAATTTGTTACGGAAAACACGCAAAAAACGCCTGACAAGCGAGGGCAAACAGCCTATTTCGTACCAATGCTCCGCCATATGGAGCGGAACAAAGCGGAGAATCACCTATGTTGCAGGCGGGTGCGACAAGGAAGCCGCTCCCGGCTCTTTCAAAGAACCAGGCTCTTTTGAAAGTGAAGGTGCGGCTGCTTGAGATTATCAAAGCGAAATCTCTGCTCTCAGGCGGGACCTTCAAGCTGGCGTCGGGCGGAACCACGGATTACTACCTGGACATGAAGCCGACGACCTTCGACCCTGAAGGCGCGACGCTTACCGCGGAAATCGTCTACAGCCTGTTGCGCGACGACCCCGACATTGATGCTATTGGGGGGTTGGAGCTGGGGTGCGTTCCGATTGTCGCGGCCGTGTGCGCGTTGAGTTGGCGCGATCATCCCATCCAAGGTTTTGTAGTGCGCAAGGAAAAGAAGGGGCACGGCACCGACAAAAAGATCGACGGGAATTTTACCGACAATAGCACCGTTGTCTTGATAGATGATGTCACGACGAAGGGCGGTTCCGTGATGGAAGCAGTCCGCGCCGTGCGCGAGCGGGGCGCGACGATCAAGAAGATAATCACGGTCGTTGACCGCCTGGAGGGCGCCGCCGAAAACCTGAAAAAAGAAGGGATCGACCTGGAACCGATCTACACGGCGCGCGATTTGCTGCGCTAATGAGCGAGACGGTGGCGAACGCGGCGCGCCTGCAAGAATACTACTCCTCCGTAATCGGCCGTCCTGCCTTTGGCGGCGCCAATGTTTTGCAGCATCTGGCGGACCTTGCATTGAAATGTGCGGACGGAGCAAACGCGGCGCAGGATGCGGTCGCGTTCGCGCTAGGAATGGTCTTTGCCGACCATGCCGAAAATCGAAGCGAGCGGATCGTGACCGGCGACGACAATTACGTGCTCACCGTTTCCGGTGCTGAGTATTTCACGCGCGCGGTTAAATTCGTGGTTGACGGCGGCACAGCAGAAGATGCAGTTGCAATCATAGCTCAGCTTGCACAGCTCACGTCCGACAAGCTTTACGGCCGCGGTTGACTCGCCAGTCACCGGATCATGTTGGTCCGCGTGCGTGGTAGCAAGGTCCGCCGGGCGCGCCACTAACAAGAAACGCTAGGTTCCATGTTGGAAGATTCTTCTACGCCGAACCGTTAGGTTTGTAAGGTGCATAATTCCGAAGAGTTCGGACGCAACGCCCAGATCGAAGGCGACGTCAAGGAGGGTCAGCGCATCCTTCTGGTTGAAGACCTCACCACTGATGGACGCAGCAAGGTCAACTTCTGC